>CANQYV010000127.1 GCA_947628165.1 uncultured Clostridia bacterium | reverse complement strand
TCGGACGAGCATTATTATATCAAACATCTCGTGCCTTGTCAATATGTGTTTTCCCGTTTTTTCAGGATAAAATATACGGTACAGTACCGTCTATGCTGCCGGCTCCCATTATGATTACGGTGTCACCCTCGCCTGCGCGCGACCGCACGAACTCTCCTATGCGGGCAAATTCACCGCCGTTGCCGGGAAGGCTGCCGGAATAGACCGCATTGCCGCCGGCGGCCGTCACGGCGTCTGCGAGAAGAGACGAGCTGACGCCGTAAACATCGTCCTCACGCGCCGCGTAAATGTCAGCAAGCACTACCTCATCCGGCATCGAGAGGACCTTTGAAAACCCGTCAAAAAGCGCCTTCGTCCTTGTATATGTGTGAGGCTGAAAGACCACTATCTGCCGGCCTCCGAGCATACGGGCGGTACTTATCGTCGCCTGCATCTCGGTCGGGTGGTGTGCGTAATCAAGATACACATCGGCGCCCGACTTCGTTTTGCCTATGAGCTCCATCCTTCGGACCGCGCCGCGGAATGAAGCAAGGCCCGCCGAGACGTCCTCGGGGCGTATGCCCGCCGAAAGCGTGAGCGCCGCCGCCGCCGCGGCGTCACGGACGTTGTGTAATCCCGGCTCGGAAAGAGTTATGTCAAGGCTGCCCCATTCGCGGGTCGAAAGCGTAAAGCGCGTTCCGTGCGGCGCAAGCTCGATTTCGTCCGCAAAGACGTCGTATTCGCCGCGCGGCAGCGCGTCCTCATCCAATGATGTACCGAATTTGATGAACCGGCAGCGGCTGCCCGCCTTTTCCGCCATATCGGCGGCAATGCGGACGTCGGCGTCGCTCCAATTGACGACGCATATCTTTTCGATAAGGCACATATATCTCGAGAATGAGTCCCTTATCTGCTCGATATCCGCGAAATAGTCGGGGTGATCCATGTCGATGTTGAGTATCGCCGCGTGCGTCGGATAGAAGGACAGGAATGAATCCTTGTATTCGCACGCCTCGAAAAGAAAATACCTGTCCCCGCCGGCGCGGTATGTGCCGCCGAGCTCATGTATGACGGCGCCCGACGAGATGGTGGGATCGGAGTCCGCCGTCAGCAAAACGGAGGCGCACATACCGGTGCAGGTGCTCTTTCCGTGCATGCCTGAAACACCTATCCTTATCTCGTCGCGGCTCATCAGCCAGCCGAGAAAATCGGCGCGTGAGATGCGCGGTATGCCGCGCTCCCCGGCGCGGACGTATTCCGGGTTGTCTGTCGGTATCGACACCGTGTATATGAGCGCGTCCGCGTCGGCGACGTTTTCCGCCGCGTGCTCGTGATATACCTTTATTCCGTGCGCCTCAAGATCGTCGGTGACGTGTGAGCGCGTCCTGTCCGAGCCCGCGACCTCGTATCCGCGAGACGCGGCGATGACGGCGAGCGAGCTCATGTTTATTCCTCCGATACCGACAAAAAACAGCTTTTTGCTGCCCGTGAGAAGGGCGTCGACGCCGTTTTTGCCGAAGCGGGTATTATCCGTATTTACTGACATTTTTCTCCTTTTTTGAAAGCGCGCCCGAGGCGCGTCCCGACACTGTTCCGACGGCATTTCCGTGCTTTTTCAGCCGCAGAAGTGCGCTCACTTAACAGCACTTTTTATTAATATAAAATATGAAAAATTGATGTATTTTTTCATGAAAGGCCTTCATTTTCTTTTTGAGCAGGCTTTAAAAGACACAAATTGTTCACATAATATCAATAAACTATTCACACTTTTCGCTATGAAAAGATGTATACTATATATGTGCACACAAAAAACGAGTGTGTTCGACGTAAAATCTTGAGGCGCGATCCCCACATATTTTTGTTCTCCCCCCCGTTTATGCCGCTTCATGCAACGGTGCATAATAAACGATAGATATAAATCAAATCTGAGCCGCAAACACGGCAGGGGGAGGTAGAGCATGACAGTCACAGACGTGAAAATCCGTAAGTTATTCGACGACGGACCAATGAGAGCCATCGCATCGGTAACTTTCGACGGCGCGTTCGCCGTCCACGACATCAAGGTCATCAGCGCCTCAGGCAGGAATTTTATCGTTATGCCGTCACGGAAAAATCCTGACGGTTCGAGCCGCGACGTGTGCCATCCCATCGTATCGGATTTCCGCGAGGAGATCGAAGCGAAGGTCATGGAAGCATACTACGCTGCGCTCGAGGCTGCCGGAGCCGACACATCGGCTTCGTCAGGCGAAAAACCTACATGAGCATGATATAAGCAGAGCCGAACATATCGGGAGCGAGAGCTCCCGATATTTCTTTTCACGCTTATTATACACAGCTTTCGTCCGCGGCGACACTGCGGCGATTGACTCCGCTGTCGCGGCGACTTTGGCATGAACTGCGTTTATTATACCATAAATTCCTACCTTAGAGTCGCCGCGCATGCGGCGACATAAAATCAAAGGGAATTTTGGTCAATAAACGCTTCCTTAGACTGCCGTCGCCGCTGTCGCGGCGACTTTGGCATGAACTGCGTTTATTATACCACGTCGCCGAGCGCGCGAAGCAGTGCGAGGCGGCGGCCGTCAATATCGAGCCGGCGGCAAAGCCGCCGCAAAAGCGCAGCTTTTGAGACTTGCGAAGCTTTGCTTCA
>CANQYV010000126.1 GCA_947628165.1 uncultured Clostridia bacterium | reverse complement strand
GTACACACGGGCGACAGTATCGTCGTCGCGCCGATATTGTCGCTGAACGATCACGATCTTAAAATGCTCAACGATTCGGCGATAAAGATCATACGCGAATTAAAGATACACGGCGGCTGCAACGTGCAGTTCGCGCTCCACCCGGAGACGAGCGAATATTTCCTCATCGAGGTGAACCCGCGCGTCTCGCGTTCGTCGGCGCTCGCGTCGAAGGCGAGCGGATACCCGATCGCCCGCGTGACGGCGAAGATAGCGCTCGGCATGGCGCTCGAGGAGATACCCGTCGCCGGCGGAAACGCGGCGATGGAGCCGTCGCTCGACTACATAGTGGCGAAGTTCCCGCGCTTCCCGTTCGACAAATTCTCCGAGGCTCCGAACACGCTCGGCACGCAGATGAAGGCGACGGGCGAGGTCATGGGCATAGGCGCGAGCCTTGAGGAATGCTTCCTCAAATCCGTCCGCTCGCTCGAGACGGGCGTCTGCCACCTGCGCTCGGCGAAGTTCGACGGGATGGAGACCGGGGCGCTGCTCGATTATATATCGAGCTTCCGTGACGACAACATCTACGCGATAACGGAGCTTCTGCGCCGCGGGACGTCCATATCGGAGCTTCACCGCATAACGATGATAACGGAGATCTTCCTCGAGGCGATAAAGAATATCGTCGACATGGAAAAGCGGCTCCCGGGCGAAAAGGGGAACACGGAGACGCTCAGAGCCGCGAAGAAGATGGGCTTTTCGGACAAATACATAGCGTCGCTCTGGGGCGTGCCCGAGCTTGAGATCTACGCCGCGCGGAAGGAAAACGGCATAAAGCCCGCGTTCCGCATGGTGGATACGCTCCACACGGGCAAGTACATAGCGTACCTTTATTCCTCATACACGGGCGAAAACGAGTCCCGCCTGACGGACAAGAAGAAGATAATAGTCCTCGGCGCGGGTCCGATAAGGATAGGTCAGGGCGTCGAGTTCGACTATTCGACGGTCCACGCTGTGCAGACGATAAAGCGCGCGGGCTACGAGGCGATAATAATAAACAACAACCCCGAGACGGTGTCGACCGACTACACGACGGGGGACAAGCTCTACTTCGAGCCGCTGACGCCCGAGGACGTCATGAACATAGTCGATTTCGAGCAGCCCGAGGGCGTTATAGCCTCGCTCGGCGGACAGACGGCGATAAATCTCGCCGAGCCGCTCGCGGAGCGCGGCGTCCGCATCATAGGCACCGACCGCGACGCCATCGAGCGCGCGGAAAACAGGGACGCGTTCGAGCGCGTGCTCCTTGAGCTCGGCATCCCGCAGCCGAAGGGAGTTGCCGTCACGAATATAGAGGACGGCGTTCGCGCCGCCGAGGAGATAGGATATCCCGTGCTCGTTCGCCCGAGCTTTGTGCTCGGCGGGCGCGCGATGCAGATAGTGGCGAAGGAAGATCACTTAAGGCAGTACCTCAAGACGGCGGTCGAGATAGACGTCGACAAGCCCGTGCTCGTCGACAAATATATAGGCGGCAAAGAGCTCGAGGTCGACGCGATCTGCGACGGAGTCGATGTGTTTGTGCCGGGCATAATGGAGCTCGTCGAGCGGACGGGAGTCCATTCGGGGGACTCGATATCGGTCTATCCGACGTTCAGCGTCTCCGACAAGGTAAAGGGCACGATCCTCACCTACGCAAAGAAGCTCGGTCTCGGCATCGGCATCGTGGGACTTTACAATATCCAGTTCATCGTCGACAAAGACGACAACGTGTTCATAATCGAGGTCAACCCGCGCTCGTCGAGGACGGTGCCGTTCCTCTCGAAGGCGACGGGCTACAGCCTCGCGGACATTGCGACGGAGGTCATCCTCGGCAAGACGCTCAAGGAGCAGGGGATATTCTCCCTTTACCCCGAGGAAAAGAAGAGGTACTACGTCAAGGTGCCTGTGTTCTCGTCGAACAAGATAAAGGGGCTCGACGCGTACCTTTCGCCCGAGATGAAGTCGACGGGCGAGACGATAGGGTATGACAGGAAGCTGCACCGCGCGATGTTCAAGGCTATGACGGCGTCGGGCATGAAATTACAGAACTACGGCACGGTGCTCGTCACGCTCGCGGACGAGGACAAGGAAGAGGCGCTGCCGCTCGTGAAGCGGTTCTACGACATGGGCTTCAACATCGAGGCGACGATAGCGACGGCGGAATTTCTGCGCGCGCACGGCATCAGAACGAGGGTGCGCAGAAAGATATCGGAGGGCAGCGAGGAGATACTCGACTCGATACGCTCGGGATACGTCAGCTACGTCATCAACACGCGCGCCATAATGTCGGGCGTCCACTACGAGGACGGCGTCCTGATCCGCCGCTGCGCGACGGAGAACAACGTCACGATGTTCACATCTCTCGACACCGTGCGCGTCCTTCTCGATGTGCTCGAGGAAACGACGCTCAAGGTCTCAACGATAGACGCGGAATAAGAAAATGGAAAAAACGGTACTTACGGTAACCGAAAACGTCCCGGTCGCAAAGGACGTATACAAAATGCGCCTTTCGGGCAGTACGGGCGAGACCGTGCCGGGGCAGTTTATAAATATCGCGGTCCCGGGAAGGTTTTTGCGCCGCCCGATCTCGGTGCACGACGCATGCGCGGACGGGATAACTATAATATATAAGGTCATAGGCGGCGGGACCGAGGATATGTCGCGCATGGAAAAGGGGACGA
>CANQYV010000125.1 GCA_947628165.1 uncultured Clostridia bacterium | reverse complement strand
GGGGGGGGGGTTGGCGGGGGTGTTGGCGGGGGCGTTCCTCTGGGGCGGCGGAGTCTGCCTGTCGCGGACAGGCTCGCCGGGCCGCTGCTGTTGCTGTTGAGGCGGCTGAGACTGACGCGGCTGACCTCCGTTCGCGGGGAAGGTCTGCCTCGGCTTCTGCGGAGGCGTATTCAGCATCGCGTTGATTATTTCGTCGTCGCCGTCATCGTCGTCATCATCGTAGCCGTTTGAAGCGCTTTCTTCATTGAGGCGGCGCGCCTGCTGCGCCTGAGGCTGTGACGGCGCCTGTTCCTGCGTCGGCTTCTGAGGTCTTGACGCCTCCTGCCTTTGACGCGGGTCCGGATGCGAAATTATGGTCGACGCTATTCTTCGCATTGCGGCGGCATCGTCCGAAAGCGCGACGACGCCCTCTCTTTTGTCCTCGGGAACAGAGGAGAGAAACGAGCGCGCGCGGCGCATCGCGGTCTCTCTGTCGACGCCGGAGCTCTCGAGAAGAGAGGCAAGAGTGATGATAAATCTGTTGCTGTCCATTAGTTTTCTCCCTTTTGCGGGTCGTATATGAAGGAAAACGGTTTGAAATTATAAAATAATGTGGTATAATACACTCGCTGGTTTGCAAAGCGAGGCTTTGCAAACCTTCTATGCCACGGGCTCGGTATTGACGGCCCCCGCCTCGCACAGCTTCGCGCGCTCGGCGATGTGGTATAATACACTCGCCGGTTTGCAAAGCTCCTGTGTCAAGGTCACAGCCTCGCATGGGTCCATGCATTCGGCGGCGCGATATTGATGTAAAGATACACAGTTTATTTTACCAAAAGTCAAGAGAGATTTCAAGTATGAGAATGAGAAAAAAAAAGAATTCGGACGCGCGCATCGAAAAATGCGAGAGATTCCTTATAAGAGAGCCGGAGACAGTCTTGTCCTCGGGCATATATGCGCCTTTCCCGAAGGAGCTCTCCGGCGCGCCTGTCTCGCTTGAGCTCGGGTGCGGCAAGGGCTCGTTTATATGCGAAATGGCGGTGCGGCATCCCGACACAGTATTCTACGCGGTCGAAAGGATAGACAGCGTCATGCTTTTCGCGCTCGAGCGGCGCGCGGCGCAGCTTGCCGACGCGGAGGCGAACGGCACGGTGCTCCCCGACAACGTCCGTTTCATCATCGGCAACGCCGCAAACGCCGACGTATGGTTCCCCGCGGGATCGCTTTCCGACATATATCTCAATTTCAGCGACCCGTGGCCGAAGAAGGGATACTACAAGCGCAGAATGACGTACCGAGACTTTCTTTCCGTGTACGCGCGTATCCTCGCGCCGGGCGGACGGCTTCACGTCAAAACCGACAACACCGTCCTGTTCGATTTTACGCTCGAGGAGCTCAAGGCGTCGCCTTTCCGCCTCGAATGGCAGACAAGGGATCTGCATGGCAGCGAGTTTGCAAACGGCAACGTCATGACCGAATACGAGAGCAGATTTGCGGCGGAGGGAGTTAAGATAAACGCGCTGCTCGCCGTGCTCCCGGAGGAATAATCGAAAAATTAGGCAGGCGTATAAGCGTTTTATGCAAAAGAATAAAATAAAGGCCGGACGGCGTTTTTTTTGCCGTCCGGCCGGTCTTTTTTCCTTATCTTGAAAGGATGTCTGCCATGTTGTAGGTGTCGAGCATGTAGCGGCGCTTTGCTTCGCATATCTCTCTCATCTCCGTGATGTCGGCGAGAGAGTAAGGACGAAGCTCGCCCTCTGTCAGCTTGCCCTTATACATGCGGTCAAGCTTGAGCGCGTATGTAATGTCCATAGGCTCGATCCTGCCGTTGCGTTCGCACATGACGAGGTTGCTCTCGCCCTGTAGCAGGCATTCGACCGCCTTGTGTCCCATGCGCGTTGCGAGCATTCTGTCGCGGAGCGTCGGCGAGCCGCCGCGGACGACGTGCGCGAGGCGGGCGAAGCGCGTTTCAACGCCCGTTTCCTCCGGGATCAGCTTTGCGAGCTTCTCGGAGTAGTCGCCGAGTCCCTCGGAAACTATGACTATGTAGTTGCGCTTTCCGCTGTCTCTGCCGGCCTTTATCTTCTTGATAAGGCCCTCCTCGTCGAACGGGATCTCCTTGATCGCTATGGCGATAGCGCCGACGGAGATACCGACCTCGAGCGCGATGTCTCCGGCGTCGCGTCCCATGACCTCGACGACGTTCGCGCGCGCGAGCGACTCGCATGTGTCGCGAAGTCTGTCGACCATCGAAAGGGAGGTGTTGACGGCGGTGTCAAAGCCTATCGTGTAATCTGTGGAGGTGATGTCGTTGTCTATCGTCGCGGGGATGCCTATCGTCGGTATGCCCTGCGCCGTCAGGTCAACGCCGCCGCGGAACGTACCGTCTCCGCCGATGACGACGACGCCGTCGATCTCGTTTTTGCGGCACGTCTCCGCCGCCTCCTGCTGACCCTCGAGGAAGCGGAAACGGTGGCAGCGGTCAGAGTAAAGGCATGTGCCGCCGTCATGGAGAATGCCGGACACGTCGCGGTACGAGAGCTGCTTCATCTCGTTGTCGATAAGCCCGCGGTAGCCCTTGTAGATGCCCATGACCTCGACGCCCTGTGCTATCGCGGAGCGGACGACGGCTCGAACCGCTGCATTCATTCCGGGGGAGTCTCCGCCGGAGGTGAGTACGCCGATCTTTCTGAATTTCTGCATAGTTTTCTCTTGTATGATATAGTTACCCCGATATCATACCCTTTCATAAGATTTACGCTCGCTTCGGAAAGGAGCACGGAAAAA
>CANQYV010000124.1 GCA_947628165.1 uncultured Clostridia bacterium | reverse complement strand
CGCATCACACTGGCAGTGTGGGGGTCAGGGGTTCGAGTCCCCTATGCTCCATATCAAAAGGGCATCCAAAGGATGCCCTTTTGATATGGAGCATAAAAGGCGGGTGAGGGCCCCTCGGGAGAACGCGCGACAGCGCGTTCTCTCGTGTCACGACTCGGCGCGGAACGCGCCGCCTGCGCGAAGCGCGTGTCGTGACACCGGGTTCAAAAATCCCCGGCGAAGGCCAAATGGCACCCCGTTTCCTATGGAGCATAACGAGTGGGTGAGGGCCCAAGTGTCACGACTCGGCGCGGAACGCGTGTCGTGACACCGGGTTCAGAATCCCCTATGCTCCAAAAAACGGCAAGGCTCGCAAGAGACTTGCCGTTTTTTGACTTCTTCACTTTTTACTTTTCACTTCGGGGCTCGTGCCGATTTTTGGAAGTGAGTAGTTAATAGTGCATAGTGAAGAGGTAAGGTAATGTCCGCGTCGCGGACATGTTTTATTATAAACTAATTCCCGTCACCTTCGTTCGGCTCTTCTTCGTATATGTCAGGCACGGCGATGCCGTATTCGTCAATCGCGCCGGATTCGAGCGCAGCCCTTTTTTCGGCGATCCATGCGCGGCGTTCGCGGACGCTGTCTTTTGATATACGCCACAGCCACATCATGAGCGCATATTCGATCGCTAACAGAATCAGCGGGTGAATGATCCTTTCGATCAACGACGGGCTGTCACGGAGGTTCATGATTTCGGCAAATGTAAAAATAAGCGGCAGCACGAAGTATAGAAACGAGATCTTCTCCGTCATGCGGCAGTCGCGCTCCTCATAATCTAAAAATTCCGTTATCGTATAGCGCTCGCCGCGCTTCTCGCGGCGCCTTTTCTTTTTCAGATATAATTTCCACATCGTTTCCGCCATCGAGACGGAGACGCTATCGGCAACGATATCCGACATTTTCACGCGCTCGCGCTTGATGTGCCTGCCGCGGAAAATATAATATACGACGATAAGCGGCGCCGTCACGGCAGCGACGATCCACGAGCGAACGCGGAAAAGCTCCGTCTTCGTCATGAGCATCGCTGTCAGGATTATCAGAAACGTCGATACGGCGACGACTGCCGGTACTGTTTTTAAAGCCTTCATCGAGACGCTTTTGCGTCTGAACATGAGATGGCGTATCAGCGCGCCGACGGCGGCGGTCACGATCCCGGCAGCGGCGCCACCGATGATGAGCCCCGAGACGTTTAAATCGGAATACGACGAAAGAATATCAAGCGGCGCGCCGTCGCCGTTTCTGACCAATAGAAAGAGCAAATCGGCGGCGGAAAAGACGAAAAGCAGGCACATGATCCGATTTAAATAATCGACGATCGACAAAATCCTGTTTTTGATCCCGAGGTCGGAGCAGAACGTCCGGCAGAACTGCCGGATATCGCCGCCGGTGATCTTTTCGACGGGACGTCCCGACTTTTGCGCGGTCAGAAATACGTCAAGAAGCTGGGAGAGACGCTCCTCGTATGCGGCTTCGTCAAAATTCTGCGTGAGAACGTACATTTCTACCTGCTCAAACGACGACAGATATTCTCCGTTCAATCTGTCTTTGTAAAAAACGTAACTGTCCTTCATTTCCTCTCCCCTCCGAGAACCGTGTCCGCTGCGGCGACGATGCGTTTGTAGCTTTCCCTGAAGTTTAAAAGCGCGGCTTTTCCCTCATCCGTCACGGAGTAATATTTCCGGACGGGTCCGAAAGGCGATTTTTCGCGGCGGCACGATATGAGCTTTTTGCTTTCGAGTCGCGTCAATACGGGGTAAAGCGTCCCCTCGAGCAGATTATCAAATCCGCTCTCCCCGAGCCGCGTCAAGATCTCATATCCGTATGTCTCGCCCTCCGCGATCACGGAGAGCACGCACCCCTCAAGTATTCCGCGAAGAAGCTGCGAATCCTCCATGAGATCACCTCATACTATGCGTCGCCAAGTAGCTCTGATATAAATATACCACACCTACTATGCGTTGTCAAGTAGGTGCGGTATTTTTTTCGACCTCAGAAAACGCGCAGATGTGCTCTGTCATCAACCGGTTTGCACAAAACGATGTATCGGAGCTCAGACTAACGATTCCGCAGGAAAAAGTCTATAAAAAGTTTGGAAAAAGAGGGCGTGGGAGAGAAAACCTTTAAAAAAGGGCTTCTCTCCCACAAAAACTCTAGTTTCACACGGTCGGACCGCCGCCTCCGGGCGGCAGGCGGCGCTGCGGCATATCGCCCGTGCGCTTTGCCCATACGGCGACGCCGTCGCTGCGGAGGCCCGTGAAAACGAGCGTCGGACGCAAGTTTTCGCTGTCCCACGCGGGGACGACGACGCCGCTCACCGTGTGCCCGCCGAGCATGTCTATATTGAGCCTGTTCCCGTCAGAAAGGCGCCATTTGCAGCGCGTGAACGACGAGATGTGCATCGTGCCCGAGACGGTCAGCGTCGCGGGCGCCGACCCGATGACGGACTGCGGCACCGTCGGCGTGAGCGTTATCCATTCGTACCTTCCGGCGATACTGTCGTGAGGTATCGGCTGCTCCTCCTCCCCGGCATATTCCTCTGGCGAGACGACGGGCCAGCCGTCGACAAAGAAGAGGCGGCGCACCGACATCGTCGACATGAGGCGGCCGTATACGTCATAGGGGCGTATGTGGCAGACGAGATACCACTTGCCGCCGTCACACAGCACGGAATTGTGCCCGGGCGCCATCCACCCGCGCGAGCCGTCGAAGCGGTATCCGCACATTATCATCGTGCCTGTCTTGC
>CANQYV010000123.1 GCA_947628165.1 uncultured Clostridia bacterium | reverse complement strand
CGGCGTGAAGGCGTCGCCTCCCGCGTCATGTATGTGACGGCTTCGAGCGCGTCGATGCCCGTGCCGGACGGCTCCGCCGACATCGTGCTCTCCATCTTTTCGCCCTGCGCTTACGGCGAATTCGCCCGCGTGCTGAAGGACGGCGGGCACGTTCTCATATGCTCCGCCGGCGCCTCCCACCTTCGCGAGATGAAGGAGATCCTTTACGGGCGCGGCGGCGTCCGCCCCAACATCCCCATCGACCACGCCTCCGCCGCGGCGGAGTTCGGTCTTGTGCCTGTCATGAAGAAGACCGTTTCGTTCCGCATCAATGTAAAAGGACAAGCCCATATAAAGGCGCTTTTTTCGATGACTCCGTACCGCTGGCGCACGCCGCGCGAGGGAACAGAGGCGCTCGCCCTGAGGGACGAGCTCGACACCACGGCGGAATTTGATATCACACTTTTGCAAAAACAATCGATCCCGGCGCTTTGAGCCGATCATTTTACGAAAGGACGCAACGTGAAGCTGTCAGTCTGCATACCGATGTATAACGAAAGCGCCATTGCGGACGCCTCCGCGCGAAAATACGCGGACGCGCTCGGAAGCTTTTTCGGCGACGATTGGGAACTCATATTCTGCGACGACGGCAGCACGGACAGCTCCGCCGACATTGTGCGGAAAACGGGGCTCCCTCATGTGCGCGTCACGGGGTACCCCGACAACAGGGGAAAGGGCAGCGCTGTGCGGCGCGCGGTGCTCGAGGCCGAAGGCGACATAATCATTTACACCGACTGCGACTGCGCATACGGCACGGACGCGATACGCGACGCCGTCCGATACCTCGAGGAGCACCCGGAGGCGGACGCCGTTATCGGCTCGCGGAACCTGAACGCGGACGGATACGCGGGATACACCCCGCTGCGGCGTCTGATGTCTAAGACGTACATATTCGTCATACGTCTTTTCGTCGGCTTCCGTCACAGCGACTCTCAGTGCGGATTCAAGGCGTGGCGACGCCCGTGCGCGAAGGCGGTCTTTGAAAAATGCTCCACAGACGGCTTTGCGTTCGACATAGAGGCGCTTATGATAGCGGAGCGGCTCGGATACCGCATAGAGGAAATGCCCGTCGTCGTAAAAAATCACGCGGAGGGCGCCTCGAAGGTCCGTCCCATAGGTGACACGCTCCGCATGCTTTCCGACCTTAGGAAAATAAAAAACCGCGTAAAAAAGCTCGCGCTATAATATCATAACAATGTATAAGGCATACGGACGCCCACCGTCCGCATGCCTTATTTTTCACGCCGCAAAACTGTGTTTGTCGCCATTACACAATAATTTGACAGCACCCGCGGGCAGATTTAGCATTTGTCACCTTGACATGAAAACCTGCCGATTATATAATTACAAATATGTAGAAAAGGTCGCGTTCCCGCGACCGTTTGTTTATCCGAAAGGCGGCGGACATGCTTTTGCTCCTCTTTCTTTTCTGGATCGTACTTTCCGGAAAAATCACTTTGGAAACAGCCGTTTTCGGCGTCATTCTGACGCTTGTCGTGTGGCTCTTCTCGTGCCGTGCCATTGGCTGGAGCCTTCACCGCGAGCTCGTTTTTTACCGGCTCATACCGCACGCCGTTTCATACGCCGCGGTGCTTATTTTTGAAATAATCAAAAGCGCGGTCTCCGTCCTCCCCTACGTCTTCGGGAGAGCGCCCGACGGGGTGACGGCGGAGTTCGACTCGCCGCTTGAAAGTCCCGCCGCGAACGCCGCGCTCGCAAATTCGATAACGCTGACACCCGGCACGATAACGGTACATGTAAAGGACGGGCACTTCACCGTCCACTGCCTCTCGCCCGCGTTCGCGGAGGGGCTCGACACGTCCGTTTTCGTGCGCAGGCTCAAAAAAATGGAGGCCGCCGCGGGCAGCGTCGGCAAAAACAAAAAAGACAAAAAAGAAGGGGGACGGAAAAAATGACGCCCGAGCTCGCATATTCATACCTTTTCCGCACCGTCTGCCTCTTTCTTCTTCTGTACGCCGCCGTCGGCATATGCCGCGCCGTCAGGGGTCCCGAGCTCTGCGACCGCGTGCTCGGCGTCAATATGGTCAGCTCCTCCGTCCTCGTCTCGATACTGACGCTGACCGCCGCGCTCTCGGAGCCGTACCTCGCCGACGTCGCGCTGATTTACGCCGCAGTCAGCCTCGTCTCCGTCGTAACGCTCAACAAGGTCTATGTCAAAAAGGACCGGGGAGGCGCGAAATGAGCGGCTGGATACGCTTCTTTTTCTCGGCGGCGTTTGCCGTATGCGGCATGGCGGCGTTCGTGTTCGCCGCCGTCGGCTCGTGCCGCTTTTGCCATGTGATGTACCGCATGCACTCGACGGCAATTGCCGACACCGTCGGCATCCTCTGCCTCACGCTCTCCGCCGTCGTCTACCTCGGCGTGAGCTTTGTCTCCGCAAAGGAGCTCGCCGTCGCCGTCATGATGCTTTTCACATCTCCCGTCAGCACTCACATGCTCGCGGAGATAGAATATCATAAGGGAAATTACGCCTCGGGTGTGGGGCACGGGAAAGGAGGCGGTCGCGATGACGGCTGAACTTACTGAGGCGTTCCGAATAGCGCTTCTCGTGCTTCTCATAGCTGCCGCTCTGGCTGCCGCGCTCATGAAGCGGCTCGTCCCCGCGCTCGTCGCCTTCACTTCGTTTTCGCTCGTGCTCTCCGTTCTGTGGGTGCTCCTCGAAGCGCCCGACCTCGCGATAACGGAGGCGGCGGTCGGAGCCGGAGTCTCAGGCGTGCTGTTCTACGCGGCGCTGCACCGCATGGGGCAGATAAAGCGCAGTCTCATAGAAAAGAACGCCGACAAAACCGACGAAAACGGTGACGGCGGCGGGCAGGCTCCCGAAAGCGAGGCGCACGGCGATGAAGACGATGAAGAATGACATAAAAACCCGGCTCTCCGCGTGGCTCAACTTCGACCTCGAC
>CANQYV010000122.1 GCA_947628165.1 uncultured Clostridia bacterium | reverse complement strand
TGCCGGAGCCGGTAGGTCCGACGATGAGCACCATGCCCGTCGCGTTTCCGATAAGCGCGTTATAGCGGCGGAGGTTCTCGCCCTCAAGTCCTATCGCCGCCGCGTCGAGAAGCTGATTTGTCTTATCGAGCAGACGGATAACGACCTTTTCGCCGTATATCGTCGGCAGTGTGGAGATACGGAGGTCTATGTCGGCGCCCTTTACGCGGGCGTTCGATCTGCCGTCCTGCGGGGTGCGGCGCTCGGATATGTCCATGCCGCCCATTATCTTTATTCTCGAAATGACGGATTCCTGAAGCTCGCGCGGAACCGTGAGTATCGGGCGGAGCTGTCCGTCGATACGCATACGGACGTTCATGTCGCCCGCGCGCGGCTCAAGATGGATATCGCTCGCGCGTTCGAGCGCGGCGCGCTCTATTATCGAATTGACGAGGCGGACCGTCGGCGCGGACTGGACTTCTTCTTCAAGGCTGTCGGAAAGCGCCGCCTGCGTCGCCTCGCGCCTGTTGCCGGTCTCCCACCGCATTTCCTCGATCGCCTGCGCCGCGCCTTCGTTTCCGTAAAGCGTGGCGATTGCGCGGTCGACGGCGGTCGCCGACGCTATGCGGGGCACGACGCGCTTGCGCGTCGCCGCGCGGACGTCCTCTATCGCGACGTAGTTCAGCGGGTCCGCCATCGCGAGGATGAGCTCGTCTCTCACGAGCTTGACGGGGACGACGCTGTGGCGCTTTGCTATGCTCTTCGGGAGCACGGACGCGAGCTCGACCGGGATATGCACCTTTGTGAGGTCGATATAATCTATGCCGAGCTGGAGCTGCATCGTCTCTATGAGATGCTGCTCGCTGATGATGCCTTCATCTATCAGAACGGCGCCCAGCCTCTTATGCGTGGTCTTCTGCACCTCGAGAGCGTGGTCAAGCTGCTCCTTCGTGATAAGACCGACAGAGATAAGCAGATCGCCAAGTCGCATATATGCCATAAAGATATACCTCTTTTTCTTCGCCCGGCCGACTGTCGGCACAAAGCTGCCCGCCGCCTGATTTAAGTTCCGCGCCCTGCAATTTGAACTATTCGGGCGCATACTTTGAGCTTTGTATGTATTATAGCATTGACACAAACAGATGTCAACCCCCCCCCGACGAAATTCTTCAATTTTTTTCGGTTTTTTTTGCACTGTGTGTATTTTTTTCTCTTTTTCCGGTCGGGGGGATGTAAAATTTCAACAAATTATAGCGTTTTCGCGTTTTTCGCGGGGGCTTCGTCCGCGCCGCGGATTTTTGCACATTTTTCCCCCCGCGTCCTGCATTTTCGGGGCGCGGGGGGATTCTTTCCTTATATATTAATTCTGCATCAGTATCTGCGGCTCCTCTATGAGGGCATAGCTGACGAGGGCGTCTCCGTCGAGGTTCTCGCGGCGCATATCGACGCCTGTTATGCGGCTGTTGTCGTAGGTCGTATAATAGTAGATGCCGCGGTCGGTATTGCAGCACGAGGAATATATTGTATATTCGTATCCGTGCTCGACGCGGCAGCAGCCCTTCTGCTGCGCCACGGAGCCGAGGATGTGGAAGAACTGCGCTACGCTCTCATGTTCGCTCTCGCCCGAGCGGGAGTTCAGTCTTGTGAACGCCGCCTTTACGAAGCGGGACGCGGAGGACAGGTCGCCGGGGATGCCGAGTCCGCCCATGCCGCGGCTGTAGGGCGAAAGGTTCAGCGCGGGCGCGATTTTGTTCTCGGGGTCGGCGACCGAGACGGACATATAGTTCGTGAGGTTCGTCAGGTGATAATCGAAGGTGGGGTTATTCGTCATGACGCCGGTGGGGTTATCGTACACGCGGAGCCCTTCCTTCACGGACTCGACGACGATGCTCTCTTCCCTATCCGATATCATCCAGTGGAGCGGCGAGAGCGGGAGGCTCGGGCTGAAGTCCTCGCGGAGGACGGAGAGGCGGGACAGCTTCCGCTTTGCGTCGGCGACTGTCGCACATTCGCACAGGATCCACGGGATGAGCTCGAACGGGGCGACGTTGTCGAGCCCCGCCGCCTCCGGCTTATAATCGGCATTTCCCGGGAAATTGAGTCCCGCCATGCTGAGTCCGGCTTCGTTCGTCGCGTCGTAGTAGAGGGGGTAGTTCTCCTGCACGAACGCCATGCCTATCATCGCGTAGTGGGATCTTATCTCCCCCATGCGGCGGAATTTGAACGGGTAATTGCGCGGAGTTACCGTGACGGTCTGGTTATATGCGAATTCGTAGTCGAGATTTCGTCCGAAATAATGGTCCTTTGTTTTATAGGTCGCGGCTGTGCACATGGTTATTTCCTCCTTATATTTGCAAAAGGCGCGGGCGCGCCGGAGCCTTTTTGCCGAATAAATTATATCACAGCCGGGGCTTGTTTGCAACAGGCGGGGCGATTTTTCGGCGGGAGGCTTGAACTTTTTATATTTATGATGTAGAATAGAGAAAAAGAACTCTTTCGGGGGTGTGATATATGGCGGTCAGGCTCAACGAGGACGCGGAGATCGTGAAAATTATCAGGCAGGGGCTGCGCGAGCGCGGCGGATACTGCCCGTGCAGGCGGGAGATGACGCCGGAGACGAAATGCATCTGCAAGGAATTCCGCGAGCAGATGGCGGATCCCGATTTTGAGGGGTACTGCCACTGCATGCTGTATTATAAATCGAAGGATTGAGCGATTTTTATTGACAAACGGGCGGAAGCTATACTATAATTGTTTTATACTCCCTTTTGGGGCTTTGGTTTTTTGATTTTTGGAAAATGAAACGGAGGACACAATATGTATTGCCGCAACTGCGGGTGCATGCTCCCGGACGGTACGAAATTCTGCCAAAACTGCGGCGCCGATCAGACGTCAGGCAACGGCGCGGGCACGCCGGGCACAAATCCCGCAAGGCAGCCGGGCGCTGCCGCCCCGAAAAAACAGAAGAGGAAGCCGACGAACATCCTTATCACGATAGTCGTCATCATCGCGG
>CANQYV010000121.1 GCA_947628165.1 uncultured Clostridia bacterium | reverse complement strand
GCGTCGAGCAGCTTCGTTATGACCGTGCGCTTCGTGTCGAGCGAACGCGCCGCAACGTCCATCATGTGGTCGAGACGGGAGTAGAACTCCTCCTCGGTCTTCGAGAGGTACGCGATCCTGGGCATGTTTATAGTCACAACGCCTATCGAACCCGTCGATTCGCCCGAGCCGAAGAAGCCTCCCGACTTCTTGCGGAGCTCGCGCAGGTCGAGGCGCAGGCGGCAGCACATCGAACGGACGTCCGACGGCTCCATGTCGCTGTTGATATAGTTGGAGAAATACGGCGTGCCGTACTTCGCCGTCATCTCGAAGAGCATCTTGTTGTTCTCGGTCTCCGACCAGTCAAAATCCCTTGTTATCGAGTACGTCGGGATCGGGTACTGGAAGCCGCGGCCGTTCGCGTCGCCCTCTATCATTATCTCTATGAACGCCTTGTTAATGACGTCCATCTCAGCCTTGCAGTCGCCGTATGTGAAGTCCATGTCCTTGCCGCCGACGATAGCGGGGAGATTTTCAAGGTCTGCGGGGACTGTCCAGTCGAGCGTGATATTAGAGAACGGAGCCTGCGTGCCCCAGCGGGACGGCGTGTTCACGCCGAAGATGAAGCTCTGTATGCACTGCTTGACCTCTTTGTACGAGAGGTTGTCCACCTTTACGAACGGGGCAAGATATGTGTCGAACGAGGAGAACGCCTGCGCGCCCGCCCATTCGTTCTGCATGATGCCGAGGAAGTTCACCATCTGGTTGCAGAGGGTGGAGAGATGACTTGCCGGAGCCGACGTGATGCGCCCCGTGACGCCGCCGAGGCCCTCGCGGATAAGCTGCTTGAGCGACCAGCCCGCGCAGTAGCCCGTCAGCATAGAAAGGTCGTGCAGATGGATGTCCGCGTTCCTGTGCGCGTCCGCGACCTCGCGGTCGTATATCTCAGAAAGCCAGTAGTTTGCCGTTATCGCGCCCGAGTTCGAGAGGATGAGTCCGCCGACGGAATATGTGACCGTGCTGTTCTCCTTGACGCGCCAGTCGTCGGCGTTGACGTATTTGTCGACGAGCTCCTTGTAGTCGAGGATCGTGGAGCTCATGTTGCGTATCTTCTCGCGCTGGCGGCGGTAGAGGATGTAGGCCTTAGCAACGTCCGCGTATCCCGCCTCGGAGAGCACCTTCTCGACACTGTCCTGTATGTCCTCGACAGATATCCTGTCGTCCTTTATTTTGGAGGAAAAGTCCGCCGTGACCTTCAGAGAGAGAAGATCTATTACCGAGGGATGATAGTTTGTATGCTCGGCGTCAAACGCCTTTTCTATCGCCCTGCTTATCTTGGAAATATCGAATTCCGCTATCTGTCCGTCACGTTTTATTACCTGATACATATCTTCCTCCAGCTTCCCTATGCAATTTATTTTGTATGACTACTTGAGTTGACATACTACATTTTGTAGCACGAGAGAAATTATATCACAACCCGACGCGCGGTGTCAAGACGGTTATAACATTTTGCCCGTGACAAAAACGGCGCTTTCTTTTTGTATATTATATACAAAGCTCACTAAGATCCCTTGCGTCCCGCCGTGTATCCGAAAATGAAAGCGTGCGCCTTTCGCTTTTTCATTATTCATTTTCTCCGCCTTCCGCCCCGTCATACATACAAAATATTGGGGCGCGAAAAACGGGGGAAGAGCTTTTCCTCCCCCGTATCCGTGATTTGACGTTTTGACACAATATATTGTGTCTTTAAAACTCAGACGCCGCGCAGCGCCACCGTCTTAACGAACGGACGCGCGGCGTCCGCCATTTTCTCCATCTCCTCCTTCGTCGGGGAGGTGAAGCCGCCGACAAGCAGCTCTCCCGAATCGCGGAACTGTTGAAGATAATACCTCTCCGCACCCGAGATCCATTTTGCCGCGTCCGCGATGTCGTCCGGCGTGTGAAGCTCGCGCGTCACCGTCGTGCGGAACTCATACTCGACGCCGCAGGACAGAAGTATCTCGATCGAGCTCGAGACGCGCGAAATGAGCGCGTCTCCCGAGAGCCCTGCAGTCTCTTTGTACTTGTCGCGCGAGTTTTTGATGTCCATCGCGACGTAATCGAGCAGGCCCTCATCTATCATGGCGCGCAGCTTGTCAGGCTGCGTCCCGTTCGTATCGAGCTTCACCGCGAACCCGAGCTCCTTCACTCTTTTCGCAAATTCCCCGATCCCCGGCTGTATCAGCGGCTCGCCGCCCGTTATCGCGACGCCCTCGAGAATGCCGGTACGCTTTTTCAGAAACGCGTAAAACTCCTCCGTATCCATGACGGGCGGCGCCTCGCCCCTGACTAAAGACGCGTTGTGGCAGAACGGGCAGCGCATATTGCAGCCCGCCGTGAATACCGTGCAGGCGACCTTTCCCGGGAAATCGAGAAGCGTCAGTTTTTGTAATCCGTTTATCGTCATCTTGCGGCTCCTGTTTTTTTGAAGAGCCCGCCGGCAAAGTTTTGCCGGCGGGCCGTTTTTTCTTTTCCCGCGCCGTCAGTTTTTGTCGGTCGCGTTTATCTCGATGCCCTTCATCGCCTTGTCGGCGTCGCTTATTACCTTCTCGGCGTCGTCCGCGAGCACATAGAAGCTCGAGCTGCCGTTGACGGTCAGAAGGCAGCGGCGCGTGCTGTAACGGTAGAAGCCGTACTCGGTCGTTTGAC
The DNA here is from genome assembly GCA_947628165.1 of uncultured Clostridia bacterium. Lineage (GTDB taxonomy): Bacteria > Bacillota > Clostridia > Oscillospirales > CAG-272 > DTU064. The sequence continues at coordinate 333 of CANQYV010000121.1, read as the reverse complement.
CTCCGTTCGTCGTCACCGAAAACTTCAGCATACATTTGTCCTCGTCCGCCGTGACGCCCTCGGGCGCCTCTCCCTCGATGCTCACGAGCAGCAAGGTCTTATAAAATTCGCGGAAGTTGCGGACGTTCGCTATCTGCCCGCAAACGTCGCCTATGACGACGAGATTCGGGTCGTCGTTCGGATGGTGAGTGAGGTGGAACGTCTCGTCAACATCGCCGCCGTGCACCGATATCTCCTTCACGAACGTGATGCTGCGGGAGAACACCGACGACTCGACCCAGCGCAGAAGCCCCCATGAAAGGAAGTCAAAATCCGCCTCCGGCACCTTTATTA
>CANQYV010000120.1 GCA_947628165.1 uncultured Clostridia bacterium | reverse complement strand
AACGTTTCTTTTCAGCCTCAAAATTTATCCGCTTGAGACCTCATTTCCCCCTTGACTTTTCATAGCTGGTCTCCTTAAAAATAATAAAGATTTTTTTCGGCGCGCCGGGACACAGCGTCGCCTTGCGCCCCCTTTTTTTCGGGGCAGGCTTAGTACGCAGAATATATTATTCTGCGGACATTTTCCGCGCCGGAATGCGCCGTCCGGGCCTGTCCTTATGTGCATAATAAAAAAATTTTATTGTTTTTTCGGAAAAGATATTGACAAATCGTATCTCAAGTAGTAAACTGTATTAAAAGCAGAGTACATAGAATAATATATTCTATGTACTTTATTTTTTTACATTTTCAATCCGTGAGGCGTCATCCTCACTTTTTTCTTTTCACGCATTTTCTCAGCCGAGCAGCCTGCCGACCCTGTTCATCATCTCCGCCTTGTGCTCCGTCAGCGAATGCGCGTATCTTCTGAGCGTGACGGACGGGTCCTTGTGTCCTAAAATCTCCGACAGCGTTTTTACGTCCATCCCGACCTCGAGCGCCCTCGTCGCAAATGTGTGTCTGAGGGCGTGAAAGCCCCTGTGTTCGATGCCGAGATTCCTCTGCACCGTTTCAAACGTCCGCTGATACGAGCGGACCTCCGCCCCGTATTCGCCCCTTCCCGTGACGACGAACCTCGCCCCCGTCTCCTTTTTTATGCGCTTTAAATGCCCCATGAGCTGCTTCGGCAGAGGTATCACCCGTTCGGAGCTCTGCGTCTTCGTCGTGTCCGTCACCTTTATGTACCGCCCGTCCCGCCAGCTGTCGTGGCACGACTTTGTCACCGATACCGTCCCTTTCTGAAAGTCCACGTCGTCCCATGTGAGCGCGAGCAGCTCCCCTATGCGCAGCCCCGAGTAAAGGCAGAGCAGTATCCCGAACAGGTACGGCTTTTGCTTTTCGAGGACATAATCCTCTATCATCTTCTGCTCCGCCTTCGTAAAGCAAGCCGCCCGCCCCCGCCTCGCCTTCGGGCGGACTATCGCGTCAGAATACTGCCGTTTGACAACGCCGAGCGCGACGCCTTTTCTGAGTGACGCTCTGAGGATGGCGACAATGAAATTGACGCTGTCGGGCGCAAGCCCGCGCTCCTCCGTGAGCGACACCGAAAATCTTTGCAGCTCCACCGCCGAAAGCTCGTTCACGTCAATATCCCCGAGCGCCGGCAGGATATATTTTTCCGCCTGACGGCGGTATTTTTTATACGTCCGCTCCTTTGTCGACGCCTTGACGTAAAGCTCCAGCCATTCGTTTATCCATTCCCCGTACTTCATTTTCGCCCTCCTTTTTTCACTTAAAAAGGCGGCCGAGTGAGTTTTCTCACCGGCCGCCCTGCGGTTTTTGTATTGTGCGGATCTGCCGGCTGTCACCGTCTTTTCCCGCATGAATATTATACACCCGCAGGCGTGCGATTGCAACGCGATTGCAGCTTTGCCGCCAGCCGCGCCCGTGGCGTGACGGCGTAGGTCGGCATATAATGATACCGGGGCGCAGGCATAGGCGCGCGCCCCGGCACAACAAAAGAAACCCGAAACGGAGAACAATAAAATTGGAACGTGAAAATGACACAAGAACGCCTCTCGACCGCGTGACGCCCGAGTTCATGCGCGAGATGATGGACCGCGCGGACATGGACGCGGGGCGCGGCTTCGATCCGTCCGTCGTCGACGGCCTGCCGCTCGCGATGGTGTACGCTCCGAGCCAGAAATGGCGTCAGGCGTATTCCCCCGACGAAGCGCTTTCGCGCGGCACGATGTTCGCCGAGCTTGACAAGCCCTTCTACCCGCCGAGGGTTTGCGGAGGTGACAGACGATGACAAACGGAAACGGAAATAATAATAGCTGCGGGGATCTTCTCTACCGCATACAGATGTACGGCTTCGTCCTCGACGAGGCGCGTCTCTATCTTGACACGCATCCCGACAACGACCTTGCGCTCGAATACTACCGCAAGTACAGCGAGCTGTACCGCCGTGCGGTCGCGGAATATGAGTCCGTATGCGGCCCCCTGACCGCAAACAGCGCCTCGTCCACTGACGGCGCGTCATGGCGCTGGATAGAGGGCGGCTGGCCTTGGCAGGGCTCGTACGAAGAAAAGTGAAAAGGAGGAGACAGATATATGTGGACTTATGAAAAAAAGCTGCAATTCCCCGTAAATATAAAGAACCCGAACCCCAATCTGGCGGCGCTCATCATAACGCAGTTCGGCGGACCCGACGGCGAGCTCGCCGCGTCTCAGCGTTACCTCTCGCAGCGATATTCGATGCCCTACCGCGAGGTCGTCGGCGTCCTCACCGACATCGGCACCGAGGAGCTCGCCCATATGGAGATGGTGTGCGCGATAGTGCATCAGCTCACGCGCAACCTGACGGTCGATGAGATAAAGAACTCGCAGTTCGCCCCGTACTTCGTCGACCACACGACGGGCCTCTACCCCGTCGCCGCGTCCGGCTTCCCGTTCAACGCGCTGTCGTTCGCCTCAAAGGGCGACCCCATCGCCGACCTGAACGAAGACCTCGCCGCGGAACAGAAGGCAAGGGTCACTTACGACAACATCCTACGCCTCGTCGACGACCCCGACGTCTGCGAGCCCATCAAATTCCTGCGTCAGCGCGAGATCGTGCACTACCAGCGCTTCGGCGAAGCGCTCCGCGAGGTGCAGGACAATCTCGACTACAAAAACTTCTACGGCTACAACCCCGAGTTTGACAGGAAAAAATAAATAAAAGAGGGGGAGCCCAAAAAGGCTCCCCCCAGTCTGTCGAAAAAGCGTGCTCAGGCGAGAAGCGGAGCACGCTTTTTAGTTATCTGCGTGAAGTAAATGAGCAAAAACATCAAAAATGAAGGTGAATTTGAGAAAACAGGCGAGGCGGGCTTCGTATGATCCCGCCTCCATGAGAGTGTAAAATAAAGTGTGTAAGTAGACAAACAGCAGACTTACGCACTTTCTTTTTTTGAAGAAGTGGTGTATAG
>CANQYV010000119.1 GCA_947628165.1 uncultured Clostridia bacterium | reverse complement strand
GCGGGCGTGCCGATAACGAATTACGGCATGACGATAGCGGAGGTGCACGGCGTGCTCCGCCGCAGCCTTGAGCCTTTTCCCGCGCTCGCGGAAATGGTGAAATAATAAAGACTCGCGAGAGGATAAGCTTTCCTCTCGCGAGATTTTTATATATGCGTCGGTTATTTCCTCTCGCGCAGGCGGCGGGCTGCCTCTTCGCGCTCCCGGCAGATGTCCGCCCAATGGGGGACCTTTTCAAGCCTTGCGGAGAAGTCCTTCATTGCCTCTGGAATATCTATCTTCTGCGGGCATATGGCGGAGCATCTGCCGCAGCCGATGCAGGCGTCGGGGCGGCTGTTTTCGTCAAGGCTGTCTATTATCATGCCGACGTTGGAGCTCGGGGCGACCCGCATTTCGTTGTAGAGCGAGAGCAGCTTCGGAATATCGAGCTTCCTCGGGCACCCGGCGCAGCAGTAGCGGCACGCGGTGCAGGGGACGGAGTCCTTCATCGTTTCGGCGATTTTGAGCAGCGTTTCCGTTTCGGCGTCGCTCGCGGGGAGCCCTTCTTCAAACGTCCTTATATTGTCCTCCATCTGTGCCATGTCCGACATGCCGGAGAGGATGACGTTTACGTTTTTCAGCCGCATGAGGAAGCGGAACGCGAACGACGCGTCGGAGACGCCGCTTCTGTGAGCGGCGAGCGCCGCGTGCGCCTCCTCGCCGAGGCTTGCGAGCTTGCCGCCGCGGACCGGCTCCATAACGAAGACGGGTATGCCGCGCGAGGTCAGAAGCTCGTATTTTTCCTTCGCGTGCTGGAGCGTCCAGTCAAGATAGTTGAGCTGTATCTGGCAGAACTCCATCTCGTCCCCGTAAAGGTCGAGAAATTCCGTCACGGTGTCAAGTAGACCGTGCGTCGAAAAACCGAGGTGATGAATCCTCCCCCGCCGCTTCTGCTCGATAAAGTAGTCGATTATCCCCCAGCGCGGGTCTTTGTATGTGCGGATCGAGTTTTCGTAGACGTTGTGGAGCAGATAGAAATCAAAGTAATCGACGCGGCATTTTTCAAGCTGCTCTTCAAATACGGCGCGCGGGTCGTAGCTTTCCGCTATCTGATGCCCCGGGTACTTCGTCGCGAGATAAAACGAGTCGCGCGGCAGCTCCGAGAGGATCTTGCCGACAACGAGCTCGGATTTTGAATTGTGGTATGGGTACGCGGTGTCGTAGTAATTGACGCCGTGCGCCGACGCATACTCCACCATGCGGCGGACCTGCGCCTCGTCTATCTCGCCGTCGACGGTCGGCAGTCTCATCGTGCCGAAGCCGAGCAGCGACAGCTTCTCCCCCATAAAATCGCGGTATATCATCTTATTTCCTCTGATTTTTGTCGTTTCCCGTATCTGATTATATCAAACCCCGCGCGCATTTGCAATATTGCAAAGAGAAAAATACATCAAATATTCGTGCTGAAAAGTGTGGAAAAGCCGAAAATATTCATGAGTTTTAGCGCAAATATTTGAACGAAAATCATTGATTTTCACATGAATATCTGCTATACTATATATGACTTCCGAGAAGGAGGGTTTATTATGTACCGAAAGATCACAGCATTTTTAGAGGAATGGAAGCAAAGCGAGCACAGAAAGCCGCTTGTATTGCAGGGGGCGCGGCAGGTCGGCAAGACGTATTCCGTTTTGGAGTTCGGGCGCACGCATTATGAAAACGTGGCGTATTTCAACTTTGAAACGAGCCCGAAGCTCGCGGAAACATTCGCGGAAAACATCACCCCCGATTACCTGATACCGATTTTATCCCATATAGCCGGGCAGACGATAGTAAAGGAAAAAACGCTGATAGTTTTTGACGAGGTGCAGCTTTGCGAGCGGGCGCTGACGGCGCTGAAATATTTTTGCGAGGACGCTCCGGATTATCATATCATTGTGGCGGGCAGCCTTTTGGGCGTTGCGGTAAATCGCACGCGGTTCTCTTTCCCCGTAGGCAAGGTCGATATGAAAACGCTTTATCCGATGGATATTGAGGAATTCATGCTCGCGATGGGGGAGGACGCTCTCGTTGAGAAGATCAAAAAGTGCTTTTTGACGGACGCGCCCATGCCGTCCGCTTTGCACGATGCAGCAATGCTGCTTTACAGACAGTATCTTTGTGTGGGCGGTATGCCGGAGTGCGTCATGCAGTTTGCCGAGACGAAAGATCATGTCCTTGTGCGCCATACGCAGGATACGATCCTTTTGAGTTATCTCAACGATATGAGCAAGTACAACAACCTGAATGAGATCAAGAAAACGCGGCTCGCGTATGACAATATCACGGTGCAGCTCTCTAAGAAAAATACGCGGTTTCAGTATAAGCTGATAAAGAAAGGCGGGCGTGCGTCGGAATTTGAGAACGCCATAGAGTGGCTCTGTCTTTCCGGCATTGTGTCGCAGGTGTTTCGGGTGGAGCGGGCGAGAAAGCCGCTTGAAAATTACCGTGACATAGACGCCTTCAAGATATATGTTTCCGATACAGGCCTGCTCGCAGCGAAAAAGGATCTTTCCGCAAACGACCTGCTCTATATGGTGGATGAGCTTGGAGACTTCAAGGGAGGGCTTGCGGAAAATTATGTGAATGTGCAGCTTACCGCAAACGGCTATCGGACGTATTACTGGGAGTCCGAGCGCGGAGCGGAGGTCGATTTTGTCATCCAGCGGGAGGGCAGGCTGATTCCGGTCGAGGTCAAATCCGCGGACAACACAAAAGCCAAGAGCCTAAAGGTCTATATGGACACCTACAAGCCCGACTATGCAATAAAGCTTTCCGCAAAAAATTTCGGCTTCGAGGGCGGGAAAAAGACGGTCCCTCTCTACGCCGCATTTTGTATCTGAATCAAAGAAATATCCGCACGGCCGAAAAACCGTGCGGATTTAGTTTATATGTAAATTCCTTTGAATGGGATATGTGCGAGTTTGATTAAATTCGGTAAAATATGTGTAACCGCATTTTATGCGAAAAACATATTGCGAAGGAGAATCAAACAATGTCAAGTACCGCAACCGAAACGTATGTTACCGCCGAAGTCATAGCTTCATTCCGCTCGTATCTGATC
>CANQYV010000118.1 GCA_947628165.1 uncultured Clostridia bacterium | reverse complement strand
GATACTGGAGATACCGGAGTTCAGCTACGGCGACATTGCATACGCTATACTGCCGTGCTATTTCATTGAAACCGAGAATTTTTTCGACAATCAGGACGGGAGATGGTACATACCCGGCATACGCGTCCTCGTTTATCTTGCCGCGCTCATATACACGGGCGCGCGTTCCGCCTTCCTCTGCATAATGGTCGTTACGGTGATACAGATCTTCCGCAAGTTCGGAGTCATAAGAAAAATGAAGCTGCCGAGGATCTCTGCCGCAGTCGCCGCATACGCTGTCGTATTTATTTTCAGCACGCTCGTGGTGCCCGGCTCGTCGCGCCTGAGCGTTGTTAAGGACGATTTTGTCTATGAGCTCAACGGCAGCGCGCTGAACGGCATCGGAGACGGCATAGACAGCATAATAGACAGTATAGACAACGAAGAGAACAACGCGCACGGCGCGGCCGAGGCATATAACGTCGCAACCAAAAAAGACGGCAGCGTCGCCGAGATATTTGAGTACTACATCATCAAAAACGATACGACGATGGAGGAGACCGTAGATATTCTGCGCGCTGACATAAAGAGCGGACGCGGAAAATACATCAAGGTCTCATCTGACTACAAGGAAAGCGCCCTCAGCTACAATTATCCCATAAGGAACCGCATATGCCTCTGGAAGACGGCGTTCAACGAGTTTCTCAACTCTCCCGTGTTCGGAAACGGGCCGCTTTACTATCAGATCAAGTACGGCTTCACTTTCCCGCACAATATCGCATTCGAGGCGCTCGCGGATTTCGGAATAATCGGTCTTTTGGTGCTTCTGGGAGCTGCGGGAACGCTGTTTTTCACCTGCGTTTACCATGACAGAAAAGACGGTGAAAAGTCGAAAATGCTTGCATTTATCCCCATGTATGTCCCAATGTATCTGCTCTTTACGTCGCTTTACTTAAACGGGATACTGTTTTTCACCTTTGCTTATATGATCCTTGATATTTACAACGGAAAGCGCGGCAAAAAAAATAAGCCTGCGGCAGCGGATGCGGCAGGAAAATCTCCCGGGGAGGACGCGATATGAAAAAGATAATGCTCGTCTTCGGTACGCGCCCCGAAGCGATAAAGATGTGTCCTCTTGTGGGCGAGCTGAAATCGAGGCCCGGTGTTGAAACTGTCGTGTGCGTCACGGGGCAGCACCGCCAGATGCTCGATCAGGTGCTTCACGCCTTCGGCGTAGTTCCCGATTTTGACCTTTCGGTCATGAAGGAGAACCAGACGCTTTTCGATCTTACGGTCAATATACTCGGCAGCATAAAGGGCGTGCTCGAGGATGTCCGTCCGGACGTTGTTCTCGTCCACGGCGATACGTCCACGGCGTTTGTAACGGCGCTCGCGTGCTTTTATCTTCAGATCCCGGTAGGTCACGTCGAGGCGGGGCTGCGGACATACGATATTTACTCTCCGTATCCGGAGGAATTCAACCGTCAGGCGGTCGGCATCATAAGCCGGTACAATTTTGCGCCTACGGAGAGGGCAAAGCGCAATCTGCTTAACGAAGGCAAGGCTCCGAAAACCGTATATGTTACCGGTAATACGGCGATAGACGCGCTGCGCACGACGGTGCGGGACGACTACGAGCATCCCGAGCTCGAGTGGGCGAAGGGCAGCCGGCTCATACTCATAACGGCGCACAGGCGCGAGAACCTCGGCGAACCCATGCGGCATATGTTTCGCGCGATACGCCGCGTCATGGACGAGCAGCCGGACGTCAGGGCGATATATCCGATCCATATGAACCCCGTTGTGAGGAAAACGGCGAACGATATCCTCGGCGGAGACGAGCGCGTTCACATCATAGAGCCGCTCGACGTGCTTGATTTTCACAATTTTCTCGCGCGGAGCCATCTTGTCCTGACAGACAGCGGAGGCATACAGGAGGAGGCGCCCGGGCTCGGCAAGCCCGTGCTCGTGATGCGCGACACGACCGAGCGCCCCGAGGGCATAGAGGCGGGAACGCTCAAGCTCGTAGGAACAAACGAGGAGACGATCTACACTGAGTTCACGCGCCTTCTGACCGACAGCTCGGCTTATGACGCGATGAGCCATGCGTCAAATCCTTACGGAGACGGCTTTGCGAGCCGCCGCATAGCGGATATAATCACAAAATAAATAAAGCGGGCGCCGTTTTTGACGGCGTCCGTTTTCATATCCGTACTTCATTCGCAGAGGCACCCCTGATAAAGCCCGTGCGCCTCGAGATATTCGTCAAGGGATGATATGACGCGTGTTTTGTCCGCGTTCCACGAAGGGGCGGCGAGGAGTGTGCGCGGGCAGTCGCCGGTGACGCGGTGGAGCACTATGTCGGGGCGGAGCCTGCATATCGCGAACGACGCGAGAGAGACATATTCCTCGAGCGAGAGCGGCTCGTATCCGCCGCTCTCGTACAGCTCGCAGAGGCGCGTCCCTCTCATGACGTAAAGCGAATGTATCTTTACGCCCGAGACGGGGAGCGAGTTTATGAGCCGCACGGTCTCGGCAAGCTCGCGCTCGCCCTCGCGGGAGCGCACGCCGTTCGGCAGCCCGATAATTATGTGAGCTATGACCTCGATCCCGCGCGAACGGAGCAGCTCCGCCGCGTCGCCGAAGCGCGCCGTGTCGTAACCGCGGTTGATAAAGCGCGCGGTCTTGTCCGAGGCGCTCTGAAGTCCAAGCTCGCACCACACGTCGCGGCAGCAAAGGTATTCCGCGAGCACGTCGGCGCGCGCCCGGTCGACGCAGTCGGGCCGTGTGCCGACCGAGAGCACGCGGATGCGCGGGTCGACGAGCGCCTCCGAATATCTCCCGCGCAGAACGTCCGGGTCTTCGTATGTGTTCGTGAAATTCTGAAAATATGCGATATATCCGCCGAATTTTGACGCGGCGGGGGAGGCGAGGTACGAACGGACCTGATCTTCTATCGCCGACGGCGTTATGTGCTCGCCGGAGCCGCGCTCGCCGCAGAAGATGCAGCCTCCGGTGCCGCACGTCCCGTCCCTGTTCGGACATGTAAATCCGCCGTCGATGCAGATCTTCCCGAGTCTTGAGCCGTACCGCCGCCGCAGCTCGGAGGAGAGGGTGTTATATCTTTTTTCCATTTTTATGACCATTCCTTTCCGCTGCGCTACAAGGCACCAAAGGGGATGAAACAC
>CANQYV010000117.1 GCA_947628165.1 uncultured Clostridia bacterium | reverse complement strand
GCGGTAGTGGACCTCTACGCGGCAGTGCTCGTTCATGCATTGGTGTTCGACAATGCTCATGTGTGCGGAAATGCAACTGTGAGGGATTACGCATGGATTTATGGTAATGCGTGGGTGGACGGAAACGCTCGTATAGAAGACACCGCGCGCGTGTACGGCGACGCAAAGGTGAAGGACTCCGCACGGATCAACGAGTTCGCACAGGTTTTCGATAAGGCGCAGGTTTACGGGAACGCTTGGGTGAGCGACCGCGCCTGCGTGTTCGGCGAATCACGCGTTTTCAACGACGCAGATGTATACGGCAGCGCACGGGTCTGCGACAGCGCATGGGTATGCGGAACCGCACAGGTGCGCGGCGACGCGGTAATTTGCGGCAACGCAAAAATACAGGACGTCTCAGTGACAAGCGGGCGGTACACAGGCAAGGACAAGAGCAAGGCTGACCGCGACGTAAGATAGGAGGCTATATCGAGGGCGAAGACAGACAAAGAAAAAAATTTTTAAAAAATGTAGAAAAAAAGAAATCGCACATTTGCAATTGTGCGTGAGAGGAGTATAATATAGACAAAGCTAAAAGGAGGAAATAAAAATGGAAATTGTACTCGCGCTGATTGCTCTCATAATCGTAGTAAAGATTGACAGAATCGTGTCAAAAATGATCGGCGTAGTCCTGCTCGTGTGCAGCGTTGCGCTGGCTATATACGGGTGTTCTCCGGCTCAGTCCCTGACCGGCGACGGTACGGGGGAGATAACGGGAAGCTATACCGCATATGAAGACAGCGCGGTCACCGCGTCAGCGGCGACGGACGAGCCCGAGACGGAGCTCCCCTACACAGAAGCCGAAGCGGCAGGCACCGACGTTCCCGACACGGAAGCACAGACACCTGCCGAAACAACGGCAGCTTCCGATACGACGGCTTCCCCCGAAACGACGGCAGCTTCCGAAACATCAAAGACGCCCGAAACGACAGCGAAGGCTCCCGAGACAACGGCAGCTCCCGAAACGACCGCGAAGCCCGCGTCCGGCTCGGCGGCTAAGCACACGCACAAATGGAAGGCCGCTACATGTACCGAGCCTAAGACGTGTCAGACGTGCGGAAAAACAGAGGGCGAGCCTCTGTGGCACGACTGGGGCTGCGACTGGGAAAAGGGTGATGTATGTGTTCGCTGCGGCATAATCTCGAAAGGACACGCTCCCCTCTATACAGGAGAAGAAACGTCCGGAACCGGTGAGAAGTGTCGTGAAGGTGGAGAACACTTGTGGTACTATTGCGATAATTTCGACCAAAAAGTGTGTGCAAAATGCGGCGACGGATATTGCTATGTCATGGGTCATACAGTAGTGCAGGTTGACAAGGAAACTTTGGCGTGCAAAGAGTGCGGCGGAGAAAAAATAACCCACGTCTTTGACGAAGACGGGGTATGCACCGTATGTAAAGGCGTGACGGTCAATAAATTCTGCCGTTTGGTAGCACAGCGCATTGCAGAGATTGTTAACGAATACAGAATAGCCGAGGGGCACGCGCCGGCAGTGCTTCTGCCCGGCATGTCTGAGGTTGCACAGTACAGGGTAAAACAAATGGCAAGCGGGAGCGGTATCGACCATGATGCAGAAGATATACAGGAGGCTGCTGACCATTGTAAATACGGAAGCGTAAATTCCGAGGGACATTACTCCACCTATACATTAGAGGCGGTCGGATATTGCGGCTTTGGTGTTGGGTTTGACACTACGAAATACGCTCTTGGCAGTGACAAGTTAACGGGATATATCGAAAACTATGCAAGAGAAACAGCAGATATGTATCGTTCAAGTCCGGCTCATTGGGCTTACGTCGGTGCTGTAGATGACGACTATCCCTACATCGGAGTCGGATATAACGGAGGAATATCATGTATTATGGTTGGAAGCGTTAACTTCGGTTAAAGCTATGAAAAGATGAATATCAGTGAACACAATAAAGCTCAAGGCGTTCGACGTTTGTCGGACGCCTTTTTGTATATAGATAAATTCATTCTCAGAAAGGAAGGTAAAGAAAAAGAAGAATGAGAAGAAGAACAAGAGACGGGACGAGGCCGCTCATGCGGGTCGTCTCAATGCTTCTCGCGGTCGTCACAGTGCTCGGAATAGTCCCATTCACACCATTCGCGGTCAGCACATCTGCGGTCGAATACGAAGATGTCGACGTTGCGACATGGGGAATAAACGACAACCCGTTAATCCGAGCTCTGTTTTACCTCGGATACAGAGGCGGCGACCTCTCGCGGATAAGTACGACGGGAGAATACGGCCTGTTCGGCTACAGCAGAACCGGCGGTCGCGGAGGCTTTGACGGGGATGTTGTCAGCGACCAAAGCGACGACGCCATAAACCATCACAACACCGGGATAAAGCATGTTGCTGCGAACGCTCTCACGGGTCTGAACATGGTTCCGGCAAGCACGGACGACAGCGACAGCTATCACAGATCCACGCCATTAACATCTGTCACGGGGCAGAAGCCCGATGTGCAGTTGTTCCGCGACAGAGGCCTCGTTTGCGCGTCGTACCTGGCATATGTGTTCCTCAATTATCTGCCGAATATCGAGGGAATCGAAACCGTAGGACTCGCCGATGTGCTCACAAGCGGATATGCGAGCGAGGACAGCTGGGCGGCAGCGCTCAAAAAGATGGTGACAAACGGGACGGCGACTGAGGTTGCACATATAAAGTCGGACGTCACCGGCGCTCAGATAGAGGAAATATACAACTCTAAGGGCAAAAGCACCACCTTTCCTATGGCGATTGAAGCTCTCGTTGACGGTATAGAGAACGTGCAGGCGGGCGACATAATAGTTTTCGGCAACCCCGACAAGACGGGCGACGCGAGACAGTCGCACGTCGGCATATGCCTCGGAAGAGCTGACGCGGGGCGCGGAAATATGCATGATATTCTGATGATGACGCATCTCGGCAACAACGACGGTCCCGAAATACAGATAGTCGGGTACATGGCGGCGGGCTTTACAGCTTCCGGAAGCGGCAAGCCGAGCGTTCCGCTGAACATATACCGGCTTGAACCGCGAGAACAGAACGGCTACCTCGACATCGTCAAAACGACCACAAACGACGGGACCCCGGAACAGTACGCGGGAGACCGGGTCGCCGATTTTGAAGCATGGACCGCTTCAAAAGGAGCAA
>CANQYV010000116.1 GCA_947628165.1 uncultured Clostridia bacterium | reverse complement strand
GCCGAAAACGTACGGCTCGCCGTCCGGGATGTACTCCCAAGACGGAAGATAGGGGTTGAGAGTCTTCATCTTTACGGATTCTCCTTTGTAAAGTCGATGAGAAAGCGCATGAGACCGTCCGAGGGGGCGGCGCTTTTCACGCCGTCGGGGGTGAAGACGACGCCGACGGGAGAGGATTTCGTGTAAGCCTCCCAGCGCGGCATGGCGGAGCCGTCAAAATCGTCGCCGTTCGGGTCGCCGGTGCGGATGAAGCTGCACCAGTAGTTGCACATCACGCGCGCGAGGTCGTAATATTTTCCTCTCAGCGGCCGCCAGCACTTCGCGAGCGTCTCAAAGAAGAACCAAAGGTCGGAGGAGTGGAAGCTGCCGGGGTCGTCCCAGCCCGGCATCGGAACGTCAAATCGGTAGTAATAGCGGCGGTGGGCGTCACCGTTTTCCTCCGCGCGCTCAAAGAGCGCCTTTATATTGCACTCGATTCCGTTCACGAATGCGAAGCGGCCGCGGTCGTCGGTGTTTTGCGTCTCGGGGAATGCCAAAAATTCGTCCGCCCTGCTGCCGAAAACGGCGCGCGCCGCCTCCTCGCGGGAGCTGCCGCTGAGGAAAGCGGGAAACTCGTCTGCGGTGTTGCCCGCCATCATGTCAACGGGAACGCATTTGCCGAGCGCAAACAGCGTCATCGGGTCGCCGACGTTGAATTTGCCGTCCTCGACGGTGAAAAACGTCGGGTGATTTTTTGTGAACTCGAAGTATTTTTGAAGCACGAATTCGGCGTCGAGCGCCCTCGCCTCGGAAAGCGAAGATACGCCGAGGAAGCGGAAGAAATCGGCGCCGTTTTTCTCGGCGGCGTCAAGCGGCATCGGAGTCGAAATGCCGCCGGGGCGGTAAGGGCTGCGGATGAGGGCGCTCTCGACGATGGCGCGGCGGAAAAGCCCCTCGGAGCCGGGCGCCGCAAGCTGAGACATGACGCTGCCGCCGCCCGCGGACTGTCCGCCTATCGTGATATTGTCAGGGTCCCCGCCGAAGGCGGCGATGTTGCGGCGCACCCAAAGGATGCCGGCGCGCTGGTCGAGGCTGCCGAAATTGGAGGGCGCGTCGGGGGCTTCGGCAGTCAGCTCCGGGTGCGCGAAGTAGCCGAAGACGTTGACGCGGTAGTTGACGGTCACAACGACGATGCCTCGCCTCGCGATTCGCTCCCCGTCAAACTCCATCTCGGCTGTGTAGCCGCACTGGAGCCCGCCGCCGAAGAACCATACGAACACGGGCAGCCCCTCGTCCGCGCGCTTCGCGTTTGTCCAGATGTTGAGATAGAGGCAGTCCTCGCTCATTGCGATGCCGGTGTCAACGTGCCATTCGCGGTCGTAGAGGCCCTCGCCGGCGCTCGGGCGCGCCTGCATCGATATCGGCGCGAAGCGGGCGCAGTCGAGCGTGCCGTCCCAGCTTTCGGCGGGCTGCGGCGCGCGCCACCTGTTTTCCCCCGTGGGCGGGGCGGCAAACGGTATCCCGCGGAACGCCGTTATCCTCGGGTCTGCGGCCTCGATGCCGCGCACCGCGCCGTTTTCTGTCATGACTGTTCGGAGCATTTGTTATTCCCCTTTTCAATATTGTAAGGCTTCACCTTAATCATTGTAGCATAAAAGCGCCCGTGCCGCAACACAATATCTGCGGCTCGGGCGCTTTACGGTATGGTTTTTATTCGGGCGGCGCTCACGCTTCCGTGTAATACTGCGCCTGCGCGAGCCACAGCTCGCGGTACTTGCCGCCCTCGTCGTCGAGCAGAGCCTCGTGCGTGCCCTGCTGAATCACCGAGCCGTCGCAGAAGACGGCGATTTCGTCGCAGAATTTGCACGACGACAGGCGGTGGCTGATGTAAATGGCGGTCTTGTCTCCCGCGATATCGTTGAACTTCGAGTAAATCTCCGCCTCGGCGACGGGGTCAAGCGCCGCCGTCGGCTCGTCAAGGATGATGAACGGCGCGTCCTTGTAGAGCGCGCGGGCGATCGCGATCTTCTGCGCCTCGCCGCCCGAGACGTTGACGCCGTCTTTGTCGTAATCCTTGTATAAATATGTGCCGAGCCCGTCCGGAAGCTCGCGGAGCCGCTCGCCGAAGCCGGCCTTTTCAAGGCAGTCCCGAGCGAGGGATTCGTCATAATCGGCGCGCGCGGCGACGTTTTCACCGAGCGGGAACGCGAACAGGCGGAAATCCTGAAACACGACGGAGAAAATGGACATATATTCGTCGTAGTTGTACTTGCGTATGTCGATGCCGTTGAGGAGAATTTCGCCCTCGGTCGGGTCGTAGAGGCGGCAGAGCAGCTTGATGAACGTTGTCTTGCCGGAGCCGTTCTCGCCGACGACGGCGAGGCGGCGGCCGATCTCAAACTTCATGTTGACATGGCGCAGGGCGTAATTTTCGCTGCCGGGATAGCGGAAGCTGACGTCGCGGAACTCGACCTCGTATTTGCGGTCGCGGCGCTTCTCTACCGTCAGCGAGCCCCGGTACATGTTGTTCGGTATGTCGAGGAAGCGGAACGTCAGCTCCAGGAAGGGCGCGTTGTTTCTCATATCGCCGAGCGTAGAGATTATGCCGCCGACGCTGCCCGACAGCCGCGTGACGGAGGCGACGTACTGCGTGACCGCGCCGAGACCGAACGCGCCTGCCCACGCTTTGAGGCAGACGAACGCGTAGACGACGCCGGTGAAAATGACCGACACGGCTGACGACGCGGCTTTGTAAAGCCCCATAGGCCCGCGCGCGTAGCGCGCGAATATGCCGTGTGAAGAAAACACACCGTCCTTTTTTGAGTTGTATTTCTCGCAGACCTTGTCAAATCTGTACATCCTCATGTCCATCGCGTATTCGGGATGGAAGCCGAGAAATCCGAAGAACCCGAAAAAGCGGTTTCCCATGTTGTGGTCGTCCACATTTTTTGCCAGATAGCTGCCCGCCTTGTTCGAGAGCATGGGAGAGATGACAGTTATCGCGATCATAACGGCGGCGATGAGGAGCGCGAAAAGAGGGCTGCCGAGAGACGTCAGCGCGCCCGCCCCGTCGGGCACCTTGCTCGTGAAAAGAGTGACCGTCAGCGCGACGCCGCCGAAGAGCGTCAAAACCGATGAGACGAGCGATAAAATGTTGCTCGGAACACGGTTGAGCCCCCAGCCTCCGCCGGTTATATTCTGTTTCATACCCAAATAGGTGTAGGAAACCGGCTCGATGGCGGGCGGCGGCGTGTCAAGAAATATCTATGGAGTT
>CANQYV010000115.1 GCA_947628165.1 uncultured Clostridia bacterium | reverse complement strand
AGCGAGCGTAAATCTTATGAAAGGGTATGATATCGGGGTAACTATATCATACAAGCAATACCATGCCCAGCAAGTCCAATTCCGGCAGCTTTATGTCTCTCAACCTTGGCAATCCGGACAAATCGCCGCATGACATACGCGAGTACTGGACGCCCGAACGAAAGAAGGCGGCGACTCCGGTTATAGGCGGTGCACCCATTTCGCATGGAATGCCCAGTGCAGACAACGCTCCGCCGCCACCGCCGCCAACCGATCCGTCACAAGCAAATCTCGCCGAAATGCCGTTCACCACGGGCGGGAAGCTGTTCTACTCCATGAACGGCAAGGACTTCGTCGCCAGCGGCAATATTTTTATGAAAAACAATATGCTTCTGACGGCGGCGCACTGTATCCAGGACAAGGATTCCGGCAACATCGGCGAGAACTATGTCTTTGAACTCGACTACACGGGGGAACTCTCGTCCGAGGATTTTACCTTCAAAACCGTGGCTTTGCGCGAGAATTGGTATCAGACCAAGAACGAAAAGTACGATTACGCTATCGCGATTTTGGACAAGCCGTCGAAAATCGCTACCCCTTTGCGCTACACCACAGATACGAAAATCCGTGACAAACAGATCACCTCGATGGGCTATCCGACCGCGTATTTCGACGGCGCGCAGATGATGTTTGTCAAAGGACTTGTTGTCCCGATATATGGACATTGGGCAATGTTCGGCAGCAAGATGGGAGCGGGAGCATCCGGCGGCGCGTGGGTACTCGACGACAATGTAACGGCTGTTGGGCTGAACGCCTACGTTTCCGTCTCCGGGAAAGAAATTCTCTATTCCGGCTCGCCACTGTTCGATTCGGAATTTGACAGTCTGTACCAATACGCGCTGACACTTATGTGATTGGAGGCAGAACATGAAAACGTTACGATACTTAAAACTGCAAAACGACGGAGCGTTTGTCGCTCAAATCGTAATGGAATACCGCGAACGTCATACCGACGGACAAGGGAACGTCAGCTTCGCCGGCGAGTGGAAAAGTTGGTACACGCCCGGATATCGGGATATTTTGCAGTATGCCGAGCGCTCGGTAGATCTCGCGAAGGATTCCAACATCCCGAACGGCTCGCAGGTGCGTCTGCACGTCTATGTTGCGGCAGGGTACAGCAACCCGTCCGTCCAACAATATATATTCGACAAGGATAGCGGCGCACAGGCGGTCTACGAGATCAGCGGCACGACGCTGAACAACTACCTGAAGCTCGTTTCTTACGGTTGATACATTGACATTGCAATATCAAAAAACTGTCCTCCGAAAGAACAGATAATGTCAACTTTCGGAGGACGGTTTTTACCTTTCAAATCTGATAGCGCTTTTCAAATAGTATTGTCACTCATCTCTTCGCATAAATCCACTTTCCATTTGCCGAAATATGTTTTTGACAAAGTCAATCTATACCATATATCATCATATAGGTTAATCTCATATTCTGCTTCTCCGGAGCAAATGCTTGATAAGAAAAGAGCTTTTCCCTCAGACTTAACACATTTTATTTGCTCGCCCGAAATCTGAAAATCGCTTCCGCACTTCTCCGAAATTGTCTCTGATTGATATAGGTATTGCAGCGCCACGTCAATATCCTGAGATTTGCCGCTTCCAAATGAAGCGGATTTACTATAATATTCTATATTTTCTCTGCAATAAGGGTCATCGGAAAGAGTTTCGTCAGGCTTTTCCGCTGTGCATCCGCTGATAAAACACATTAATGCAATCACTGCTGCCGCCAGCACCATTTTCTTCTTAATTTGATTATTAAGCATCCACGCGCCCCTTTTATTTATATCAAAAAGTTAATTAATTTTACCACAAGTACCCCCGCTTGTCAAGAAATCAAACTATGAACGCGCTGGTAAAATCGAACCCTTCCGCTGTGCGGAGGCGTAAGCCGCACAGGCATGTTGTAAAATCACAATTTCAAAAATCTGCCGGGGAGAGGGACATGCAAAAGTCCGTCTCCCCGGCGTTTCTGTTCCGCTGTCCAGCGACTCAAAAACTTATTTAAAAACGGATTCAGCGGGTGCTGACGGTATTTTTCGCCTCGAGCTTTTTTATAAGGCGGTAAAGCACGAGCACGGCGGCAACTGAGAGTACGAGCTCGGCGGAGAACTGCGCGTATGCGAGCCCGTAGAGCGGGAAAAGCGCGTTCAGAATGCAGAGCGCGGGTATCTCAAGCACTATCTTTCGCAGAATCGCGAACAAAAGCGCGTTTTTCCCGAGGCCGCACGACTGGAATACGCCGACGCCGAGAAAATCCATGCAAAGAAACGGCATCGCGAGGCAAAGCCCGCGCAGAAATCTCGTCCCGTATGCGACGACGGCGGGATTTTCCATGAAGAGCGCCGACAACGCCCCGGCAAATATGTAATATCCGATCGAAACCGCCACCATAAAGGATAATATTATTTTTGCGGCGAAGGTGATCGTTCGCTTCATCCTGTCTATGCTGCCGGAGGCGAAATTGTAACCGACAAGCGGCATTATGCCCTGCGAAAAGCCAAGTGCTATCTGCACGGGGACCATGTTGACCTTCTGAGCTATGCCCATCGCCGCGACAGCGTCCGAGCCGAAGGCAGATGTAAAATTGTTGAGCACCGTCATTCCCGTGACATTCAGGAGATTTTGTATCGAGGCGGGAATGCCGACGGCGCAGATGCCGAAAATAATGTCGCGCCTGAATCTTATGCGCAGCGGGCTTACCGAGACGTATGTTTTTCCCCGCTTCACAGCAAGCAGAATGAAGAAATAGATGCATGCGGCGCAGTTGGAGATAAACGTCGCGAGTCCGGCTCCGGCGGCGCCCATACCGATCCCGTTCGGAAGGATGAAGATTGGGTCGAGGACCATGTTGAGGACGCAGCCGCTCATGGTGCCGATGCTGGCGTTCAGCGACGAGCCCTCGGAGCGGACAAGGTAAGCTAAAACGACATTGAGGATCGAAGGGACGGCGCCGAACGTGACCGTCCAGTGCAGGTACTGTGCCGTCGCCGTCTCTGTCGAGGCATCCGCACCGAGGACACGGAGCGCCTCAGGGGCAAACGCGGCGAATGAAACAGAAAACAGCGCGGCAGAAAAAAGCGCGCAATAAAACCCGATCGCGGAGCTGCACCTGACTGTCTCGTAATCCTTTCTGCCGAGGGCTATACTTATTGAGGATGATGAAAGCGTACTTTTCTAAATGAAAAAAGACGGTTAGAAGCGGTGTAAGGACT
>CANQYV010000114.1 GCA_947628165.1 uncultured Clostridia bacterium | reverse complement strand
GCCGCCGCCCTTGACACGCGTCCCGATTTCCGCTTGTATTGCTGATAGAGCGGTCGCCGATGCCGACCGCTCACGAGATACGCATTATGCCATGATGGGGTGTTTACACAAAATTTGGGATAGATCCCAGTGTACCGCAGTTACTATGCGCCACACGCCGTTTATTCCAATTTTTTTCGGTACATCTTCTTTTTGATGATCATACCTTGTTGACGAAAGGCGTGCGATGTTTCTCATCGCACGCCTTTCGGAACTACTGTGCAGTCATTTTATCCTTCAAACGTATAAAGAATAAGTACGCCGTCGATCTCCTCACCGTCCATGGCGAGCTTTATCTCTTTGTCCATGTTCGGAGAAGTGATGCCTATTCCGATGCTGTAGCCCTGACGGAATTCGTCCGTAAACGGTATATGCGCAACCGTTTCGATCGACTCGTCCGGTGTGAGCTTTCGCAGGTCCATGTCAAGCGTTTCCCAGTATGACAACTTGCCGTCTTTGTCATAGACATACATCGTCACGGGCCACTCCCAAAAGAACGGAGCAAGTCCGATATTGTTCCATGTCATATGTACGAGCAGCTCCCTTTCGGCAAATGAGTACTCGGTGCGGAGATGCGAAATATAGAACCGATACCCTAACTTTTCGCGTATATTCTGCCCTGCCTCGCTTTTCATCTGCACCTCATCAGGCGTATGCGGACCTATAAACGTGGCGTGCGAGGCTTTGACCGTTTCCATAGTATCCGAATACCATATGCCGAGCATATCCTCCATCGGTATCGAGCTTGTTAATTCACCGCCGACGGGCGCTTTATTCCAAAACTTCTCCACAGGCTTAAATTTAAGCTCTTCGCCCGCGGTCTTGTATGAGCCGCCTTCTTTGATCCAGCCGAGCCATTCATTCGTCGATTTGCGTTCGCCCATCATGTCGTTATAAAGTCCGAGGCCGCCATCGACGGCGATTGTATAGTTGCGTCTCATCAAAAGGCGCGCGCGGTTGAAATTATCCGAATAAGTGAGGATATATTCGTTGCATATCTCCTCGTCTGGCAGCGGGAGCGCGCCGCTCGACCTGTCCGTGTGCCATTCGCCCCAGTGGCCGAGGCTTCCAAGCTCCACATATGCTACAAAGTCGTCCTTGTTGCAGTATTCGGCGAGCGCCTCTATGGCGAGGCGGTGCCTTTCGCGGAAATACTCGTTTGAATAGTCGGGGCAGTATCCTTTGCCTAAATCGCCGTCGTAGTAAACGCCGTCGTGTGCCTCGCCGAACAGCCATAACGGTATGTCCATATGCTGCTCGTCGCCGGGAACGTCGCATATGAATCTGAGGACAGCATTTTTCCCCTCCGACTTCCATTTCTGAATGTGGAATTTTTTCTCAAGCGACTCGATGTCGTAAAATCCCTCTGTCGGTTCCCACTCCGACCACAGTACCTGTATATAAACGAGTCTGCTGTCCGCGCACTGCTCCTCATTCTCTCCCCACGGCGCGTATCCCGTTAAAGGATTGTCGAGCGGCTTTGAGGACGGAGAGTAGTCGATCTCCTTCGTCAAGCCGTAACGCAAGGGTACGATGTAAAGAAGGAGTCCGATCAGAACGATGCCGCAGACAAACAGCAAAATGTACGTAAACGACACGCGGAATCCGGATTTAGCCATGATATTCTCCGTTATACTGAATAAGCGTTGCATCCGTCACACCCTCGATACTATTGATCTTTTCGAGAAACAGCGTATTGTTTGTCTTGCATAAGACCTCATATGTCACCTCGCGTATACCCGAGCGTATCGTCTTTGATTTGAGCTGAGCTTTCATCTTGCCGAGGCACCGCAGTATTTCGTCCCCTGCCCTGTCCTCCGTATAGTGGACTACAAGGACGAATATAACGCCCTTTTGTCTTTTGTGATAAAACACATGAACGACGAAAGTTAAGATCGGCATAATGGCGACGGCAAGTCCGTACATTCCGGCTCCCAAAACTATTCCCTCCGATATCGCCCAAAAGATGTAGAAAAGGTCCATCGGATCCTTTATCGCCGTACGGTAACGCACGATAGACAGTGCGCCGACCATACCGAGTGAAATTATGACGTTTGAGCTTATCGCAAGCGTCAGTGCGGCGGTCAGGACGGTCATACCGACAAGCGTCGTCGCAAACGAGCTTGAAAACACGACGCCGCCGTAATAGTGCTTGTATATCGCATATATCAGCATCCCGAGCATAACCGCAAGCGCCATCGCGATGATCGCCGACGCCAAAAAGTCTACGGTCAGGCCTTGCCCGTTGACAAAGTTTTCGAGTACGGATTTTTTGAAGTAATCCTTGACATTCATAGCTCTTTCAAATCTCCTGTTCGGCTGCGTTATATCGTCCGCCCGATGTCGGAAACGGGGGCGGTAAGATGATGGACTGTTTCATAACAAAGAGTGTATTTGCTGACTGCGGTGAATTCCGAACCGTTCAGCGGGAGCAGTTTATGTATGATCTCCGGCAGGAATTCCGTAAACTTGACCTCAAGTATGAGTGTGCCTGGCTCCATGATGCTTATCGCAGGTATATCGGCGTCAAAAATATTGAAGCTGCTGACGCCGGCGCGCAGGTTGCTGTCAAATGTGATGCGCACGTCGCCTTCTTCGTATATCATGGGCTCCCGGTCATAATCGACAATGACCTTCGGGCGCACCATTTTCGATATCCAGTCGAAGTAGAATTCGCGGCAAAGCTGTTTTGGGTGATACAGCAGGAATTCACATTTGCCGTCTATGATGTCGTCCGTCTCGCGGCGCGTCAGTGTGGCGGAGTCCTTGTGAATATAGCTGCCGCGCTTCATCTTTCGCTCAAGCTTGATCGAAGAATCCGAGCAGTTATAGCAGCGTATGCGCCATTTGCACCGTTCCTCGACTCCCATGATCTTATCGTTGTACGAGGAGTCCCAGTAATCGTCGAAATAAAGGCTCCGCAGCATATACATCCCGTTTTCGGCGTAGGAATCGTGCTCCATGACTGCGGACAGTCTCTGCTTCAGAAGGTCTGCTTCCCAGTCGGAGATGATATATTTCCATTCGTTTCGGAATTTCAGCTTTTCGGGCTCGACTGTATCTTTTTTACGGAAAAAAGCCATCGTTTTCCCTTTCTGTTGTCTACTGCACCTGACCCTTGCCGGGAACCGTCGTACCCGTATAAGGCTCTACAGCTACGTTGACGTCGTCAACGTATTCATTCAGTCTTACCTCGCCGTCCGTCAGCACATAAAAGCATACGGTGCCGATGATCGTGCGGTCGGTCTCGG
>CANQYV010000113.1 GCA_947628165.1 uncultured Clostridia bacterium | reverse complement strand
TTATGAGGTGCTGCACTGTATCACTGAGTATGCCGACCTCTTTGACAAAGTGAAGATTGGAAAGCTGAACTATTGTCCTTCGGGAATAAACTGGCGAGTGTTCGGACGCGAGGTCGAAGAACTGTGCAAAAGTCTTGGACTTGACTACTACATCAAAGACAGTCTACGAAAGGAAATGCATCATGAAGTCGGTTCTTAAATATGCCGGCTCGAAGTGGCGCATTGCAGACTGGATAGTGTCTCACTTCCCGCCGCACAAAGTATATTGCGAACCGTTTTTCGGTTCCGGCGCGTGCTTTTTCCGCAAGTTTCCCTCGTACATAGAGACAATTAACGATATCAACGGTGACATCGTTAATCTGTTTCGGGTGTGCCGCGAACATCCCGCAGAGCTCGCAGCGGCAGTCAATCTTACACCTTGGGCGCGTGAAGAATTTGAGGACTGCTATGAACGCAGCGACGACCCGCTCGAACAGGCGAGACGGACGCTCGTGCGTTATCATCAGTCTTTTGGCACTTGTAATGCCTCCCGGCGCAGTTGGCGAAACGTGCAGACATACGGAGGGCCGAGGTGTGCAACGATGTGGAACGACCTTCCCGATATCATAACAGAGGCTTGCGAGCGCCTCAAATACGCGCAAATCGAAAACACGGATGCTCTCACGCTGATCCGACGTTACAATTCGCCGGACACGCTCATATATTGTGACCCGCCGTATCTTCCGAACTTGCGAAAGTCACATATGTACGCACATGAAATGTCGGGCGACGACCATGTCGAGCTGTTACGCATACTGCGCGACAGTACGTCCAAGATTATCATCAGCGGATATGACAGTGAGTTGTATAACGATATGCTTTTCGGGTGGCGCACAGCCGAAAGAGAAACAACGGCTCAGATGGGCAAGCATCGTCTTGAAAAGCTATGGATGAACTATGACCCTATATTAACGGAGGTTTTATATGATTGATACATCATCAGCGACACTGCTGAAAATGAAAGAATTGCTGCTTTTGAAGCGTCATAAAATCGAGCTCGAAGCGCAAGAAAAGATTGCCGAAATCGACAGGCAGATTGAGTACATCAATGGAGCGGCCGAAATAATAAGAAATGCGCTTGCCGACTATATCTGTCCTAACTGCGCGGGAAGCGGCATTGTAAAGCGTTGTGACGCCGCCGGTCAGATGGAGACCGAAACGTGCGACAGGTGCCACGGAACAGGCATCGTGCAGAGAAATAAGGAGGATATTTCATGATAAAATTTACTGCTGTTTTGTTTGCGATGTCAAAGTCGATTTGTTTAATCACTTTGTTCCTTTTACTCGGGAACTTGATATATTTTCTCGTGGTTGAGCGAAAACTTGGAGCCGAATATCTCTTAGAAGGAGTTGTGTTGCGTGGTTGCTATATCATTGGACCGGCCATTTGGCTTGTGATAATAGACATTATAGAAAGGAGTCTGCAATAATTCATGGGAAATAGAACATACACACAAATCAGCTTCTCGGAAAGACAGACAATCGAGAGGCTGTATAACATAGAGCATTTGAGTATCACCGCCATCGCAAAAGCGACCGCCAGGAACCAAAGCTCAATTAGCCGTGAGCTTGTACGCGGAAACACAGGCTCCTGCACAGCAGACGGACAGCCGATATACTCTGCCGAATTGGCACAGAAAATCGCTGACAAAAAATCCGCCGTAAAGTATGCGAACCTCACAAAGGCGTCGTATAAAAGAAACGCAGACCCGGAAAGAATTGCGAAGCTGAAAAAGATGAGAGGATGGGACTGAGGCATGAGCGAAAAACGAAGGCTCACATATGATGACCGACTGAATATAGAGGCTCAGCGGAAAGCCGGCAGGAGCGCGCGATATATCGCACGCGAGCTCGGCTGCCACCCCTCAACCGTATATCGAGAGCTGGCACGCGGCGTCAAGCCCGACTATTACATAAGCTCCCGTGACGGATATTCCGCAGACCTCGGACAGACAAACTACGAGAATCATATAGCCCGCAGCAAAAAACGGGCATAAGAAAACAAACGGTTGTTGTCAAAGGACGTATGGCAAAGAAAAGATAGCAAAAAAACAGGAAAAGCGAGGAACAAATATGCCGACATTTCGGGTTGCTAAAACCTCAAACTATACAGTTATGTCAAATACGCACTTCCGCGACCAGCGGTTGTCGCTCAAAGCCAAAGGGCTGCTCTCGTTTATGCTGTCGTTGCCGGACGATTGGGACTATACGCAGCGCGGTCTCTCTGCCACTTGCAAAGACGGAGTTGACAGCATTGCGGCGGCAATAAAGGAATTGGAGCAGGCAGGCTACATATCAAGGCAGCGCATCCGTGAGCACGGACGTCTCAAAGACATCGAGTACACCATCTATGAAGAACCCATTCTGTGCGGAACGGAACTTCCCGAAAAAGAAGAACGCGCCTCCGCAAACGAAAAAAAGGACCCCGACGAGACCAAAGGATTTTACATCATGCCAACAGATGAAAGAGAGGAACACCCCGTAGATGAGGAGCCGAAAAACTCAGCAAATAAAGGCATTCCCACCTATACGGGAAAATCCCGTATAGGTGAAAACGAGGGCATTGCCGATGATGTAAATTCACCTAAACGGGATTTTCCAAGACAGGTTTCTCCCGTACAGGAAAATCCCGTTTTGGCCTATAAGGAAAATAAAATAAATACTAAAAAACAAAATACTAATTCATCCCATCCTATCACATCAACAGAGAGAATGATACGGGATGGTGAAGATGATGAATACAGAGATATTGTGCACGGGAATATCGACTACGATGTTTTAGCGGCATCGGAGAACACAGACTGCGATATGCTTGACGAGATAGTGGACATAATCGTCGAAACGCTCTGCAAATGCAGCGCAAACGACTACATACGCATATCGCAGACAAATTTTCCCGCCTCAATGGTCAAAAAGAAGCTCCTAAAACTTGACCAGTTTCACATTGAGTATGTGATGCTCTGCTTATCCGAAAACAAGGCGGCGGTAAAACGCGTTGACCAGTATATTTTGACAGCGCTTTGGAATGCACCGTCCACCATGAACTGCTCATACACAATGCGAGTACATCATGACCTTGCCGAAAAAGAGCAGGCGGCGCATGACGGATACAGCGAATTTCTCGCAAGGAGGACCTCGTAATGATTTCCGGAAAAGAACAGGTCCCTTTTCGGACGGTGATATGCCCCTCATGCGGCAAACGCCTCGGCGATGTGCGCTCGGAAAGGCCGCTTCGAGCCGAAAGCCGCGACCCCAACCACGAGGAAAAATACGACGTTGTGACGCGCTGCCCGCGCTGCCGCGAATGGGTCGGCGCATATAAGATACCCAAAAATCGGGTCGGACAGACGAAAGATAGACAACAGAA
>CANQYV010000112.1 GCA_947628165.1 uncultured Clostridia bacterium | reverse complement strand
CAACTATTACTTTTGCCGACCTTAACGCTGCTCTTGCAACACAGAAAACCGGTTCGGATTTGGATTGCTCAACTGCAGGCTCGGAAACAGGCAGCATGTGCCGCCTGTTTTTTATTGTGATATTCGAGGGAATACGGGCACCGGTCTGACGAGCAGGCAGGGCACTCGATTTTGATGTGAGGCGGGAACCCGTATTAATTTAAAATACGCAAAAAGCGAGGCAATATATGAATTTTACAAATGCGGATATTCTGCAAATCGCCATGGAGCAATCAGCCATCGACGCAAACTGTCGGGCAGAGGATTTTCTGCGCTCGGAAAATGTTGTCGCCCTGTCGGCTGCAAATCCGCAAGCGAGGAAATATCTGTCTCTTCCGCTGGACTGCAATCTGATTTCCTACGGAAACAATATCGTTGCCTCTATAAACGAAAAATACAGTGCCGTCGTGACCGAATATATCAACCGTTTTCCGGCGGAGCACTGTTTTGAAACTCCAAATCTGCATATTCTGAACGACGAGCTGCAAAAGGATAATTTGCGCATATGTTTTATGGCGGAATATTTTCTGCCGGATCTTCGCGTGCTCCAATCTTTGGACTGCCCCTATCAAACAAAGCTGCTGCACGCCGCTGATTTTTCTGTACTCTACACACCGCAGTGGAGCAATGCACTGTGCGAAAAGCGCAGGGAATTGGACGTTTTGGGCATAGGCGCTTACGACGGAGATAAGCTAGTAGGTCTTGCGGCCTGCTCCGCTGACTGCGAAACAATGTGGCAGATCGGTATCGACGTGCTGCCTGCCTATCGCAGGCAGGGCGTTGCTTCGGCACTGACGAGCCGTTTGGCACTTGAAATACTGGAAAGCGGAAGGGTGCCGTTTTATTGCGCCGCGTGGTCGAATATTAAATCGGTGCGAAACGCGATCAAGAGCGGTTTTCGCCCCGCATGGGTCGAGATGACGGCCAAGAGCGCCGCACTTGTTGCGGAAATGAACGGGAAGAAAGAGGTTGTCGGATGAATAAAGCGATATTTATGAAAGTGTTTTTACCCGGAGGTGCGGAATGATTCGATATGCTGATATTCAAGACTTTGTTGTTTTAAGGGAGCATGATAAACATATTTCCGAATCCGAACTGAGAAATATCCTCCCTTTAAAGCGAGTCCTCATTATGTATCGAGAGGACACCTTTATCGGCTGGCTGAGATTTGGATTATTTTGGGACAACATTCCGTTTATGAATATGCTATTTATTTTGGATGCGTATAGAGGGCAGGGAAACGGAACAAAGCTCGTCTCGTTTTGGGAAAAAGAAATGGCGAAAGAAGGATACGGACAAGTTTTAACATCCACACAGTTAAATGAGCAGGCGCAGTTCTTTTACCGAAAAATAGGCTATACCGAATGCGGCGCGCTTTTGCTGCCGAAAGAGCCGTTGGAGATGTTCTTTATCAAAAATTTAATGCGGTTAAATTCCCGTTTGACGGGGTGATGCAGAACAAAAAACGGTATTTTGGAGGGGTAAAATATATACTCCGAATAAGACTGTGATCAACGGTCGGCAGGTATACTTGGCAATTATCCAATCAGGCGGGGATGTGTATTGACATCGGCGCTCGGCGTTTGCTATAATGACGGTTGGATATGCTGCATTGATAAACTAAAGAGGCAGATTATGAAGACCGTTCGGTACGGGGAGTTTGAAATTTCCGTTGACATCGAAAAAACAAGGGAATATTATCGAAATTATAAAATCTCGGATACTCAGGCAAACCGAAATTTTGCGAAGTATTGCGAAACGTTAAGCGACGAGGAGAGGGAATTTTTCGATGCTTTCGCAATTGACCCCGTCTGCTGCGACATAGAGCATATAGGCGTGAGCAAAAAAGGGGATTTTCCGTGCGGCGGATATTACTTTGTCTGCGGTGAATATATAAAATTCCCGCCGGAACAGCTCCTGACAATTGAAGAGCTCACTGAGAACGATTTTACAGATGACCGCCCCGACCCGAGGATCGATATCGGGCTCTTTCAGTTTGATTTTCAATGCGCCGAGTACGCTTGCAGCGATATCCCGGAGGATATGCCGGAGGGATTTATCTGCATCCGGTTTTGGTGCGAAAATATGAAATGGCTGCTCGATGAGGAGCCCGAAGTGCATATGTACGAGCCGCCTCATTTTTGGGAGATCCGCCGAGTGCTGAAAGAAAGAAGAGAGCGGCGCGAACAGGAAAAAACAGATCTTGAAGAGGCAAAAAAAGATTTTTGCCGCGCGGTTGAGAATATTCATACCCAATTTCACATCTTCGACAAAAAAGAGGTCAGAGCTTATCAAAAAGCATGGGTTGACGCCTTTTCGCCGTCCGCGGAAAGCCGCCGGAAAATCAAAAAGCTGTGCGTGTCTCGGCGTCGGTTTACCCCTTTTCTTTGGCATATGTTTTCATATGAATTTCTGCCGTGCAAGGAAAAAGAAGAGGCAAGGACGGCATATTTCAAGACCGATAGGGGAGGCTGCGTTTTGTTTGATAACATATATAGGCTCGCCTGCCATCTTGAAAACGGCGCCGCCCTCACGCCGGAAGTGCTTGACGAATTTGTTGACGTTACCGTCACTGCCGACGACTTTTCGTGGACATATTCCAAAACGCATGAAGAATACTGCGGACCTTATTTCTATAAAAAATAAACGGAGTTCATATCTGTGCAAACAGAAAAAAGCAGGCGACGCCTGCTTTTTTCGTCTATTACTATTACCGGCTTACCGTGCCTGTCTCATAGTCTTCCGTAAGCTCCGTCACGTCGTTCCCGAACCGAATCCTGCATCCGGCGCCGCCGTTTACGGCGAAACGGTTCTGCGTTTTGTCAAACGAAGCCTTCATAATAACGTCTCGCCCGTCGTATACCTCGGTTTCTGCGTGATCGGTCAGCCCGAAAACGCGAAGCTCAACGTTCCCTTTGAAGCCGTATTCCGCATCAGGGTGCGTGATGCCGACGGGGATGACGCTGTTTTCGCGCGCGAACAGCGGTATTGAGAGGTACCCGACGCGCTCCGTGCGCCATACGCCGCCATCTATGACCTCGCCTGTCAGAAAGTTCGTCCACTTTCCGCGCGGCAGATAGTAGCGCGCCATGCCGTCACCGTTGAAGACGGGCGCGACGAGAAGCGACTCTCCGAGCATGTACTGCTTGTCGAGATAACGGCAGTTGTAATCGTCCTCAAATTCAAGCGCCATCATACGCATCATAGGGACGCCGGTCAATGCCGAACGGCACGCCTCTGACCAAAGATAAGGCATAAGCTCGTGCTTCAGTCCGGTAAAAAAGCGAAGCACCTCGACGGCTTCCTCGCCGTAGAGCCATGGGACCTTATATGCCGTGCTGCCGTGCAGTCTGCTGTGCGTCGACAAAAGCCCGAACGCGCACCATCTCTTATAGAGGTCGGGCGAGGCGGAGCTTTCAAATCCGCCGATATCGTGGCTCCAGAATGAGAAACCGCTGCTCGTGAGCGAAAGTCCGCCGCGTATGCTCTGCTCCATGCCGCCGTAATCGGACCAGCAGTCGCCGCCCCAATGTACGGGGAACTTCTGACATCCGGCAGTCGCGG
>CANQYV010000111.1 GCA_947628165.1 uncultured Clostridia bacterium | reverse complement strand
CTTTCCTCTTGGCATAAAAATGCACCCCCTTGTTAGACATTATATCACATTGTCTAACTTTTGGGGTGCATTTCAAACGCGCCCGCGGGGGCTTTTTTCGGTATGCGACAAAACGGAAGATAAGGCATATACTGTACTATAAAAGTGCGCAGAAAGAAACAAAGGATGTTTATTTTACTATGGGATGTGTTTTACCTTTTATTTCTATGACGACCGCCCAACGCGGGAGTTCCGTACTTACGAAAGCAAATATACCGCATAAGATAGTGAGCATAGACTCGAGTCAGACGAAACGAGGGTGTGCATACGGAATTGAGCTTGCACCGATCTATGTGGACGCGGCGGAGTCGGCCCTGAAGCGCGCAAGGGTCAGATACGGAGATGTGATACAGCCTTGAAAAAGGGACTTATTTATTTCGACAACGCGGCAACTACGTTTCCGAAGCCGGAAGCCGTATACAGAGCAAAGGAATATTACGAGCGCAACCTCTGCGGCAATCCGAGCAGAGGTTCTCACCGTTTGGCTCTCGCTGCGTCGGAAGCGGTTTACAAATCGCGAGAGGCACTTGCAGAACTGTATTCGTCAAAGCCCGAAAACGTCGTCTTTACGATGAATACGACATATGCCTTAAATATAGCCATAAAAAGCATAGTAAAAGAAGGCGACCATGTCCTTATAAGTGACCTTGAGCATAACAGCGTTTTGCGCCCGGTAAATGAGGTTTGCAAAAGGAGAGGCGCAGCTTACGATATTTTCTCCACAAGGGGCGGCATAAAAGAAATCCTTTCGGATATCGACAGCAAAAAATCAAAAAATACGCGACTTCTCGTCTGTACGCATCAGTCAAATATCATTCCGAAAACGCTGGATCTCGAAGAAATAAGCCAATACTGCCGCGAAAACGGAATATACATGGTGGCGGACTGTGCGCAGAGCGCCGGAAATATGCCGCTCGACCTTTCAAAATGCACCGTTGATATCGTGTGCGTTCCCTCTCATAAGGGGCTCTACGGAACACAAGGGTGCGGTGCTTTGATATTCGGAGACATCGCCGCGGAAGAACTTTTGACAACAATAGAGGGCGGGAGCGGAAGCAATTCGGTTCCGCTGACAATGCCGGAATATCTGCCCGACAGATTTGAAGCGGGGACGCTTCCGTCGCCCGCAGTCGCCTCCCTTGCATACGGCATATCATTTGTGAAGAAAAAAGGTCTGCAAAATATCAGAGCGCACGAAGATATGATATGCCAAAGAATAATGAACGGGCTCTCATGCATAAGCGGCATTACGGTATATAACGAATATCCCGGTCCCGTTCTTTTATTTAATTTTACAGGTCGGAATCCTTCCGAAATTGCATCTGCATTTGACGAAAAAGGCATTTGTCTGCGCTCCGGCCTGCACTGCTCGCCTCTCGCGCACAGAACCGTCGGGACATTTCCCGAAGGGGCTGTCAGAGCTTCTTTCGGCGCATTCAACTCGATAAAAGAGGCGGATATTTTTTGTGAGGCAGCTGAATATATTGCAAAACACAAGCGCATCTGAAGCAATCAGCTCCAGATGCGCTTCTTAGACATTTTCATATAATGCATCTGTATAATATTTTTCTGCCTTGCTTGCCGCATTGCTCAAGAACATTTGCAGCCGTCAAAGATGTAAGAGCGTAATATGCGCTCTTTTCACCTTTACCTGCCGCCTCACGGAAGTCTGAAGATGTGAAAGTCACATCAAAGAGCTCCGGCGGCACGAAAAGGTTTTTGTAATCCTCGGGGGTATCAATACTGACGATATCAAAAAGCTGTATCGGTATCCTGTCATACCTGTGAGAGCCGCGCTTGCCGCCTCTTCCCCAGCCGTCCTTCATTCTGTATTCATCGACTTCAATAAGAGGAAATCTGATACGAAGGTTAGGCGATGAAAGATGGCTCCTTATGTTATAAAGCTCACATAAGCCGTCAAACGCCGTCTCATGCAAAGGAGAATTTCTTCGCGGAGATATATTTCCCGTCGACGGGTCGATCCATGAGACCGTTTTCTTTGAAATCAGCGGATGAACGAGCGTGACGCGCGACTCGGAAAGGAAAACGCCGAGCTTTTTGTAAAGGGGGTTTAGAGCGCCCGTCTGGATCTCTATTATGCCGTTTTTGTTTTTTATATCGGCTACATATCCGAGATACGGCACCTCATGATGCGTTCTGTCCTCGTCGAAATAATCCTTAAGGACAAGATGGATGCGCTTCTCGTTCAGCGTTCCAATTCCCTCTTTTTCATCACGCGCCCGATTATGTATATAGCAGATATTGAGAAATCTTGCCTTATTTACGGTCTTGGTGGTGTCTGTCACGACATTTTCGGCTCCGTCAAGCCCTTGACTGGAGCCATCCGAGCAGCTCATCAAACTGGGTTGAGGAAAGATTTCCGTCTCCGGCAAGAGTATCGAGGAAAGACTTGAGAGAACCGCCGTGATACTGTTCAAGGAAACGACGTGTGAACTCGGTCATGTATTCCCTTTTCTCAACGAGCGGATAATACTGCCGCTCTTTGCCGTTCTTTTCCGAGCGGATAAATCCCCTGTCTTCAAGACGGACAAGGAAAGAAATAAGCGTAGGCGCGCGCCATCCTTTTTCATTTCCCACGATCTTCATAAGAACCGGCGTCGTTGTCGGCGCGGGTACGCTCCAGATCGCGCACATTACGTCAAATTCGGCATCCGGCAATTTTTTATAGATCACAGAGTCCATAGGCATCTCCATAACATTATTCGCACCATCTTAGGCACGAATATATTATACGCGCGTCTAAAAACTCTGTCAATAGTTTTATGTAAATTTTAGGTACTTTTATCCGATTATTTTCCGACATAAAAATACATTTTTGTTTTCTAATCTACAAGAATGCCGCTTTTCGAGCATTTGTTTCTTCCGTTTTATTTCTCTTTTCGCGTATGCCCCTCGATATATTTGACGATGTCCCCTATCTTTTTCATTTCAATAATGTCTTCGTCCGGAACTTTTACGCCGTATTCGTCCTCTATTCTCATCATTATTTCGACAATATCGAGTGAATCGGCGCTTAGGTCGTCAAAAAGCGCCGTATTTGCGTTCAGTTCCCCTGTCGGAACAGACAACTGCTCCGATATGATCTCGATTATCTTTTCAAGCATTTCTTATCCCGCCTTGTCTTTTTGTCGAATGTGATTTTATCTCATCTCTTCTCATTTTGCAATATCCGATTCAAAAAAAACTTTTTTCGTCTTTATTCCTCCCGCCGAAGTGTTTCTT
The DNA here is from genome assembly GCA_947628165.1 of uncultured Clostridia bacterium. Taxonomy (GTDB): domain Bacteria; phylum Bacillota; class Clostridia; order Oscillospirales; family CAG-272; genus DTU064. The sequence goes on along the minus strand of CANQYV010000111.1, from coordinate 411 downwards.
TGCTTTGGCGGGAGGAATACTTTATTAAACACTACGCTCCGTATTTTGCGAGCCAGTAGTTTATCTCCAGAAGATACGCCGCCATCTGCGGTCCCGCCATGAGCTGGCCGAACCATGGCCTGCCGTAATCCTTAGGCGACGAAAGGAATTTTTCTGCCTTTTCCCTGTCGAGAAATTCGTTTATCGGTGCGCTTTTATCGTTCAAAACATCGCGCAGACGGCGAGAAAGTATCTTTTCATATTCCGGATTGTACGTCTTCGGATACGGGCTTTTCTTTCGCCACAGCACCTCGTCGGGCAAAAGCCCGCGGCACGCGTCGCGCAAAAGCGCTTTTTCCGTTCCGTCTCTGTACTTCAAGCTCCACGGCACGTTATAGACATATTCCACTATCCTGTGGTCCGCAAACGGCA
>CANQYV010000110.1 GCA_947628165.1 uncultured Clostridia bacterium | reverse complement strand
TTTATCATACCACACTTTTATTCGTTTGCCTATATCTGCTCTCCCTTTTTTTCTTTTTCGTAAGCGATTGCCGTGTGACGGCGGTCGGCGGAAATAAAAAACATGAATAATGATTTTTTTAGATTTTTTTCACATAAAGTATTGACAAAACGAAGCGGGGGGGGGTTAAAATCTAATCGAATACATTTATATCACAATTTTTTCACAGGAGAAGTTATGAGGAAAAGAAGCTTTTTACTTATGCTGGCTGTCGCCGCGTTGGCTGCTGCGGCATGCCTGACACTGCTCGTAAGTGCCGTGGACGGCACGACCGATAACGGCACGACCGATAGCGGCACGGAGGGCGGCAGCTTCAACGGCCTTCCGGCGAAGGTGGCGGAGGACGGCGGTCTCATTATAAGCAAGGACAATTTCCCCGACGACGTGTTCTGCGCTTATGTGAAAACGCTTGACCCGAACGGTGACGGCGTGCTCAGCCTCGACGAGGCGAAGGGCATCACGAAAATTGTTTTAACCGGAAGCGGCGTCACGACGCTTTCGGGAATCGGGTATTTTTCCGAGCTCAACACTCTGTTTTGCGCGAACAACAAAATAACCGAGCTCGACCTAACTCACAACACGAAGCTTGAAATGCTAGAGTGCGAGGACAACGGGCTTAAAACGCTCGATCTGTCAGGTCTTACGAAGCTTTATCATCTTTGGATACGCGGAAATGCGCTCACGCACCTCGGGCTTGACTGCGCGCCCGACCTTGACCAGAATGACGGATACGACGATTCGATAGAATACTGCCAGCATCCGGAAACAAGTGTGGCGATCAAAAAAGGCGGCGACGGAAAATACAGCGTTGACATGAAGGCGCTCGTCGGCGAGGAGAATTTGGAAAACATCGTCGAGGTCGGCGGCGGCACGTTCGATGAGAAAACGGGATGTGCCGTTTTTGACGCGCCCGTCGAATATCTGCTCTACACATACGACATGAATCCCGACTGCAACTATTATCTCGTTGTCATCGTTCCCGTTGATATTGAGGTCACGGCGCCCGCGCCCGAAAAGCGCGAGCCTTATGTCCCGACAGATGACGAGATAATAGCGAAGTTCAGTTACATGGGAGAGCTGTTTACCAACAATGGTTATTTATCTTTGAACTACTCAGACCCCGATATCGACGACTATGAAGTGCTCCACGGCGAATCCGTTCCTTCCGGGTATGCTTTTGCAACAATGGCGGTCAATTACTTTGAGGAAGAATTAGATGTCTCAACCGACAAGAACGAATTCGGCTCAATCAGCATTGTCCCTTATTACGCTGTTGAAAGGCGAGCTGCCGAAATGTTTGCTTCCTTTGACCACATGCGTGATGATGAGGGGGGAGCTGCCGCGGCAGAATCAGTATTGTGGTCCTACAACAAGGAGATGGACAGCGTAGTCAGAATGCACTTTGGCGGAGCGGGCGGGCCGCCCGACCTGATGCTTGAGGCCATGAACTACGTTGTTTACAATGATGAGGACGGCAGGCCCTGCCGCATCGTCGTTCAGGGCGCGGACGTCGGCACGGGCGAAATCTATCACGATTACTGGATAGACGATGACGGAAAAGTTGTTGCTGACAACGTCTTCGCCGCACGCGAAATGACGCTCGTCTGGAGCGAGGAGTACAGCTCGTGGGTGCTCGACGAATGGAAGGTCATAGATTATACCGTTGACGAAAACGGCGTTTATTTCCCGCCGCTTGAGCCGCAGGGAGCGGATGTTCACGTTATCGTACCGGGCACCGGGCTGCTTGTTTTGCTCTCCGCCAGTGAGATAGACGAGGCGGACGCGGAATACAAGGACATTGCCGCCTCCGTCGGAGCAAAGTACGGAGAATTTGTCCCCGTTTCGCTTGAGCTTCTCTCCGACGGCAAGCCGGTTCAGCCGAACGGAACCGTCACGGTCAAAATAGCCGTTCCCGAAGGGTGGAAGGCGGAGGATACGGGTGTTGTCCATGTCGGTGAGGACGGGGTGCTCGAATCGATAAAGACAACGCCCTCAGACGACGGAGCTTACGTCACATTCGAGACCGACCACTTCAGCATATTCTCACTGGTGAAGCTTTCAACGGAGAAGGACGACACTCCGACGACGGATACGCCGACAACAGATAAGCCGACGACGGACGCTCCGACGACGGACGCTCCGGCAAAGGACAAGCCCTCGGTACCGAATACGGGGGACGAAAGTCACATCGTGACGGCGGCGGTGATGCTGATGCTCAGCGCGGCTGCCGCGGCTGCCGCCGCATTCGCACAGCGCCGCGGAAAAGAGAACAAATAATCGGCAAGGAATATGAAATGACCGTCGGGCATATGGACCCGACGGTCATGATTGTATTTTTTTCATTTAAATCTATTGACAAACGTTCGCGGGTGTTATATAATAGCTCTTGCTGTTCCGATACGGCAGATTGAAAGGCGGCGCGTTATGAAGATAGACATATCCCCGATACTGTCGGGAAAAGTCAGCGTTTTGCCGTTTTCGTTCGAGCTGCCGGCGGACTTCGAGGGAGCGCCGCTCCCGCCCGCGGGCACGTCTCTGACGTCGCCTATCCGCGTGACGGGGAGGCTGCGCGACTCGGGCTCGTGCATCATGCTCGACCTTGACGCCGAGGCTGACTATACGGCTCCGTGCGACAGGTGCGCGAAGGAGACGACCGGCGTCGTTCGCTGCTCGCTTCAGAGGATAGTCGCGGACCGCGCCGTTTTGACTGACGGCGCCGACGAGGACGACTACTTTGTCGCGACGGACGGGATGCTCGACCTTGACGCGGAGACGGCGGAGGAGCTGATGCTCTCTTTCCCGACGCAGATACTCTGCCGGGAGGATTGCCGCGGCGTCTGCCCCGTTTGCGGGCGGGACTTGAATCTCGGCGACTGCGGCTGCGGGAACGGGGACGACGGCAATGGCGACGGCATCGACCCGCGCTGGCGCGGGCTTCAAAAGCTGCTCGAAGAACGTAAAAAAACGGAAGAATAACATCTGAAAAAGGATTTTTCGCGCGGCGTGTCCGCGCATGACGGAGGTATCTAAAATGGCAGTCCCGAAGAGGAAAGTATCGAAGGCGCGCAGAGATAAGAGACGCGCAAGCAACTCCAAGCTCGACGCACCGAACATGGTGAAGTGCCCGAACTGCGGCGAGTACAATCTCGACCACAGAGTCTGCAAGTCCTGCGGACATTACGACGGCGCCGAGGTCATCAATATGACCGAGGATAAGGACAAGGACAAGAAGAAGGAAAAGGAATAAAATTTCTTAGAATAATAACATCCTTCAAAAAACGATACGGGCAAGGGGACCGGGTCACGCCGCCTTTCGGGGAGACGTGCGCGGTCTTTTTCCGCTTTGAGAAAATTTCTGATAATAAATCGGGGGAAGGCTTTCGTCGGCGCTGAGGATGCGTCGGAGAGCTTTCCCAAAAAACGCGGCGCATATCGGGTAACCCCTGCGGGCGTCCCGAGGGGCACCGCGGTTTTTTATTGCGGACGGGAGGCGGTTATGGGATGGGGAAGGCGTCCCCGCCATAATTACGGCAAGTATGCCGAGCGAAAAAACTGCCGCAAACCGTGATTTTCTTCGATTTTGAATCAAATCTTATTTTCATGCCGTCACCCAAAGTCCTATCCTAAGTAGTTTTAAAGGGGGTGTGGGGGAAACTACTCCTCCT
>CANQYV010000109.1 GCA_947628165.1 uncultured Clostridia bacterium | reverse complement strand
TATAAGACCTTTGAGGACAAGCCGGTGCAGCTTTCCTGCGTCGGCGTAAAGCGCGAGATTTTAAGAAAATACGGAACCAAAGCGGAGAATGACGTTTATAACGGACTGACTGTCGAAAAAATTGCAGATAAACTTGCGCTGTTGCTATGATGATAAGAGAAAGGAGCAAGTGATGAGCTATATCGCGCAGTTGAACAGAGGTCTGCCCGAGATCGGATTGGGTACCGCGAATCTTGTTGAAGATAGGGCAACTGAGCTGATCGAATTTGCTATAAAAACAGGTTATCGACTGATAGATACCGCACCTGTGTACGGAAGTGAAAAGGCGGTGGGACTCGCTGTCAAAAAAGCATCGGGGGGGGGGTACTGTAGACGTGAAGACCTTCTTATTGAAACAAAACTTTCAAATGAAGATCAGGGGTATTACAGTACATTAAAAGCGTTTGACAGGTCTCTGAATGAACTGCAGCTTGATTATATAGATATTTATCTTATACATTGGCCGATACCAAAGGACAGGCAGTCTGATTATAAAGAATTAAACAGGCAAACATGGGCAGCCATGCAGGAGCTCAGAGAAAAAGGCCTCGTAAAAGCCATAGGCGTATGCAATTTTTTGCCGAGGCATATTGAAAATCTTATCTCTGACGGAGCGACGGTTCCGGCGATAAATCAGCTCGAACTGCATCCGGAATATCAGGAATCAGAAGGTATTTCCTATTGCAGAGAGAAGGGAATACAGGTCGAGGCATGGTCGCCTTTTCGCAATGGCAAGACTTTTTCAAATGAACAGATAAAGGATTTCTCGTCAAAGCTTTCTCTTTCGGTGTCTGAGCTTGTCTATGCTTGGAACAAGAGCGTTGGGAGCGTACCGATTGTTAAGTCAAATTCAAAAGAACATATAAAATCTAACTTCGAACAATGTGTTTCGGCAAAACTTCTTTCGGCAGAACAACTCGAAGAATTCAAAGTCTTCGACGATCCCGAAGCGCACATGGGTTATTGGAACTACAAACGTCAGCTTGCATATTAACGCATATTAACTTAAAAAACGTTATAAAAATATATCATCTTATGAACAAAAAATACAATTTCTGGACCACCTCCCCCATATTCGACGCGCAAACCCGCGCCGAGCTTGCTTTGCTCGATCCCGTCCGCGACGCGGCGGAGATCGAGGACCGCTTCTACCGTGACCTCGAATTCGGAACGGGAGGTTTGCGCGGCGTGATGGGTGCGGGGACGAACCGCATGAACAAGTACACGGTCGGGAAAGCGACGCGCGGGCTCGGCAAATATCTGCTCGACACGTTCGGCGCGAAGGCGTGCCGCACGCGCGGCGTCGTTGTCGGCTATGACACGCGAAACAACAGCAGGGATTTCGCCGATGTGACCGCGTCGGTGCTGAGCGGTATGGGTATACGCGTCCGCGTTCACTCGGATGCGAGACCGACGCCGCAGCTCAGCTTCTCGGTCAAATATTTCGGCGCCGTCGCGGGCGTCGTCATAACGGCGTCGCACAATTCGAAGGAGTATAACGGCTACAAGGTATACGACGAGTTCGGATGCCAGCTCGTGCCGGATAAGGCGGAGCGCGTCATCGCATATGTGAACGGCGTAGAAGATTACGGCGAGATCGACTTCGACGGCGACAGCTCGCTTATCAATACAGTCGATGTGACCGACGAATTCGTGAACGCAGTTCTCAAACAGAGCCGATACAGCGATACGGCGGCAAAAACCAATCTGCACGTCGTATATACGCCGCTTCACGGGACGGGGAATGTCCCGGTGTCAACGGCGCTCACGCGCGACGGATTTACAAATGTTGCAAAGGTCGCATCGCAATCGATCCCGGACGGAGATTTCCCGACAGTGCAGTCGCCGAATCCGGAGGACAGACGCGCCCTTCTGATGGGCATCGCGCAGGCGGAAGAGACGGACGCCGACATCGTGCTCGGCACAGATCCGGACTGCGACAGAGTCGGCGCTGCTGTGAAAACCGGCGATGGCTACAAGCTTCTGACAGGCAACCAGACAGGCGCGCTTTTGATGGATTTTATCCTCTCGCATACGGATATGGACGTATATAGCCGTCCCGCGGTCGTAAAAACGGTCGTGACATCGGAGCTCGGCGCGGAGATCGCGAAAAAGCACGGGATCACGGTGTTCTCAACGCTCACGGGGTTCAAATATATTGGCGAAAAGATAACGCAGTTTGAAGAGGCAAAGCAGACGGGAAACGAAGCGCGAGACTACGATTTTCTGTTCGGCTACGAGGAATCATACGGTTACCTCGCGGGCACACACGCGAGGGACAAGGACGCCGCCGTTGCGTCTGTGCTGATCTGCGAGATGGCGGCTGAAGCGAAGGCGGCGGGCAAAACGCTCTGCGACAAAATGGACGAGCTGTATCGCGAATACGGCTTCTATCTCGACGCGCTCGACAGCTTCACGCTCAAGGGTGTGGACGGAGCCGAACGCATAAAGTCGATGATGAAAAGCCTCCGCAGCGGAGAGCCGCCGTTTGAGGATACAAAGGCCGTGACCGATTACAGCGCTCCGGTTCCGGCTGAGCCGGGCTTCGGCGAGCTGCCGACATCGGACGTTCTCAAATACACGCTCGAGGGCGGCTCATGGATCGCAATACGCCCGTCGGGAACGGAACCTAAGATAAAGATATATTACAGCATCCGGGACGAGGACCGCGCGGCAGCCGAGCAAAAGCTCAAAAATATACGCGGCACGGTCAAAAAAACGCTCGGGTTGGAGTAAGAGGATAAAAATGAACATCATTTTGCTTTCGGGAGGAAGCGGCAAGCGGCTGTGGCCTCTCTCAAACGATATACGCTCGAAGCAGTTCATCAAGCTGTTCAAAAACGGCGGCGAGTATGAATCGATGGTTCAGCGCGTGTACAGACAGATCGCGACAGTCGATCCGAACGCGAACGTAACGATAGCGACGAGCAAATCTCAGGCGAGCGCGATCAAGAATCAGCTCGGCGAGAAGGTCTCGATATGCGTTGAGCCGTGCCGCCGCGACACGTTCCCGGCAATAGTCCTCGCCGCCGCATATCTGCACGACGAGCTCGGCGTCGACGAGAACGAATCCGTCGTCGTCTGTCCCGTCGACCCATATGTCGACAACACATATTACGAGGCAGTCGGCAAGCTTCAAAAGCTGGCGGAGGAGGGACTGGCGAACATAACGCTGATGGGCATCGAGCCGACGTACCCGAGCGAAAAATACGGGTACATCATCCCCGAGAGCGGGGAGAACGTCAGCAAGGTGCGCGAGTTCAAGGAAAAACCCGACGTTGAAACGGCGAAGAAATACATAGAACAAAACGCCCTCTGGAACGCGGGAATATTCGCGTTCAGGCTCGGGTATCTGCTCGATAAAGCTCACACTATGATCGAATTCGACGATTACCGCGGTCTTTTCGGCAAATATGACACGCTCGAAAAGATCAGCTTCGATTATGCGGTGGTCGAGAAGGAACCGTCGATACAGGTGCTCCGCTACGGCGGATCGTGGAAAGACGTCGGAACATGGAATATGATGGCGGAGGTCATGGCGGATACCGCCAAGGGCAAGGTCATCCTCGATGAAACGTGCGAGAACACGAACGTCGTCAACGAGCTTAATATACCGATACTCTGCATCGGATGCAGGGATATGATAATCGCTGCGAGCGGTGACGGAATCC
>CANQYV010000108.1 GCA_947628165.1 uncultured Clostridia bacterium | reverse complement strand
CAAGCGGCATACGCCCCGCCTGCCCGTCTGTTCTTTATATATTTCAACGCGGGTGGGTTGTTACCCGCGGTGAAAACATGATTGATTTTTTAAAAATGCAAAAAGTTACGGAGCTTCTACCGGATCATAATCCTCATCGATACTGAAGACATAACACTTTATATCATACTGTTGTTTTCCTTCATTCCATTCACATGTGTCCGGCTGAAGATCACTTGGTCTGGGATTTCCCGGAAATCCCATCACCTCCCATGTGGTTCCAATAATACTTTCAAGAGTTATATTGCCATCCTTGTCAATATGAGCTGCAACATACCAAAAATCCGCCGGGGTATCAGGGCGAAGTCCTGCTGGGTCTGGCTCCACCATCTGAAGTTCTGGCCTGCTGAATATTTCGTTTACCGCCGCAGCTTTAACAGAGCGAATGTTTGCATCATCTCTTGCTTTCTCCGCGTTGTCCATTGCCCCGAAGAACAGCGGCAATGCAATTGCGATAAGTATTGCAATAATCGCAACGACTATCAGCAATTCAGCCAAAGTGAAGCCTTTTTTGTTGAGTTTCTTTCCGAGTAGTTTTTTCATGATCGGCACTCCTTTTGTTTTTTTTATGTCAACGGCGCATCAGAACGCGCCGGCGACATTCGTTGTCATCGAGAATACGGGGACATATATCGCCACGACTATAAAGCCGACGACAAGACCCATTATGACCGTTATAATCGGCTCGAGCAGTGACAGCGCCCTGTCGGACTCGCGCTCTGCCTCCGACGAGTAGAACTCGCCGACCGTGCGGAGCGTATTCTCGAGCGAACCGGAATCCTCTCCTATCCTCGTCATCTCGACGAGCATTGCGGGGAGGTACTTTATATCGGCGAGGACGGACGCGAGTGTCTGCCCCATCTCAAGCCTGTTGACCCTGCGGGCAAGCTCAACGCCGACGCAGCGCATATCGAGCACGCGGGAAACTATCTCTATCGCGTGGTTTACGGGGAGACCGGCGCCGAGCAGCGTCGTCATCGTGTTCGATATCTGCGCCGCCGTGTTCATCTGCGCTATTTTGCCGAGCACGGGCAACTTCATTCTGAAGTTCGAGAGCGCGACGCTGCCCTTGTCCGTCCTGCGGTAGGTGAAGAGGAAGATGCCTATCGCGGCGGCGAGCATGAGGAGTATCGGCCACGAGTTTGCGAAGAAGGTGCTCATTGCCATGAGTATTCGCGTCGGCAGCGGGAGCTCGCCGATGCCGTTGAGAATCGAAATCATTCTCGGGACGAGGAACGCCATGACGATGGCGATAACGACGGCGGCTATGACGAGCAGCACAATCGGGTACGTCATCGCGGAGCGAACCTTTGCTTTGACCTTATGCGCGCGGTCGTAATATGATTTTAGTGACTCGAAGCTGTCCTCAAGCGTTCCCGCCTGCTCGCCCGCGCGCACGGACTCGATAAAGACGGCGGGGATCTTTTTCCCGTTCTTCTCGAGGCTGCGCGACAGCGTATAGCCGGCGGCGACGTCCGCGGCGCACGCGGTGAGGATGCGCTTCATCAGTCTGTCGGAGGTCTGACCGGCGATGAGCTCGACCGTGCGGCTCATGGGGATGCCGGCTCTGAGCATTATGGCAAACTGGCTCGCGGTGAGCGACAGCGTCTTATCCTCGACCCAGAGCGGCTCGTTTAAGCTTATATTGATCTTTCTTTTGCCTTTGACGGGCGTGAGCTGTTCGACTATCGGGCAGCTCCGCTTTATTATGTCTACGGCTTCGTATTCGTCGTATGCGTCGACGACGCCGGAGACGGGCGTCCCTTCCGCGGTTCTCGCGCGGTATTTAAATGTTGTCAATCCGAACTACCTCCAGTCGTATTTCAGATGCCTGTGTTCCTCTTGACGTATTCGGTGTCGCGGGCGGCGCGCCGCGCCGTATCCGCCGATATCTTTCTCTCGCGGCAGAGCGAGATTAAGCAGTTGTCCATCGTGAGCGAGCCCTCCGCCGCGGAGGTGCCGAGCGCGCTGACGATCTGCGGGGTCTTCCCCTCTCTGATGAGGTTCCTTATGGCGGGGGTGACCATCATCAGCTCGCAGGCGGCGACGCGTCCGCTCTCCCTTCTCGGAAGGAGCTGCTGGCTCAGGACAGCCATCAGCGTCGTCGAGAGCTGGAGGCGTATCTGCTTCTGTCTCCCCTCGGGGAAGACGTCTACCATTCTGTCTATCGCGTCGGGTGCGGAGTTCGTATGGAGCGTTGCGAAGACGAGGTGACCCGTCTCGGCGGCGGTCAGCGCGGTCTCTATCGTGTCGAGGTCACGCATCTCGCCGATGAGAATGACGTCCGGGTCCTCGCGCAGTATCGCGCGCAGGCCGTCCGCGTAGCTCTTTGTATCGGTCCCTATCTCGCGCTGGTTTATCGTGCAGCGGTCGGGAGTGTATATATACTCGATAGGGTCCTCGAGCGTGATGATGTGGTCGCAGTAGGTATGATTGATACGGTCGAGCATGGCGGCAAGCGTCGTCGACTTACCGGAACCGGTCTCGCCCGTGACAAGGACGATGCCCCGGTTCAGCTCGGGCAGCTTTGAGACGGCGGGCGGGAGCCCGAGGTCGTCAAGGTTCGGAATCGTCTCCGCAAGTATACGGATAGCGGCGGAGACGGCGCCCTGCTGACGGAAGAGATTGACGCGGCAGCGGATGCCGCCCGGGAACGTCATGGCAAGGTCGAGCTCGCCTATGGTCTCCATCTTTTTATATTCCGCTCCCGCCATCTCGCGGGCGTATCTCTCGCAGTCCTCGGACGTGAGAGGATATGTGCCCGGGTAGTCGGTGAGCGAGCCGTCTATACGGACGCGGGGCGGAAGCCCGCGTACAAGATGAATATCGGAGCCGCGGCTCGCGCGGGCGCCGGATACGATATCATTGAGCGGAAGTGCCATATTAAAGCCCGCCTCCTTTTGCAGTAAGCATTCATAATAGTTTCGGCTGTGCCGAAACTATTAAAACGGGACGTCCCGTTTTGGGTTTTTTTATTTAGTCGACTGTTGAGTTGAGCACGCGGACGGCTTCCTCGGCGGAGGTCACGCCGTCGAGCACGAGCTTTCTCGCGCCCTCTTCGAGCGAGATGAAGTGCTCGCGGTTGAGGTATTCGGAGAGCTCGCTGCGGTGGCGGCCTTCAACTATGGCGCGCTTGAGCTTGCGGTCGAGCATGAGTATCTCGAATACGCCGGTCCTTCCGCGGTAGCCGGTATGGTAGCAGTGCGCGCAGCCGCGCCCGCGATAGAATTTAACGTTCTTTTCGCCCTTCATTCCGAGGCGCTCGAGCTCCTCTTCCGTGGGGGTGTATTCCTCGCGGCAGTCGGGGCAGATGCGGCGGACGAGGCGCTGCGAAACGATGCCGTTCAGCGCTTCGGCGATAATATAGGGCTCGACGCCGATATCGAGAAGTCTGTCGAGAGCCGATATCGAGTCGTTCGTATGTACGGTACTTAAAACAAGGTGACCCGTGATGGCGGCGCGCATCGCGATCTCGGCGGTCTCGCCGTCACGGATCTCGCCGACGGCGATAATGTCGGGGTCCTGACGGAGGATCGCGCGAAGGCCGCCCGCAAACGTCATGCCGGTCTTTTCGTTTATGCCGACCTGGTTGACGCCGTCGAGGTCGAACTCGACCGGGTCTTCAAGCGTGACGAGGTTGACCTCGTCCTTATTGAGGGAGCGTATCATCGTGTACATCGTGGACGATTTGCCGGAGCCGGTAGGTCCGACGATGAGCACCATGCCCGTCGCGTTTCCG
>CANQYV010000107.1 GCA_947628165.1 uncultured Clostridia bacterium | reverse complement strand
ATATATCAAATAATCAAAAGACCTACATACACGACAAATAATAATCTCTAAACAAAATTGATTAGTAGTTGTCGAATACGAGTGAAAATCTTTGAGCGTCATGAGGGGTTCCCGTGATGCGTCAAACAATTACATCCGCGGCGCTTTGCAGGAAATGCGCCGCGGATGTTTCTTTCGGGCAAATTTTTTTGGGCGGAAAAAGTTTTCCTTCATGTGAGAAAAACCTCTTGAAATAATGCCCGAAGTCGTGTATAATATACCTTTGTTAATAGAGCGCCGCCTGTGCAAAATGAAATGTCAGCATAAGTAAAAATTCATTCTGCGGCGCGCGGACAAGCAAAAAAAGACGAGGTTTTTTTACATGACGAAGTATATTTTTGTGACAGGAGGCGTTGTTTCCGGTCTCGGCAAAGGAATCACGGCGGCGTCGCTCGGCAGGCTTTTGAAGTGCAGGGGACTCAAGGTCGCCTCGCAGAAGCTCGACCCGTACATAAACGTCGACCCGGGGACGATGAGCCCGTATCAGCACGGCGAGGTCTATGTGACAGACGACGGCGCGGAGACAGACCTTGACCTCGGACACTACGAGCGCTTTATAGACGAGGACCTGAACCGCTATTCAAACCTCACGACGGGGAAGGTCTACTGGAACGTGCTCAATAAGGAGCGCCGCGGCGAATATCTCGGCTCGACGGTCCAGGTCATACCGCACGTCACGAACGAAATAAAGGAATTCGTCTACCGTGTCGGCAAGCATTCCGATGCGGACGTCGTCATAACCGAGATCGGCGGCACTATCGGCGACATCGAGAGCCAGCCGTTTATAGAGGCGGTGCGCCAGATATCGCTCGAGGTCGGGAGGGAGAACAGCCTCTTCATCCACGTCACGCTCGTGCCGTTTCTCCGCGGCTCGGACGAACATAAGTCAAAACCTACGCAGCACTCCGTAAAAGAACTGCTCGGCATGGGCATAAATCCGAACATAATCGTCCTCCGCTGCGACGAGCCGCTCGAGGAATCGATATTCAAGAAGATATCGCTGTTCTGCAACGTCAAGCCCGACTGCGTCATAGAAAATATCACGCTTCCGTATCTTTACGAGGCGCCGCTCATGCTCGAGCGCGCGCATCTTTCCGATGTCGTCTGCCGCGAGCTCGGGATAGACGCGCCAGCGCCCGACCTCTCCGAATGGAGGGAGATGGTCGAGAGGATAAAGACGCCGACGCGCACCGTGAAGATCGGTCTTGTCGGAAAGTACATACAGCTCCATGACGCATACCTGTCGGTCGCCGAGGCGCTCCATCATGCAGGATACAGCCATAGGGCGGAGGTCGGCATCGAGTGGATAGACTCGGAAACGCTCGACGAAAGCAACTATCGCGAGCGCCTCTCGCAGCTCGACGGAATAATCGTCCCCGGCGGCTTCGGTCAGCGCGGGATAGAGGGGATGATACTCGCCGCACGGTATGCGCGCGAGACAAAGACGCCGTATTTCGGCATATGCCTCGGTATGCAGATCGCGTGCATAGAGTTCGCGCGCAACGTGCTCGGGATTGCGGACGCACATTCGGGCGAATTTGACGAGCTGTGCCGCCACAAGATCATAGACTTTATGCCCGGTCAGAGCGACGAGATAGACAAGGGCGGAACGCTCCGCCTCGGCGCGTATCCCTGCCGCGTAAAGCCGGGGACGACGATGGCGCGCTGCTACGGCAAGGAAGAGATAAGCGAGCGCCACCGCCACAGATACGAGTTCAACAACGACTACCGCGAGGCAGTCGAGGCGGCGGGGCTGACGATATCGGGGCTCTCCCCGGACGGGAGGCTCGTCGAGACCGTGGAGATAACGGAGCAGCCGTTTTTCGTCGGGGTGCAGTATCACCCCGAATTCAAGAGCCGTCCGAACCGTCCGCATCCGCTCTTTTACGGATTTATCGCGGCGGCGCTCGGCGAAAAATAAATATTTTAAGCGGGGAAGAGGACATTTCTTCCCCGCTTTTGCAAGCAAAATTCCACGCCGCGCTTGACGAGGCGCACAGAGAGGATGTATAATATCAAGTAACGGAGAGCGCAAAAAGCGACGTTTGCGGACGCGAGGGAGGCGGCATTATAAAATGAAACGGAAATTCAGCTTTTCTTTAAGGCTGACATCGGGATCGAAAAGGAATACGGACGATCCGGCAAAGAATGCAAATGTGGAGGAACAAATCGATATGGAAAAATCGAAGGTATATTTTACCCGCGAAATAACGCCCGAACGCGTCGTTCAGCTTTACCGCGCAGTCGGAAGACCTCTTTCCGGCAAGGTCGCGATAAAGGTCCACTCGGGCGAGGCGGGAAATCAGAATTTTCTGCGCCCCGATTTCTGGGCTCCCGTCGTCGGCGAGGTAGGCAGCACGGCTGAGAGGTGCGCCGTTGTCGAGTGCAACACCGCATACGGCGGCGAGCGTGACACTACCGAAAAGCATCTGCGCCTTTTGAAGGAGCACGGCTGGTCTGAGGCGTTCGACGTCGACCTGCTCGACGCAGAGGGACCCGACATGGTCCTCCCGATCCCGAACGGACGCGTCATAAAGAATAATTTTGTCGGCCGCGACCTTGCAAACTACGACTCGCTGCTCGTGCTCTCGCATTTCAAGGGCCATCCGATGGGAGGCTTCGGCGGCGCGCTCAAGCAGCTTTCGATAGGCATCGCGTCTTCATACGGCAAGAAGAACATTCACGGCGCGGGCAAGCCCGAGGGCAACTTTTGGGGAGCGAAGCACGATCTGTTCCTTGAGTCGATGGCAGACGCGGCGTCGTCCGTTGTAGATTATTTCGGCGACCGCGCGGTATACATAAATGTAATGAAAAATATGTCCGTAGACTGCGACTGCTGTGCCGTGGCGGAGGATCCGTGCATGGCGGATATCGGAATACTCGCGTCTGTTGATCCTGTCGCGATAGATCAGGCTTGCCTTGACCTTGTGTATGCCGCGAAGGACGACAAGGGACAGAAGCATCTTTTAAAGCGCATCGAGAGCCGAAACGGCGTACACACGATAGAGGCGGCGGCCGACCTCGGGATCGGCTCCCGCACATACGACCTTATCGAGGTGTAATACGGTGCGGCAATGAAAAGAAATGTTGTTGCCATTGCCGCGCTGACTGCCACGGCGATTGTATTTGCTCTGTCGGCAGTCGTTATAACGGTCAGACACAATATTTCCGTCCGTGATCAATATTCGTCTCTGCGGTCGGAATGCGGCTCCGTTTCAGATCATATAGACCGTTATCTTTCGCAGGGTGACAAAGAACAGCTCAGGCTGGCAAGGGAAGGGCTTCAGAGCTCCATATCGGCAGCGTTTGCATTTGAAGACGACGAGATCGGGGAACTGAGGCTCAGTCTGCTCGGTGCTTACGGTGAGCTGACAGATTCTTTTGACGAGGCGGAAGAGCACTTAGCGGAGCTTGGACGCACGCTTTCGGATTTCTCAGGCGGAGGCGGCGTCGGGGAGGCGATTGACGGCGTAAACGATTTCGTGAACGCAGTCAGCGGGCAAAAATAATGGAATATAACTAAGCAGCGACCGACGCATGTTTCATGCGCCGGTCGTTTTTCATGCGCCGCCATCACCGGAACTTGCTGTCGGTCGGCATATTCCTCCCGGTTTGACCATATACATTGAATAGCAATTATCGGGAGGATTTTTTATGACGGAGACAAACATATACCGGGACATAGCCGAACGCACGGGCGGCGATATCTACATAGGCGTCGTCGGTCCCGTGCGGACGGGAAAGAGCACATTCATCAAACGGTTCATGAACGCGCTCGTGATGCCGAATATCGAGGGCGAGTACGACCGCGTC
>CANQYV010000106.1 GCA_947628165.1 uncultured Clostridia bacterium | reverse complement strand
CCGTCCCGAGAGCTTTGCAAGCGTCAATCAGATAGCGGATCATCTTCTCAGTCAGCGCACTGTCGTTCTCAACCTCGAGGCAACGAACAAGGAGACTGCGCGCAGGCTCATAGACTTCCTTTCCGGCGTCGCATACTCCATAGACGGCTCGCTCAAGCGCATAGCAAATAACGCCTACATCATCACTCCGTCGAACGTCGACGTCAGCGGAGACCAGCTCCGTGAGCAGCGCCGTTCTCCGAAGGATCAGCCCGAGGAAGAGTCCTACAACTATTGAACCTCAGCGCGGCAATAAAACTGCCGTATCCAGAATACGGATACGGCACTTTTGCTGTATCGCCGTGCGATTTGTAACATTATGGTATTCCAGCTTATTAGAACAGTTTTTCTTGTTCTGCTCCGCGTTGAGATGCTCCTTATGCTCGTAAGGGCGCTTTTGTCGTGGATACCGAACGCGCGCGGCGCTGTATATGAATTTATAGTTATGATGACGGAACCCGTCATTATGCCTGTGAGGCGCGTCGTCGACAGATTTTTGGGCAAAAGCGCGCTCCCTGTCGACGTGTCCTTTATCGCGGCGTATCTTTTGCTGTACCTTCTTTCTCTGATACTCGGGGCGGTGTGATATGGCGGACACGGAGAAAAACAGAGACGGGGAGCTTTTTTCGGCGCGCATCGCGGAGCTTGCGTCGCGTGCGGAGAGGGGCGTTATGTCCGCGAGCGAGTTTCTCAGCCCGCGCGAGGTTAAGGCTGCGGAGGTCGTGCTTGCGGCTTCTGGTTTTCGGGACTGCTGCGGCTTTTACGGCGGATACGAGGACGCTGAGAGACGCCGGCTTTTCTGTGTGCCCGAGTATATGCTCGACATGTTCGACGACGAAAGCGACGGTGACGGCAGGCTCCGGTGCGCCGTCGCATACGCGGCGGAGGGGGAGATATCCGTTCTGCGCGCGGAGGGCAGCGGGTACAGGGAGCTAGGTCACAGGGACTTTCTCGGAACGATACTTTCGCTCGGCATAAAACGCGGAATGCTCGGCGATATTATAGTAGATGAAGACGCGCACGGCGCATATATTTTCTGTGACGGGAAAATATGCGCCTTTCTGACAGAAAACCTCGTCCGCGTCGCGAACGACACGGTGAAAACGTCGCCGTCGGCGCTGCCGGAGGGCTTTTCCGCAAAGCGGAAAACGGAGCCGATATCGGACACCTTGGCGTCGCCGCGCGCAGACTCGGTCATATCGTCGCTGCTGCGCGTTTCGCGCGAGAGGGCGAAGGAGAGGATAGTGTCGGGACTTGTCGAGGTAAATTACGAGCCCATGACAAAGCCTGACGAAAAGCTCGAGGAAGGGGACGTGATATCCGTCCGCGGCTCGGGAAAATACAGGATCGTTAATATCGGCGGGCAGACGAGGAGCGGAAGGCTGCGTCTTTCGGCCGAAAAATATATTTGATGCTACGGAGAGAAAAAATGCTGCTGCACGAAGAGATAGAAGAGGTCAGGTTTTCGCGTACCTTTAACGGATATTCTCCGCGCGAGGTCGACGCATTTCTTGAACATTTGCGCGCCGAAGCCGCGCTTTTGTTCACTGAGAACGAGGAACTGAAAAAAAGGCTCGCGGAAGTCAGTGCGTCAGCCGACGCCGGGGTGATTCCGGAGGCGGATGCCGAAGCTGCCGACACCGTGACTGCGGACGTAAGCGAAATCGACGATGCCGCCGCGGCAGTATCCGAGCCCGACGACGAGTACGGTGAGGACGAGGAGCCGACGCAGATAACGATAGACAACGACATTTTCATAGACGACGACTCCGACGACGGGATGTTCGCCGGAGCGCTCGGAGCCGTGGCAGCCGCGGGAGCCGCTGCCGCAGGGGCAGTCGGAGCGGCAGCTGTCGCCGCTGCCGGTGCTGCTGCCGGCGCCGCTGCGGCGGGAGGCCTCTCCGTCGAGCTTGTGAGCGGAGACGGCGCGAAGTCCGACGACGGTAATGAAAGCGACGGACTCAGCGACATTGACGTATTCGAGCTCTTCGGTCTCAGCGATGATGAGGAAGAATACGAAGGCGAAGGCAATGGAGACGCCGGGGACGAGCAGACGCCGGAGACGGAAGACGGCGCTGTTGATGCGGATGCGGCAGATACGGACGCCGCAGCCAATGGGACAGATGCCGACGGCGGATTTTTTCGACTCCCGGAAGCCGGCGACGAAGGCGAGGGAATCGGAGCCGACGGCGCTGACGATACCGCTGAGATTGCCGCGTTTGACCTTGCCTCAAGGGAAGTGGGAGATGAGACTTCGCCTGCACCGGCGGAAGAAATGACGGAAGAGGCGGAGGCGGACGAGCCCGCGGCAGCGGAGGCAGATGCGGATACGCAGGATGCCGCCGAACCCGAGGAACCCGAAAAGGTCGAGGAGCCCGAACAAACGACGGGCACATACCAAAAGCGCACATACCGCATGAGGAAAAAAGCGGCGTCCGCGGCGCGTCCCGAAGATAATGAGGATGCGGACGCACCTTTCGCAGACGAAACATCGGCTGCCGAAGGAGACGGCGGCGGTGACGACGCCTTCGACACCGACGCCGAGGACGACGACATTCTCGCCGCGCTCAAGGCAGAATACGGCGACGACGATAATAAAGTCGGCGCCGGTGACAATGACGAGGACGAGGAGCTTGAAACAAAGGAGTACGACGAGTACCACTATTTCTTCGGCTTCGGCAAAAAGAAGAACAAAAAAGACAAGGGCAAAAAATAAACTATAAATATACCTACGAGGAGCTTTACGATATCTGACATGGCAAAGGATTACACGAGCACACTGAATCTTCCGAAGACCGATTTTCCGATGAGGGCAAATCTCCCGGAGCGCGAGCCCGGCATGATGGAATATTGGGACAAAACAGATCTTTACAATAAGATGCTCGCCGTCAACGAGGGCGGCGAGACGTTCGTGCTTCACGACGGGCCTCCGTTCTCGAACGGCAACATACACATGGGCACGGCAATGAACAAGATCTTAAAGGACTTCATCGTCAAATCCAAGACGATGGAGGGCTTCCGCGCGCCGTACAGACCCGGCTGGGACAACCACGGGATGCCTATAGAGTCTGCGATAATAAAGAAGAACAAGCTCGACCGCAAGCGCATGAGCATACCGGAATTCCGCTCCGCGTGCGAAAAATTCGCAAGCGACTATGTCGATATCCAGCGCACCTCGTTCAAGAGACTCGGCGTGACGGGTGACTGGGATCACCCGTATCTCACGATGTCGAAGGAATTCGAGGCGCGTGAGGTCAAGGTGTTCGGACGCATGTTCGAGCGCGGCTACATCTACCGCGGGCTAAAGCCCGTCTACTGGTGCCCGTCCGACGAGACGGCGCTTGCCGAGGCGGAGATCGAGTACAGCGACGACCCGTGCACATCTATATACGTCAAATTCAAGGTGAGTGACGACAAGGGCAAGCTCTTCGGCGTCTGCCCCGCCGACAAAACATACTTCATAATCTGGACGACAACGACGTGGACGCTGCCGGGCAACCTCGCGATAGCGCTTGCGCCCGACGCGGATTATGTCGCCGTTCTGGCCGACAACGGCGAATGCTACATCGTCGCCGACGCGCTATGCGAAAAGACGATGAGGGAGGGCGGCGTTGAGAAATACGAGAAGCTTTTGACGATGAAGGGCA
Organism: uncultured Clostridia bacterium; assembly: GCA_947628165.1. Taxonomy (GTDB): domain Bacteria; phylum Bacillota; class Clostridia; order Oscillospirales; family CAG-272; genus DTU064. The sequence goes on along the minus strand of CANQYV010000106.1, from coordinate 455 downwards.
GCGAATTTGAGTTCATGGCTGCATGCCATCCGTTCCTCGACCGCGACAGCGTCATCGTCAACGCCGATTACGTCACGATGGACAGCGGCACTGGCTGCGTTCACACGGCTCCCGGCTTCGGCGCGGACGACTACATCACATGCAAAAGGTACGGGATAGACATAATAGTCCCCGTTGACGACAGAGGATATCAGACCGAGGACGCAGGCAAATACGCGGGAATGTATTATGCCGAGTCAAACAAGGCGATCCTTGAGGATATGAAGGAGTCGGGCGCGCTGTTCGCCTCCGAGGAGGTCGTTCACAGCTACCCGCACTGCTGGCGCTGCAAGAGTCCCATCATATTCCGCGCCACGTCTCAGTGGTTCTGCTCCGTCTCCGCGTTCGTAGAAGACGCGGTGAAGGCGACGGAGGCAGTCGAATGGCTCCCCGCGTGGGGCGGCGACCGCATACGC
>CANQYV010000105.1 GCA_947628165.1 uncultured Clostridia bacterium | reverse complement strand
ATCGAGCCCTTGTGTCAGGAATTAAATATTACGTTAGCAGAATTGCTTGATGGAGAAGAAGATGAAAAGAGTATCCATACATACGATAGTCAGCAGATACTGAAAATGATGAAAGAAACGCAAGACCTTAAAAATAAAAAACTAATGCTTATCGGCATTGCAGTATCCCTTTCCGGAATAGTTTTTCTTATCTATTCACAGTTAATTGGCGGAACTGATATTCAAGAGATGCTTTCCGGTTTCACACTTGGCATTTCTTTTCCTCTTATTTTACTGGGAATTATACTTATTATACGGTCAAAATATCGGAAAGGTAAGGATTTATAAATGAGCAAAAAAAGAATTTTATTGTTTTGGGGCATCGCATTTGCGCTAGCCGGTTTAATTTGTCTGGCTCTTTGTATTTTTCAAGATGGAAAAAATCAAATTTTGTTGAATGCAGGTTTGATGTGTAATTCAATCGCATTTGTAATAAATTGCATTGCAAATAGGAGAAAAAAATAAAGCAAGGTATATGCCCGGCGGCAGAAAAGAAAAAACCGCTTCCGGGCAGATCATTTCTCACACTCAAATTTCAAAGTCAACGACAAGCAGCGGTTTTGAATATGCCGCTGTTTTTTGTCCCCGTATGGCAGATACCATATTTCAGTTTGCAGGTTGAAACTGTTTTATGCGTAGCTGCCATTTGCGCGTTCTTTTTTTCACTTGCGGAGGCTTCAAATGCGCTTTAATTTATTGACACGGACGATATGCAGGTGTATAATATAAAGAAAACAAACGGCGGGGAGGGGCTTTCTTTGGCGCGGTCTTTTGCAATATGCGGGGCGACGGCGACAGGTAAGACCGAGCTTTCCCTGCTGCTCGCCGAAAAGTACGACGGCGAGATAATATGCTGCGACTCGATGCAGATATACCGCGGCATGGACATAGGCACCGCGAAGCCGACGGAGGCTGAGCGTGCGCGCGTGCCGCATCATATGACGGACTTTCTCGACCCGAAGACGCCGTATTCCGTTTCTCAGTACAAGGCGGACGCAAGGGCTGCGGAGGACGATATCGCCGCGCGCGGGCACACGCCGATATTCTGCGGCGGCACGGGGCTCTACCTCGACGCCATCGTATATGATAACAGGTACAGCGAATTCGAAGGCGACGGCGGGACCGTGAGGGATGAGCTCATGAAGTTCGCGGAGGAGCACGGGGCGCAGGCGCTCTACGACAGGCTCCGCGAGGTCGACCCGGAGTCCGCCGCGGCGACACACCCGAACAACGTGCGCCGCGTCGCAAGGGCGCTTGAGATATTCCTTTTGACCGGGCGGAAGAAGAGCGATTGGGACGCCGAGTCGAGACCCGGCGGGGCGCGCGATATCGCCGTTTTGGGGCTGCGTTTTTTAGACAGGGAACTCCACCGCGAGGCGATAAGGAAGCGCTGCCGGAAAATGATGGAGGCAGGGCTTGCCGACGAGGCGCGGAGGCTTTCGGAGGAGGGCGCGCTGTCGTCGGGGATGCCGGCGGCGGGCGCGATAGGATATAAGGAGCTGCTGCCGTATCTGCGCGGCGAGGAAACGCTTGCCGAGGCCGAAGAGAAGCTGTTTTTCGCGACGTGCCGGTACGCAAAGCGGCAGGCGACGTGGTTTTACAAAAAGGATTATATACGCTGGCTCGAGGTTGACGGCGTCTTCACCGGCAGGGAGGACATATCGGAGCTCGCGTCGCGGGCGGAGGCGCTGCTCGGCCTGAAATAATAAAGAATAGGAGGCAGGAGCTTGGATAAGGAATATCTGAAACGGGTCCTGACATACGTCGTCGTGTCCGTTTTGGCTGTCGGCGTTATGATATACGTCGGCTATCACATGGTAAGGAGCTTCACCTCCGGGGTCGAGACCGTGCCCGCAAACCTTGACACGTTTGCGGAGTCGCTGACGCTCGACGCCTATATCCTAAGGCGCGAGAATGTCGTTGACTCCGGGCAGACGGGGACCGTCAATTACCTTGTAAAGGACGGCGAAAAGGTCGGTATCGGGGACAAGCTCGCCGACATATGCATCGGCGGCGCCGAGGGGATAAGAGAGAAGATAGACGAGATAGACGAAAGGATAAAGGAACTCTCCGACATCATGTCGTCCGCGGCGTATTCGTCGACGGCGGACGCGTCGAACATAGAGGCCCGCATAAGAACGCTGCTCTTTTCCGTCGGCGGCAGCGTTGCCTCAAATGATATGATCTCCGCGTCTCAGACGGCTGAGAAGATGAAAAGAGAGCTCAACCGCTTCTCGATAGTCACCGGCAAGACGGACGGCTTCAACGATACGATAGAGGCGCTCAAGTCCGAGCGCGCGTCGCTGACGGCTCAGCTGACGAACGTCGCAAAGACGGTTTCGAGCGAGCAGAGCGCGTATTTCTTCTACGACGTCGACGGGTATGAGAGCGCATTTGCGTTCGACGATATAGACAAGCTCACGGTCGGCGACATATACGCGATGTCAACGGCGACTCCCGCCGCGCGCGGCTCGGACGAGATAGGCAAGCTCGTGCCGGATTACACCTGGTATCTTGCCGTGCCTACGGACCGCGACACCGCCGCGTTCTTCTCCGGGCACGAGGGCGACGACTACGACATCGTGTTCAACTCGTCGGACATGACGCTGTCGATGAAGCTGCGCTCCGTCATGCTTGACGGAGGGGCAGGAAAGGCGGCGGTCATCTTTGAGACCTCGACCATGCCGGAGGATTTTGAATATACGAGACTTCAGCCGATAACGGTCACGGTCAGGTCGTATACGGGATACAGGGTGCCGCTTTCCGCGGTCCGCGTCGTCGATTACGACGGGGTTGAGGTGACTGGAGTATATATCCTGCGCGGCAGCGTCGTGCGCTTCCGCAAAATCGAGATAATACTTACGAAAGACGGATACGTCCTTTGCAAAAGCGACGCAGGCGAGCCTGAGACGGAGGCGGGCGACGGATACGTCGATTTCCCCGCTGTCGGCGAGGTACCCGAGACCGAGGCCGAGACGGAACCGCTCCTGCCGTATGAAAAAGTACCGTACCTTTCGCTTTACGATTTCGTCATAACGTCGGCTCGAAACCTTTACGACGGCAAGATGGTCTCGGGATAAGGACAGGAGGGAGAACGTGTCGGAAAAAGAGAGCGCCGGACGAGAGATTATCTGCGGATATGACACCGGCGTCATAAGAGAAAACTTCGCGCGCGTCAGGGAGAACATAATAAAGGCGTCCGCGCACTCTCCGTGGGGGAAGCCGCCGCTGCTCCTTGCGGCGACAAAGACTGTGCCCGCGCCTGTCATAAACTTCGCGGTCTCGCACCTCGGCCTTTCGGTGATAGGGGAGAACAGGGTGCAGGAGTTGATGGACAAATACGACCTGCTCGACCCGAGACCGGAGATACACTTCATAGGCTCGCTTCAGTGCAACAAGGTGAAGTACATCATAGACAAGGTATCGATGATACACTCCGTCGACAGCGAAAAGCTCGCGCTTGAGATAAGCCGGAGGGCGGAGGCTTTGGGCAAGGTCATGGACGTGACGGCGGAGGTAAATATCGGCAGGGAGCCGTCGAAAGGCGGCGTCATGCCGGAGGAAGCGGTCGATTTCGCGCTCCGTATCTCGGAGCTTCCGGGCATTTCGGTCCGCGGAATAATGACAATGGCGCCGAAATGTGCCGAAAAATCGGATTACGGCAAATATTTTGAAGAAACTTATAGAATCTTTGTTGACTTTTTGCGAAAAAAACGGCATAATATAATAGAACCCGTATTATCGATGGGGATGAGCGACAGCTATGTTCAGGCGACGGAGAACGGAGCGACGACGGTCCGCGTCGGGAGCGCGCTATTCGGTGCCCGTTCTGCTGCGGCTCAGAACCTAAACGACAATAAAATTATCGGAGGATAAGGCAAAATGGGATTCATGGATAAGATAAAGAAGATCACGGGCGCCGAAGAGTTCGACGACAACGGCTACGAGGATGACGGCTACTACGACGATATAACGAGCGGCTACGAATCCGACACGGAGCAGCCGGCGAGCCAGCCGCAGAGGGACAACTCCTCCGCGCAGTATCAGAACGTGAACAGCGGATACTCGGCTCCGCAGGACCAGTATTCCCGCGGCTACAGCGCACCCGCTCCCTCACCGTCGCCCGCGTCCGTAATGGGCGGCATAAACATAGGCGGCAGCGCGCTCCAGATGAAGGTCATCCGTCCCGA
>CANQYV010000104.1 GCA_947628165.1 uncultured Clostridia bacterium | reverse complement strand
CCTGCCCGTACCGCCGAGAACACGGATGCACATAAGCTCTTTGGCGCCGGTGTTGTCGGCAGCCTTCATATATGATTCCTGCTGAAGCATTCTGCGCGTCCTCCTTATTTAGCTTTCTCGATGATCTCGACGACGCGCCATCTCTTCGTCTTGGAGAGAGGCCTCGTCTCCATCACCGCAACGCGGTCTCCGATACCGCACTCGTTCTTTTCGTCGTGGGCGTGTATCTTCGAGGTGCGTTTTATGATTTTACCGTAGAGCGGGTGTCTCACGTTGTCCCTGATGGCAACGACGACCGTCTTGTCCATCTTGTCGGAGACGACGATGCCCGTTCTGGTCTTTCGCATATTGCGTTCTTCACTCATGACACGTCCTCCTTATGCTTCCTTCTCGTGGAGTATTGTCATCACACGAGCGATATCGCGCTTGACTTCCACTATCCTGTGAGTGTTGTCAAGCTGCTTGATTGCGTGCTGGAAACGGAGGTTGAAAAGCTCACCCTTAAGCTCCTTGAGCTTGGAGTCCAGCTCCTCTGAGGTCATCGCGCGGAGTTCTGCTGCTTTCATGATCCCTTACGCCTCCTCTGTTCCTTCATTCTGTTCTTTCATAATGAACTTGCACTTGATGGGGAGCTTGTGAGATGCGAGACGCATAGCCTCTTTCGCGACGTCGGCTGGGACGCCGTTCATCTCAAACAAAACTCTGCCCGGCTTTACGACTGCGACCCAGTATTCGGGCGAGCCTTTACCGGAACCCATTCGGGTCTCGGCGGGCTTTTCCGTCACGGGCTTGTCGGGGAAGATCTTTATCCAGACCTTACCGCCGCGGCGCGTGTAACGCGTCATGGCGATACGGGCGGCCTCGATCTGATTGCTCGTTATCCACGCCGGTTCGAGCGCGACGAGACCGTAATCTCCGTAAGCGAGCGTGTTGCCGCGATGGGCTTCGCCCTTCATGCGGCCGCGCTGCACGCGTCTGTATTTAACTCTCTTGGGCATCAACATGGTTTATCTTGCGCCCCCTTCCCTCGGACCTCTGTCGCCTCTCTCGCCTCTGTTGCCGCTGCGGCGTCTGTCGCCGCGGTCGCCGCCGCGATCACGCCTGTCGCGTCTGTCGCGTCTGTCGCTGCGGTCGCGTCTGTCGCGCGGAGCAGCGGGAGCGTTCGAGCCGGATCTCTGTATTTCGGGTAAGACCTCGCCCTTGTATATCCATACCTTGACGCCGATCTTTCCGTAAGTCGTATTTGCCTCCGCAAAGCCGTAATCGATGTCGGCGCGGAGCGTCTGCAGCGGGATCGTGCCCTCATGATAATGCTCTATGCGGGCTATCTCGGCGCCGCCGAGGCGGCCGCTGCAGCAGGTCTTTATGCCCTTCGCGCCGCACTTCATCGTGCGGGCGATGGACTGCTTCATCGCGCGTCTGAACCCGATCCTGCGTTCGAGCTGGCTTGCGATGTTCTCTGCGACGAGCTGTGCGTCCATGTCTATCTGACGTATCTCAACGACCGAGACGGAAGCGGGCATGCCCGCCATCTTCTCTATCTCGCCCTTGAGCTCGTTTATCGCGGCACCCTTGGGACCGATAACGAGCCCCGGCTTTGCGCAGTGTATAGTTACCTTTATCCTCTCGTTGTCGTTGACGCGCTCGATCTCTATCTTCGGCACGCCGGCGTTGTAGAGCTTCTTCTTGAGATACTTTCTCAGGTTGTAGTCTGACACGAGCGTGTCGCCGAATGTTTCGTCGGAGGCGTACCATCTCGAGTCCCAGTCTTTGATGACGCCCACACGCATTCCGTGCGGATTAACTTTCTGACCCATCCTAATGTTACCTCCTTATTCTTTTTCCTTGACTTTGAGTGTGATGTGGCACGTTCTCTTCCGGATGATGTCTCCGCTTCCCTTGGCGCGTGCGCTCATGCGTCTGAGCGACGGACCGGGGCAGACGAAGCACTCGGAAACGAACAGATTGCCGGCATCCATCTCGAAATTATTCTCAGCGTTCGCCGTGGCGCTCTTCAAAAGCTTGATAAGGTCCTCGCATACGCCCTTCGGAGTATTCTTGAGAATACCCATGGCGACGTCTACGTCCTTACCGCGAATGAGATCGAGCACACCCTTAACCTTGCTGGGCGAAACGCGCACATATTTCAAATATGCAACAGCTTCCATAGTGTAGGTTATTCCTCCGTTTTTGTTTTAACGTGATGCCGTTTCAGGCTCACTTGCCGTTGTTCGATGTCTTCGAACCGGCGTGACCCTTGAACGTGCGGGTGGGCGCGAACTCGCCGAGCTTGTGACCGACCATGTCCTCGGTGACGTATACCGGGACGTGCTTCTTGCCGTCATGCACAGCGATCGTATGTCCGACGAACTCCGGGAATATCGTTGACGAACGGCTCCAAGTCTTGAGGACACGCTTTTCGCCCTTCTCGTTCATAGCGCAGACTCTTGCATAGAGCTTCTCTTCTACGAACGGCGCTTTCTTTAAGCTTCTGCTCATTTTCGGGTTCCTCCTTACTTACCGTTTCTGTGTCTGACGATATTCTTCTCGGTGCGGGCGTTCTTGTTTCTCGTCTTATATCCGAGAGCGGGCTTGCCCCACGGGGTGAGCGGTCCCGGATGACCGATGGGAGACTTGCCCTCGCCGCCGCCGTGCGGGTGGTCGCACGGGTTCATGACCGAGCCGCGGACAGTAGGACGGATGCCCATGTGGCGCTTCTTGCCGGCCTTACCGATCTTGACGGTGTCATGCTCGATATTGGAGACCTGACCGATCGTCGCCTTGCAGTCAAGACGGACGCGGCGGACCTCGCCGGAGGGCAGACGCACCTGAGCGGTGCCGTTTTCCTTAGCCATGAGCTGTGCCTGCGCGCCCGCGGTGCGGACGAGCTGGGCTCCCTTGCCGGGGTAGAGCTCGATGTTGTGGATGATTGTACCGACGGGAATATCCGATATCGGGAGCGTGTTGCCGGGCTTGATGTCTATCTTCTCGCCCGAGAAGAGCACGTCGCCGACCTTGATGCCGACGGGAGCGATGATGTAGCTCTTCGTTCCGTCCTCATACTGTACGAGCGCGATGTATGCGCTTCTGTTCGGGTCATACTCAACGCCGACCACAGTTGCCGCGCCGGTAAGCTGACGCTTGAAGTCGACTATGCGGTACTTGACCTTGTTTCCGCCGCCGTGATGGCGAACGGTTATCTTGCCGTTGTTGTTTCTTCCGGCGTGTTTCTTCTTTATGACGATAAGGTTCTTTTCGGGGGTGTGCTTCGTCACCTCGTCGAAGGAAGCGACCGTCATGCCGCGTCTGCCGGGAGTTGTAGGTTTATATTTGATAGTAGGCACTTCTCTTTCCTCCCGTTATCAATACATGCCCTCGAAGAACTCGATAGGCTTCGAGTCTTCCGTAAGGGTCACGATGGCCTTTTTCCAGGCGGCGGTGTAGCCCCTGCTGTAGCGGAGGCTCTTCGGCTTTCTCTTCATGTTGATCGTGTTCACGGCGGAAACCTTCACATCGAAGAGCTTCTCGACCGCGTGCGCGATCTCGGGCTTCGTCGCGCCGCTCGCAACACGGAACGTGTAGCGCTTGGCGGCGAGCCTCGACATGCTTGCCTCGGTGATTATCGGGGCGATTATGACGTCTTCTGCAAACTTCATTATGCGTAGACCTCCTCGATTTTTTCTGCGGCGCCGCGTGCGACGACGAAAGAGTCGCAGTTGAGGATATCGTAGACGTTGATGGTGTTGTACTGCGCGGTCTTTACGTTCGGGATGTTGGCGAAGGACTTTATCGTCTTCTCGTCAACGCCGTCGAGCACGACGAGCGCCTTCTTCTTGGCACCGACTGCTGCGAGCATGTTTACCATCGTCTTCGTCTTGTATTCCTCGGCAGCGATCCTGTCGACGACGATCATATCGCCGTCGGCGACCTTGCTCGAGAGAGCGGAGAACATGGCGGCGCGGCGCGCCTTCTTGTTCATCGAGATGCGGTACGACCTCGGCTTCGGACCGAGAGCGACGCCGCCGTGAACGAACTGGGGCGCACGGCGTGAGCCCTGTCTTGCTCTGCCTGTTCCCTTCTGTCTCCAGGGCTTCTTTCCGCCGCCGTGGACTTCCGTCCTCGTGAGCGTGGACTGCGTGCCCTGTCTCTGGTTCAGAAGATACGCTCTTACCGCTGCATGGAGGACCGCGCCGTTCACTTCGGCCGCGAATATCTTGTCGGATAATGTGACCTCGCCGACCTCGGCGCCGGTCATATCGACCACTTTTAAGTTAGGCATTATTTCATCCTCCTTTATGCTTTCACGCTGTCGCGGACGAACACGATGCCGCCGCGCGCGCCGGGAACGGCGCCTTTAACGGCGATAAGGTTCTTTTCCGCGTCAACCTTAACAACGGCGAGGTTCTGGACGGTGACCTGTTCGTTTCCGTACTGACCTGCCATTTTCTTGTTCTTGAAAACTCTCGACGGGCTGGAGTTAGCGCCCATGGAACCGACCTCGCGGTGGATAGG
>CANQYV010000103.1 GCA_947628165.1 uncultured Clostridia bacterium | reverse complement strand
CCGCCCGCGGAAAGGACTGTGAGCGCCGTCAGCGTGCATATGACTACCGTGTCCGCGAAAACCTCGAATATTCCGAGACACCCCTGCGCCTCGGGCGAATGCGCGTCCGCGCACGCGTGAGCCGTCGGGGACGTGCCGGCGCCCGCCTCGTTTGTGATAACACCTCTGACGACCCCGTACCGAATCGCCGACGCGAAAAGATACCCTCCGACGCCTCCTGCGGCCGCCCTTGTCGAGAACGCGTCGCGGAATATGCCCGTCAGCGCCGCGGGGACCGCGTCCCGGCACACAAAGATGACGGCGGCGCACATGATAATGTAAAGCGCCGACACCGCCGGTATCATAAATACCGTCACCGAAGAAATGCGCTCCGCGCCGCCGGAAACAGCTGCGAACGTCAGTACGGCAAGAACGACTCCGACCGCGACAGGCCTGACACCGAGCGTTTCAGAGACGGAATCCGCCGCCGCGTTCACCTGCAGCACGCCGCCGACCGTGAACGAATTGACGACGCACAGAACGGCGAAAAAGCCGCCGAGAAGCTTCCCCGCTCTGCCGCCGACGCCGTCCTTTATGTAAAACGGCGCCCCGCCGTAATAGCCCGACTCCCCGCGCCTCCTGTGGCGGACCGCAAGCACGGTTTCGGCGTATTTTACCGACATCGCAATAAACGCCGCCGTCCACATCCAGAACACCGCGCCCGCGCCTCCCGACGCGATCGCGGCGCAGACGCCGGTGATATTTCCGACGCCGAGCGTACCCGCGAGCGCCATAGACGCCGCGCGGACAGGGGATATGCCGTCGCCTCGCCGTGACAGCATGAGAGAAAACGTGCGCGCCGGATGAAGAACGTAAAACCACCCGAGGCGGCACGCGAAATAAAGCCCTGCCAAAATCAGCGCCGGAGGCATCACCCATCCGAGCAGCGCCGAGAACGCTTCAAAAAACGCCATGCTCCCGCCTCCGCAAAATACCTTCCCGTCAATAGTTATGCGGAATATATGCGCAATATCACACTATTTTTCCGTTTATTTAAGCCGTTTTGTTGTATATTGTGACCTGCTCATGAAATAAAATGTAAACTAAATGTGAACAATACGAAATGGTCTTGATTTTTTGTCCGCACTTATATAAAATAGTATCGTAAGTTTAGCACTCACGTTGTCCGAGTGCTAAACATCCCCCGCACAACGCCCGAAAGGGCCCTCTGTGCGCCCGAGCTTAACAACAATGAAGGAGGACTTCAGAAATGAAAATCAAACCGCTTTTTGACCGTGTGGTCGTAAAGGCAACCGAAGTCGAGGAGACGACTGCCGCAGGCATCATCCTTCCCGGCTCCGCAAAGGAAAAGCCCCAGATATTCGAGGTCGTCGCGGTAGGTCCCGGCGGCGAGGTCGAGGGCAAGTCGACGGCAATGGTAAGCGCAGTCGGCGACCGCGTCATCATCAGCAAGTATGCGGGCACCGAGATCAAGGTCGACGGCGTCGAGTACAACATCGTCCGTCAGGGCGACATTCTCGCGAAGATCGACTGAGCTGACTGACAAAGGAGGATAATATCATGGCAAAGAACATTCTTTACGGAAGCGAAGCGAGAACGGCTCTTCTCGCGGGCGTTGACAAGCTTGCGGATACCGTCAAGATAACGCTCGGACCGAAGGGCAGAAACGTCGTTCTCGACAAGAAGTACGGCTCTCCCCTCATCATCAACGACGGCGTTACGATAGCAAAAGAGATCGAGCTTGAGGACCCGTCCGAAAACATGGGCGCGCAGCTCGTCAAGGAAGTCGCGACGAAGACGAACGACGCCGCCGGCGACGGTACGACGACGGCTACCCTGCTCGCTCAGGCATTCATCCACGAGGGCATGAAGAACGTCACCGCAGGCGCGAACCCGATGGTGCTCCGCCGCGGAATACAGAAGGCGGTCGCGAAGGCTACGGAATGCCTCAAGGCGAACTCCTCAAAGGTAAAGGGCACGGCTGACATCGCGCGCGTCGGCACTATCTCCGCCGGCGACGAGGTCATAGGCACCCTCATCGCGGACGCGATGGAAAAGGTCACCTCCGACGGCGTCATCACCGTTGAGGAGTCCAAGTCCGCCGAGACGTACTGCGAGGTCGTCGAAGGCATGCAGTTCGACCGCGGATATCTCTCGCCCTACATGGCGACAGATATGGATAAGATGGAAGCCGTCATCGACGACCCGCTCATCCTCATCACGGACAAGAAGATATCGAACATCCAGGAGATACTCGAGCTTCTGAATCAGATAGTCCAGTCCGGCAAGAAGCTGCTCATAATCGCCGAGGACGTCGAGGGCGAGGCTCTGACGACGCTCGTTTTAAACAAGCTGCGCGGCACGTTCACCTGCGTCGCCGTAAAGGCTCCGGGCTTCGGCGACAGGCGCAAGGAGATGCTCCGCGATATCGCCATCCTCACGGGCGGCGAGGTCATCACCTCCGAGCTCGGCCTTGAGCTCAAGGACGCGACGATCGATCAGCTCGGTCACTGCCGTCAGGTCAAGATCGACAAGGAAAACACCATCATCGTCGGCGGCGCCGGCGACCCCGCCGAGATAAAGGCGCGCATAGGTCAGATAAAGTCCTCGATCGAGACGACGACATCCGACTTTGACCGCGAAAAGCTCCAGGAAAGACTTGCAAAGCTCTCCGGCGGCGTTGCAGTCATCAAGGTCGGCGCTGCGACCGAGACCGAGATGAAGGAAAAGAAGCTCCGCATTGAGGACGCGCTCAACGCAACGCGCGCCGCAGTCGAAGAGGGCATCGTCCCCGGCGGCGGAACGGCATATATCAACATCATAAACGACGTCGCATCCCTGCTCGATACGACCGAGGGCGACGAGAAGACGGGCGTCGGCATCGTCGTCAAGGCGCTTGAGGCTCCCCTCCGCCAGATCGCGGAGAACGCGGGCTTTGAAGGCTCCGTCGTCGTCAACAACGTCCGCACGAACGGCACGAAGGGCTACGGCTTTGACGCCGCGACGGAGACATACGGCGACATGATAGAAGCCGGCATCGTCGACCCGACAAAGGTCTCCCGCTGCGCTCTCGAAAACGCCGCCTCCATCGCCTCCATCGTACTGACGACGGAAGCCGTCGTCGTCGAGAAGCCCGAGGAAAAGCCCGCGGCTCCGGCGGCAGGCATGGGCGGCATGGACGGAATGTATTGATAAACCATAGACAACAAAAAAGGCGCCCCGCGGCAGACATTCCGCGGGGCGTCGTTTTTTCCTTTTCGCGCAAAGGGTTTCAAGGCGCAAGGCGCCTTTCTGCCGAAAAAGAATTCATCGGATAAATTTAAGTAATTTTTCGTAAAAATCCGACAAAAGGCGGTGCCCCGAAGAGATTTTTTTGTATTAGACTTGACATAACGTGAAAGAAAGAATATAATAGAGACATCAAAAACTTTTCTTCTCGGAGGAAGAACACAATGAAGAAATTCATCGCTGTCGTAATGGTAGTCGCCATGGTCGCGGCTCTCGGCATTACGGCATCCGCAGCTGACGAAATTCCGCAGGACGGTCTTGTAGCCAGCTTCACTTTCGACGACGACCTCACGGGCGTCACTCCCACAAACGCAACCGGCGACGCAGAGGCTACTCTCGCTGACGAGGGCCACAACGGCAAGGCTTACGATCTCGGCGCTACTGTTGACGAGGCATGGCTCACCCTCACCAAGGCAGACGGTACAGGTCTCTTTGACGGTGTTGAGTCCTTCACGTTCTCTTACTGGTCAAAGAACGACGCTCTCAGCACGACCGACTGGGGCCTCTTCGCTTTCCCGAATTCCGTTTCGGTTCAGTCTTATCCGAACGAGCACTACATCGGCTTGCTTGAAAAGCAGGGCACCGTTATCGGTGAGTTCTACGACAACGAAGGCGCGCGCGCAGGCGGTACCGAGCTTGCTCTTATGACTATGCCCAGCGAATGGAACATGATCACCTACGTCTATGACGCAGACTCCGCAACCGCAACCCTTTACGTCAACACGTTCCCGGGCACGCCCGTAACGATGCCTGACGACCGCAGCGTTGAAAGCATCCTCGAGGGTGACTACACCGTTTGGTTCGGTCACGCTAACTGGCAGGACAACGCCCATCCGAACGGCGAGTTCGGCAGCGGTCTTGTAGACGATATCGTAATGTACAACCGTGCGCTCACCGAGGAAGAGGTCCTGGCTCTTGCTACGGCACAGGGCTACACCGAGGAACCCGACGAGACCGAGGCTCCCGCTGATGATGGGACCGAGGCTCCCGCCGACGATGAGGACGAGACCAAGGCTCCCGCTGACGATAAGGACGAAACGAAGGCTCCCGCCGGCAACGACGGAACAGGCGCCGCTGAAACAGGTGCCAACAAGGACGAGGGCGGCTGCGGCTCCACGCTCGGCGCTGCCGCTGCAGTTGTTGCTCTCACGGCCGTATTCGGCTGCGCTGTCGTTAAGAAGCACTGAGCTTTTGTAGACAGTCACAACTGACAAACAATAGATCGACCCCCGCCGGAAAATCCGGCGGGGGTGATTTTTATATTCCCTGTTTTATATCCCTGTTGAGACACGGGCGAGGGTGAATCTCCCTCCCCGAGATTTCGTCGGGGGTATTATTTCCCAAACTTTTGTCGGGAGTAAAATGATTCCCCGACGGGGTCCCCGTCGGGG
>CANQYV010000102.1 GCA_947628165.1 uncultured Clostridia bacterium | reverse complement strand
CCCTGACCCCCACACTGCCAGTGTGATGCGCTCCCAGCTGCGCTAATGCCCCGAGTAGTAATATCATATCACACATCAAAGCCTTTTGCAAGTCTTTTTTAATAAAAAATGACCCGTACCCCCTCCTCCGTCATATCATGATAGTGCAGGGACTCCCGTCCCCGCGACATAAACCGAAAGGTACGACATCAAAATGAACGACAGCAACAGAAAAACCGCCGTGACCGTCGTAGGCGGCGACGCGAGACAAAAAGAACTTGCCGCGCTTCTCGCCGCCGAGGGGTACGCGGTGCGGGACGCAGACGAAGCTTCCGATGCTTCCGACATGCCGTCCCGCGCCGTGATCTTTCCCGTGCGGTATGAAGGTTTAAAAGAAAAAATCGTCGCACTGAACGACATAAATAAAGAAAACACAAGCGAACCGGGGAGCATGATTTTCGCATGGAGCCCCGACGCGGGCGCATGCGAGGCCGCAAAGGCGCGCGGATACCGCGTGTTCGACCTCGCAAAGGACGAGGCGCTCACGGTTAAAAACGCGCTCCTCACGGCGGAGGGCGCGCTTTCCCTCTTCATGACGGCGCGCGACGCCTCCGTCCTCGGCTCCCGCGTACTCGTGCTCGGCTCGGGAAGGGTGGCAAAATGCGTCTGCCGCGTCTTTTCCGCGCTTGGCTCGAACGTAACGGTGGCGGCGCGCAGGCGCGAGGCGCTCGCGTGGGCGGAGCTCTTTTATAAAGGCGCCGTCCCGCTGACACAAGGCGAACCGCTCGGAAGGGAGTTTTTATCCTCCTTCGACGCCGTTTTAAATACCGTTCCCGCCCGCGTCGTCCCCGTAGACGCGCTTTCGCGCGGCGCGCTTTATATTGAGCTCGCCTCCCCGCCCTACGGCGTCGATATCGAGGCGGCGAAAGCTGTGGGCGTCGACGTTCGCCTTGCCTCGGGACTTCCCGGGAAATACGCGCCCGTAAGCGCCGCCCGCATTATCGCCGACTGCGTCATACGCGAGCTCGGAGGCATGAAGGGAGGCGGTGCGCTTTGATAGGATACGCCATATGCGGCTCGTTCTGCACGCACGCGCAGTCCATTTCCGCGCTTGAAAAAGTAGCCTCGGAGCACGAAGTGCTTCCCATTCTGAGCTTCTGCGCCTCGGGAACCGACACGCGCTTCGGACGCGCCGCCGACCTCATAGAAAAAGTCACAAGCATCACGGGGCACGCCCCCGTTATGACGATAAAGGACGCCGAGCCGCTCGGTCCGAAAACGCCGCTCGAAGCGCTCGTCATCGCCCCCTGCACCGGCAACACGCTCGCAAAGCTCGCCTGCGCGATAACGGACACGCCCGTGACGATGGCGGCGAAGGCGCACCTTCGCTCCGACAGAACGCTCCTGCTCGCCGTCGCCTCAAACGACGCGCTCGCCGCGAACCTCTCGAATATAGGCGCCGTCCTCTTGCGGAAAAACGTCTTTTTCGTTCCGATGCGTCAGGACGACGTGACAGCGAAGCCTCATTCCCTCGTCGCGGACTTCTCCCTCATTCCCGAGGCGCTGTCCGCCGCGCTCGAATCCCGCCAGCTGCGCCCGCTGTTCCTTTAACGCTTTAACCTCATTGCCCGCGTCCCGCTTTTTGGTGAGGCGCGGGCTTTTTTCATACGGTTTTCTCCGGAATATGACGCTCCTCGAACATGAGAGACGCCGTTTTTGTGCCCTGAATTGTTGACACGGTGAATTTGAGGTGATAAAATATAGGGTGCTTTAAATTATGTACTCTTTTTGAAAAGGAAAATATATCCCTATGGAATGGCAGTCACTGAACACGCTGCGTGAGAAATATCTCGCGTTCTTCGAGTCAAAGGGGCATCTTCGCCTCCCGAGCTTTCCTCTCGTCCCGCAGGGGGACGGGAGCCTTCTTCTCATAAATGCCGGAATGGCGCCGATGAAGAAATACTTCACGGGTGAGGAAGAGCCGCCGCGCCGCCGCGTTACAACATGTCAGAAGTGCGTCCGCACGCTCGACATCGACAACGTCGGCAAGACCGCGCGCCACGGCACATACTTCGAGATGCTCGGCAACTTCAGCTTCGGCGACTACTTCAAGTCTGACGCGATCCCGTGGGCATGGGAATTTCTAACCCGCGTGCTCGAAATTCCGGCGGAGCTTCTCTACCCGTCCGTCTACGAGGAGGACGACGAGGCGTACTCCATCTGGCGCGACAAGGTCGGCGTGTCTGAAGACCACATAGTCCGTCTCGGGCGCGACGACAACTTCTGGGACCTCTCCGGCGGACCGTGCGGACCCTGCTCCGAAATATACTTTGACCGCGGCGAAAAGTACGGCTGCGGCAAGCCGACGTGCGGTCCCGGCTGCGACTGCGACCGCTATATCGAGATTTGGAATAACGTCTTTACGCAGTTCAACAACGACGGCAAAGGCAACTACACCGAGCTTCAGCAGAAAAATATCGACACCGGCATGGGGCTCGAGCGCCTCGCCTGCGTGATGCAGGGGGTCGACAACCTCTTCGAGGTCGACACTATCCGCAAGATACTCGACCGCGTCTGCGAGATCTCCGGCAAAACATACGGCGCCGATTACGAAAACGACGTTTCGATACGCGTTATCACAGACCACATCAGAACGGCGACGTTCCTCATTTCCGACGGCGTCCTCCCCTCGAACGAGGGGCGCGGCTACATTCTCCGCCGCGTTCTGCGCCGCGCCGCGCGCCACGGCAAGCTGCTCGGCATAAAGGGCGCGTTCCTTTCCGACCTCTGCAATGTCGTCATAGGCGAGAACAGGTCCGCATACCCCGAGCTCGAAGAGAAGGCGGACTATATCAAAAAGGTAATAAGCATTGAAGAGGAGCGTTTCGAGGCGACCATCGACTCGGGGCTCTCGATCCTTCACGAGATGATAGACGACGCGAAGGCTGCGGGCGAGGACAAGCTCACGGGCGAGGACATCTTCAAGCTCTATGACACGTTCGGCTTCCCCGTCGACCTGACGCGCGAGATCGCCTCCGAGGCGGGTCTCGGCATCGACGAGGACAAATTCACCGAGCTCATGAAGGAACAGAAGGAGCGCGCCCGCGCGAACCGCAAGCTCGGTCACGGCTGGGACGACATGGCAAAATCCCTCTTCTCCGAGCTGCCGAAAACGGAATTTGTCGGATATGACAAGATGTGCGCCGAGGCGCGCGTTATCCTCATCTGCGTCGGCGGGCAGTCCGTCAGCGAATGCTCCGACGGCGACGACTGCATCGTCGTGCTCGACAAAACGCCCTTCTACGGGGAAAGCGGCGGTCAGGTCGGCGACCACGACGGCACGATCTCAAACGACACCGCCTCACTCACTGTCAAGGATACGAAAAAAGAAGCGGGCGTGTATCTCCACTACTGCACAGCTGACGCGGGCACGCTCTGCGTCGGCGACACGGTCACATCTCATGTAAACGCCAACCGCGACGCGATACGCCGCAACCATTCCTCTGTCCATCTGCTCCAGGCGGCGCTGCGCCGCATTCTCGGCGACCACGTCGAGCAGCGCGGCTCCTATGTCGACGAAAAACGCGCGAGATTCGACTTCACTCATTTCGCCGCGATGACGCCGGAGGAGATATCCGAGACCGAAAAGCTCGTCAACAGCTATATTCTTTCCGATTACGACGTAACGACGCTCGAAACGGACGTAGAGACGGCGAAAAAGGAGGGCGCAATGGCGCTCTTCGGCGAAAAGTACGGCTCCGTCGTCCGCATGGTCTCGATGGGAAAAGACGGCGAATGCGTCTCCCGCGAGCTCTGCGGAGGCACTCACGTCAAGCACACGTCTCAGATTGGACTGTTCAAGATAGTATACGAGGGCTCCGTCGCCGCCGGCATCCGCCGCATTGAGGCCGTCACGGGCGCAAACGTCCTCGACCTCATCGCGGAGCGCGACGCGCTCATCGCGGACGCCGCGCGCGAGCTCAAGGCGAACAATCCCGCCGACATAGCAAAGCGCGCCGCCGCCGTGAACGAGGAGCTGCGCCGCACGAAGCGCGAGCTCGAGGCGGCAAACTCCAAGCTCGCCTCGTCCCGCCTCGGCGAATACGAGGCAGCCGCCGTCAGCGTCGGCTCCGTCCGTCTGATCGCCGTGGCGGCAGACGGCATGGACCTCGCCGCCGCGCGCGAGCTCGGCGACAGGATAAAGGAGGGCATGGCGGACACGGTCGCCGTCCTCGCCGTTACGTCCGAAAACAAGCTCGTCTGCGTCGCGGGCGCCGACGCAGTCAAAAAAGGCGCGCACGCAGGCAAAATCGTCGGCGCCGTCGCCGCCGTCACGGGCGGAAAGGGCGGCGGACGTCCCGACAGCGCAGTTGCCGGAGTTGCGGACGCCTCGCGCGTGAAGGACGCGCTCGCCGCCGCCTCGAGAATAGTCTCCGATATGATAAAATAATTCATCTCCCGCGTCATGAGCGGGGCGCCGCCCCGCTCATGACTGACAGCGGAGTTATTATCGGGCAGCAAAAAAGACGAAAATTTTTTCAAAAAAGCTGTTGACAAGGCACCCGCGCTGTGATATAATTGCTCTTGCCGTTGCGGAATTGGCTTCGGTGGCATCAGGGATTCGGGAGCATAGCTCAGTTGGGAGAGCACCTGCCTTACAAGCAGGGGGTCACAGGTTCGAGCCCTGTTGTTCCCAATTATGCATGGCC
>CANQYV010000101.1 GCA_947628165.1 uncultured Clostridia bacterium | reverse complement strand
TCACCGCACCTTATCATATCGGATCAACCCCCGTCATTCTGAACTCGATGCTGTCGGCGCGCTCGGAGCCTCGGTTCAGGCGGCGTAATGACATGCTCCCCTTGCCGACGTAGAACCTCCCGTCGCGCCACTTCCCCTCCTTCGGGGAGAAATAGTGGAGTGTGAACGTCCTGCCGCCCGCCGTCAGCCTCAAAAGCTCCGCCATCTCGGCGGCCGACACGTTCGTCGCCGAGTACGAGAGCGACTCGACCGTGAACATCGCCGAGGCGTGGAGCACGCCGTCCTGCGTGCGCGTCGTGTCCGCCGTGTACGTCGTCTCAAAGTCGTAGCCGAGCCCCTCGTCGGGCTGGCGGACCGCGACGCCGTCGATTTTTATAAGCTCCTGTTCCATTTTTTGTACCTCACCTTTTATTCGAGCAGAAACGGGTCGCGCCCGCTCGCCGCCTGCCTCATCCGCGCCTCCGCGATCAGCTCGTCGAACAGCACGCGCCGCCCGAGCTGCGCCGTGAAGCGGTAGACGTTATTGCTTCCCGTCGCGCCGCGCTCCGAGAGGACGTCTCTCACCGCGTCCTTTATCGTTTCGAGCGGCGCCTCGATGTTCGTGCCCGAGGTCTGGTCGCCGAGCAAGGCGAAGAACGGCGCGTTCGGCGGGATGACCGCGCCCGACGCGAGGTACGGCAGGCTCGGCGCGCGCAGCGCGTCAAACGAAAATCCGAGCTTCTTCCCTCCGATGCCGGGCACCCAGTCAGGCACCTTGAACGACAGCGCCGAGAGCGCACTCCTCACGGCGTTGACCGCCGCCGTCACGGCGGACAAAAGTCCGTTCAGAACGGCGATGACGGCGTTGACGGGAGCCTTGACCGCGCCCGAGAGCGCGGAAAACGCGGATGTGAACGCCCCCTTTGCCGACGTCCACGCCGCCGACCACCGCCCGAGGAACACGTCCTCCGCAAAGCCCATCAGCCCGACGATGACGCCCCTCACGCCGTCGACCGCCTCCGAGACGCCCGAGAGCACCGCCGAGAGCGCGGGCACGAGCGCGCTGACGAGACCGTTTGCCGCCGGGATGACGACGCCGCCGAAAAAGCTCGACAGCGCGCCCGCCGCCGTGCCGACGAACGACGAGAGCGCCGACACCGCCGCCGACGCCATCCCGACAGACGCCGCGAACGTGCCCGCGAAAAATTCCGCCACGGGCACGACAGCCTCGCGGTAGAGGACGCCGAGCACCGCCTTCGCGTTGTTTGCCGCCGCCGAGAACGCGCCGCCGAGGAAGGAGGCGACGGGCGACAGCGCGCCGTTAAGGAGCGAGGTCACAGCGCCCGAAAGCGCGGAAAACGCTGCGTTCGCCGCCTCAAGCGCGGGGAGCAGCACCCCCGAAACGGACGGCAGCACGCTGCCGGTGACGACCCCCGCGAACGGCGCGAGCGCCGCTTCGCACACCGAGCGGAGCTTGCCGAGCGCGTCCGAAAGCACCGCCGACGCTGCCGAAAACGCGGACCTTGCCCCGTCCGCAATCGAGGCAAACGCTCCCTTCGCGGCGGACGCGGCGGACGCGGCGAACGCGGACGCGAACGCGTCGCCATATGCTTTCCCGTCGAGCGCGCCGGCTGACGCGGCGTCGGGGCGCGCGTATGCGCCCGCGCTTGTGTTCGCGCCGGCATTTGCATTCGCGCCCGCGCCCGAGCTTATGAGCGCCGCGAGCGCCTCGGCGACCGCCTCCATCGCCGCCGCCGCGCGGATTGCCGCCCTCTCCGCAGACGACGCGGACGACGATGATGACGATGCCGATGACGACGATGATGATGCTGACGACGACGGCTTCCGCGAGCCGCCGGAGCTGCCGCTTTCGGGATAGCGGCGTATCTCGTCGAGCCCCGAGAGGTACTTTTTCGCCGCCGACGCTGCCGACGACGCGGCGGACGATGATTTCTTTGCCGCCGACGCCGCAGATGACGACGCCGACGCGGCGCTGCTCCCCGCCTTTTCCGCGCTCGCCGCCGCGGACGCGAGCGATGACAGAAGCTCCCGCAGCCGCTTTATCGCCTCGGCAATTGCGGACGCCGACACGGACGACGCCGCGCCGTCAAGTTTTTTGAATGACGCCTCGTGTGTCATGATTTTTCATTCCTTTCCGTTTGTTTTTCGACCCGGACCGGCATCATGGAGAGCAGCCGTTCCTCCTCCTCGCCGCCGCCGGGAGGCGCGAAGAGCTGCCTGTTCTCGCGGACGAACCGCTCCTCCGCCTGCGAGAGCGGCAGCCTCCGCCTCCTTTTGTCCCTTATCGCGACGACGGAGGAAAACGCCCCCTCGCCGACCGAGAGAAAGTATGAGAGGAACGTCCACCAGTGAAGGTACGGCTCCGCCCTGACGTCGCGCCCCGCGACGGCGGCGACGGCTGACGCGATGAGCGGCGCGTCGCGACGCCAGTCGTAGAGGCGGGCGGCTGTGCTCTCCCCGCATTCGGTCCCCGCGTCGATGAACGCGCACGCCGCCTCCGCCGCCTCGGGAAGGTGACAATACGGGATCGTCTCCGCGTCGGGGTAGATGATTTTTATCATGACGAGCGCCGCCGCCGTTTTGTCGAGCTCCGGGTCAGCCGCCGCCGCGAGCACGTCGAGCACCGCGCGGAAGTCCGTGCGGATGCGGTATTCCCGCCCGCCGACGGAAAGCGACGTCGGCAGGGACCATGGATCTAAGGGTTTCATTCAGTAGGTGGGACTTCATTGGCTGTCGCCAATGAAGTCCGAAGATTGCGCTTTGGCGCAATCTTTCGCATACTTCTCCGTGTACCGCCTCGCCGCCTCCGCCATGCGCTCCTGCCGCTTCTTCATCTCGGGCAGAACGGCGTCCGCCGCCGCCGCGAGCACCGCCGCCGCGAAGAGCTCCCCGTCCGCCGAGATCGCCGTCGGGCGCACGACGCGGAAGATATCGTCGTCAGCCCCGGGGTCGCTCTGCGACCCCTTCCCCAGCGTCCGCATGACCTCCCTTTCGAGCAGCTCGTCGAGCGCCTCCACCGTCATATTTCCGGCGTCACGTCCCGCCTTCGCGATATTCTCCATCGCCTCGCCGGCGCGGGCGGCGAGCCCCGTGTCCCCCGGGTCGACGGAGAACGACGCCAAAAGCTCGCCCTCGCCGCCCCTTATCTCGACTCTGACCTTGCCCGTGTCAAACGTGCGCGCAGAGACGCCCGCCGTCCCGTTCACTTCCGTCCCTCTCATTTATTTCACTCTCCTGTCGAAAATTTGTTCGTTTTCAGGTCGAACGTGCCCTTGACCCTGCCGCCCGCCTTGTAGATCGTGAACGGCAGCCCGATGCCGGACGTGTCGCCGCCGACCGACGTCGGCACGACGTAGACGTCCTCGCGCCACGCCCAGACGACCGTCGGCTCGGCGCCCTTGTCGCCCGGCTTGATGAGGACGTCGACGAGCGTCGTTTTGCAGGCGTCGCCCGTCGCGCGCGTGTTCGCGAGGTCCATTATCTTCCCCGACAGCTTGTCGTCGAAGCTGTCGAAATAGAACGGCGAGACCTCCGCCCTCACCTCGTATCCGTTGTGCGCCACCGACTGCTCGCCGAGGATGTTCTTCGTCACCTCGACGTCGGGATTCAGCTCCTCCGAATACTCCTCAAGATGGCGTCCGAGGCGGACGTAATCGGTGTCCTCCCCGCCGAACTCCGCGTCAAGATAGTGCGCGAGATATTTTCTCTCAACCATTTTTTCCTTTTTCCTTTCGTTTAGTCTGTATTTTCAACTCTCTCCCTGATAAAGAGCGTCACGGGCAGAGAGAGCGTCACCGTGCCGTCGCGGGCGGTGTCGGCGACTGCTCCCTCGCCGCGCCTCACGTCCGTGATGCGCCGCCCGCCGGATAAAGATTGCCAGCCGTCCGCCGGCTCGCGGCACATCGCGTCCGCCGCCTCCCCGAGCGCGCGGAGCGCCGCCGCCGTCATGTCCGCGTCAGCGTGCGGCGCGCGGTGCCTGAGGCGGAAGCCGACCTTGAGCTCCCGCGTCCGCCCGCCGCCGATGTCGTAGCGGCACTTCACCTCAGCCTCGCCCCCGACGGGGACGAGGTCGATTTCTTTCCCGGGCGCGGCAGCAGCCAGAAGCGCGCGCGCCGCGTCAAATGCGGTCATTTCCGCCATATTTTCGTCCTCCACTAACCTAAAGTGATCTCGAAATGCGGTATCATCCCCATCGGGCCGAGCACGCCGCGCACGGCGTAGACCCCGTCGGCGGCTCCGTTGATGTAGCCGTAAAATCCGCCGCACGCGGGGGAAAATTCCGCGTCCCTGACGGGCTTCTGGCGGCGAAAATATTCCTCCCCGCGCCGGGTTTTCGCCGCGTCCCGCGTCAAAACGACGTCCCCGAATGCAAACGTCATCACGTTTTGCCATGCTTCCCCGTCCGCCTCGATCGCCTCCGCAAACGCCTTCGGCGGCAGCCACCGCCTGCCCGCGACCGTGATGTTCCCCTCGCCGTCGCGCCTGTACCTGACGCCCAGCTTCACGGTGTCTGCGTCCGATATCCGCTCGGGCTCGGGACCGTAATTCCTTGCGAGCGTGAGGCACACGCCCGAAATCGCCGTCGGATAATATATCCCGCCGCGACGGCAGAAGAGGACGACGTCCTCGCCGTAGAAATTCATTCTTTTCTCACCGCCCTTTCGTATCTCCCGCCGTAAAGGAGCGGGACGCCGTTTTTGTCC
>CANQYV010000100.1 GCA_947628165.1 uncultured Clostridia bacterium | reverse complement strand
CCCCGAGAGCACGCGGGAGTAGTTCTCGACGCCCGAGCAGTACCCGATCTCCCTCATCATCTCAAGGTCGTATTTCGTCCTCTCCTCTATCCTCTGCGCCTCGATTAGCTTGTCCTGCGCGCGGAAGAAGTCGGCGCGCTCGTACATCTCCTCCTCTATCGCCGCAAACGCCGCCTCCCGCTTTTCGGGGTCGGCGACATAGTGCGTCGCGGGGAATATCGCCGCGTACCGCAGCTCGCCCCCGACCTCGCCCGTCACCGTCGATATCTCCGTCACCCTGTCGACCTCGTCGCCGAAAAACTCGACGCGTATCGCGCGTTCGCCCGAGTTTGAAGGTATCACGTCGACGGTGTCTCCCCGCACGCGGAATTTCGTCCTTTCAAAGCCGATGTCGTTGCGCTCGTATCCTATCGAGATCAGGCGCGAGAGGAATTCCTCCCTTCCCATGCTCTGCCCCGGTCTGACCGAGACGAGCTGTCGGCAGTACTCGGTCGGGTCGCCGAGCGAGTATATGCACGAGACCGAGGCGACGATGATGACGTCGCGCCGCTCGAAGAGCGCGGAGGTCGCGCTGTGGCGCAGCTTGTCTATCTCGTCGTTTACGAGCGAATCCTTCTCTATATACATATCCTTGCCGGGGATATACGCCTCCGGCTGGTAGTAGTCGTAATACGAAACGAAGTATTCGACGGCGGCGTCGGGGAAAAACTCCCTCATCTCGGTGCAGAGCTGCGCCGCCAGCGTCTTGTTCGGCTCGAGTATCAGCGTCGGGCGGTTGACGTTTGCGATCACGTTCGCCATCGTGAACGTCTTTCCCGAGCCCGTGACGCCGAGCAGCGTCTGCATCCGCTCGCCGCGCAGTATCCCCTCCGTCAGCGCGGCAATTGCCTCGGGCTGATCCCCCGTCGGCGAAAACGGCGCTTTCAGTATGAACTTATCGGGCACACCTCCGCCCTCCTTTTTTATTATCTCCCGTCAGCACTTTTGGGAACAAATGTTTTGTCTATCATTATATCACGCCTCACTCTCTTTGTAAAGGTGTGCCGCCGTAAAACTTTTATCCCGAGACGGGCTTTTTTTCGGCACTTTTTTTCGGCGGCGCACGCGCTTTTCTTTCCCTCTCCACTTGCTTTTACGCGTTCGGTGAGATATAATTAAGTGTCACTTTTTTGTGAGAAGGAAGGTTTTATCCGATGAAAAAGCTCGAACAGCTCTACGAAGGCAAGGCAAAGAAGGTATTCGCCACGGACGATCCCGACGTCGTCATCGTCGATTACAAGGACGACGCGACCGCGTTCAACGGCGAAAAGCGCGGCACCATCGTCGGCAAGGGCGTCATCAACAACAAAATGACGAACCATGTCTTCCGGCTTCTCGAAAAGGAGGGCGTTCCTACCCACTATATCGAGCAGCTCTCCGACCGCGAGACGGCGGTCAGAAAGGTCGAGATAGTACCGCTCGAGGTAATAATAAGAAACGTCGCCGCCGGCAGCTTCTCAAAGCGCCTCGGCGTTCCCGAAGGCACCCCGTTCTCCGAGCCCACGATAGAGTTCTCATATAAGAACGACGCCCTCGGCGACCCGCTCATAAACGACTACTTCGCCGTCGCTCTCGGCCTTGCGACATGGGACGAGATCGAGACGATAAAGAAATACGCGTTCAAGGTGAACGACGTGCTGAAGGCGTACTTCCTCGCCGCCGGCATAAAGCTCATCGACTTCAAGATAGAGTTCGGCAGATACCACGGCAAGATAATCCTCGCTGACGAGACCTCGCCCGACACCTGCCGCCTCTGGGACGTGAATACAAACGAAAAGCTCGACAAGGACCGCTTCCGCCGCGACCTCGGCAACGTCGAGGAGGCGTACAACGAAGTCTTCCGCCGTCTCGGGCTCGACTGAAGCATAAGCTCTGCTTATGCTTAATACGGCAGACCGGAAAGGTCTGCCGTATCGGATTTTGAAAGGGAGCATACAATTGGAACACGGTTTTTTCGACGCCGCCGAGTTTGACTGCAAGCTCGGCGAGGAATGCGGCGTTTTCGGCGCATACGACTTTGACGGCGGAGACGTCGCCTCGACTATTTATTACGGACTTCTCGCCCTCCAGCACAGGGGGCAGGAGAGCTGCGGCATCGCCGTCACGGGGACGCGGATGCCCAAGGGGCATGTGACCACCCATAAGGACATGGGACTCGTCAACGAGGCGTTCACGGAGGAGACGCTCTCGAAGCTCGGCGGCGACATCGGCGTCGGCCACGTCCGCTATTCGACGGCGGGCAGCTCGACCCGCGAGAACGCGCAGCCTCTCGTGCTCAACTATGTCAAGGGCACCCTCGCCCTCGCCCACAACGGCAACCTCGTCAACGCGCCCGAGCTCCGCCGCGAGCTCGAACGGACGGGCGCGATCTTCCAGACCTCCGTCGACACCGAGCTTATCGCATACTACATCGCGCGCGAGCGCCTCGTCTCAAAGAGCGTCGAGGAGGCCGTCGCAAGGGCGGTCGACAAGCTGCGCGGCGCGTTCTCGCTCGTCATAATGTCGTCGCGCAAGCTGATAGGCGTCCGCGATCCCTACGGCTTCCGCCCGCTCTGCATCGGCAGGCGCGACGGGGTGTGGATGCTCGCGAGCGAGTCGTGCGCGCTCGACACGGTCGGCGCGGAGTTCGTCCGCGACGTGCGTCCCGGCGAGATCGTGACGATAACGCCCGAGGGCGGCATCAGCTCCGACATGAGCCGCGCGCTGCCGAAGGAAAAGGAGGCGCGCTGCGTCTTCGAGTACATATATTTCTCCCGCCCCGACAGCATTTTCGACGGGATGAGCGTATATCATTCGCGGATGCTCGCGGGCAAATTCCTCGCCGAGGATTCCCCCGTCGACGCGGACCTCGTCGTCGGCGTCCCCGAATCGGGCAACGTCGCCGCCCTCGGATATTCTCTCGCCTCCGGCATCCCCTACGGCACCGCGTTCGTCAAGAACGCCTACGTCGGAAGGACGTTCATCAAGCCGAAGCAGAAGAACCGCGAGACGAGCGTCGGCGTCAAGCTGAACCCGATAAGGGAGGCGGTCGAAGGCAAGCGCATCGTCATGATAGACGACTCGATCGTAAGAGGCACGACGTCCGACCGCATCATCCGCATGCTCCGCGAGGCGGGCGCGAAGGAGGTTCATATGCGCGTGTCGTCGCCCCCGTTTTTGTGGTCCTGCTATTTCGGGACGGACGTCCCCGCGCGCACGCAGCTCCTCGCCTACAACCGCTCGGTCGAGGAAATAAGGGAAATAATAGGCTCGGACTCGCTCGCGTATCTGCGCGAGGAGCGCCTGTCGGAGATAGTCGGAGGTCTCGGCATCTGCCGCGGCTGCTTCACGGGTAATTACCCGACAGAGCCGCCGAAAGAGGACATACGCGGCGAGTTTGAGGCGTAAAAAAATTGAGGCGGCGTCAGCCTCATCGATTCTAACCGCCCGCCATCACGGCGGAACCGCCGCCCGTCGGTCAAATCGCTCCCGCCGCCCGTCGGCAAAAGCAGCGCCCTCCCGATATACAAAAAGCCGCCGCGGCATACGCCGCGGCGGCTTTCATTATGTTTTAAGGCTTATTTTGCCGGCTTGCCCCAGAGCTCGATCTCTGCAACGTTGCAGTAACCGCCCGCAGGTCCGACGTAACGGACGTAGTTGACGACCTGGCCCGCAATCTCTTCGGGAACCACGATCTCGGAGGCCTTGCCCTTGGCGTCGGGTCTCTCTTCAATAACGGCGACCTCTGTCCAGTTCTCACCGTCGGTGGAAACTTCAAACTTACCGCCTATCATACGGGAGAGGTAATCCTTGTCGAGGTTGCCGATGTCGGCCTCTACCTCGGAGCTGCCTCTCGTGCGGCCCGCATAACGGATGTGCGTGAGGTAAATGCCGTCTGCAAAGTAAGCGCCTACATAACCCGTCTCGAACGTACCGTCGCCGGGAATACCGAACTCCATATCTGCATTGTTGACGGACTCGTTCTTTTCGTCGCAGTCATAGTCGGTGTAGATGCTGTTGTCGAACGCGGCTGCAGCCGTGTAGGTGGCGTTGTTGCCCCAGGAGCCCTTGCCGTCATGGATGATGTTCTCGGGAGCTACGACGAAATACTGAGCGCCTTCGGGAGCTTCCATGCCGTCGAATTCGACGGAGCCGGGAACTACGGCGTCATCGTCGCCCTCGGTCTCTGCGGGACCCTCCGTCGACTTGTCGCCTTCGGGAGCCTCTGTAGACTTGTCATCGCCGGGCGCTTCCGTCGACTTGTCGCTCGGATTCTTGTCGCCCGTGGAAGCGGCGTCACCCGTTCCCTTGCTTTCCCCTTCATCGGGCGCGCACGCGGACATTGCAAACATTACAAAGATGAACGTGAGCGCGAGAAGGAGTGCAATAATCTTCTTCATTGTGTTTTTTCCTCCTGAAAAATGTTCCGCGCGGTGAGCAGTGCGGTGCCTCCGCCCTCGGACGGTAATAATGATACCACTTTAAAGCACTGTTTGTCAATAGATAAAGGCCGAAAACGGCGAAAAATTCACATTTTTTTCACAACTACGCAATATTCAATTCCGCATATTGCACATTTCACGCGCGAAGAGCGGCATTCGACCCGTTTTTGCACCCCAGACGCATACGGCGCTTGCACTGCGGCGCAAAAAAGTGTATAATTGATGAAAGGAAAAAATCAGTGGGAGGGGGAGAGCATTTTTGAGATACGCTGAGTACATTTTGAGTATCGGGGAATTTATTTCGGCGACCTCTCGCCCGTTTTCCGCCGAGCCTTACGGCGCCTTCCA
>CANQYV010000099.1 GCA_947628165.1 uncultured Clostridia bacterium | reverse complement strand
AGATGAATTTCAGGCGATGAAAAGCTAAGTTTCCGTTTATCATCGTCCCATTAAAACTGAATACCGAAAAATTGACCATTGACACACCGGCTCGCCGGTGAAAAGTCAACGGTCTTTTTGATATTTTTTTATGACCGCCGGTCATTTTGCCTGCCGCCTCACTATTATTAAGGCGCTCTTGCTCCGCGCCCGTCGGCAGTGAGCGGCTGGAGAGCAGCATTTTTTATCTGCCGCCGCGAAAGACGCGGGCTTCATGCTCGAGCAGAAATTCCTTTACGCCCTCGAGCCCGCCGTATCCTCCGAGCGAGCCGTCCGCGTGGATGACGCGGTGGCAGGGGATGATTATGGCGATGGGATTTTTGTTGTTCGCGTTGCCGACGGCGCGCGCGGCGCGCGGGGAGCCGATCATTTTTGCCACATCGGAGTACGACGCGACGGCGCCGTATGGTATTTTCCGGAGCGCCTCCCAGACGCGGAGCTGAAACTCCGTGCCGGACGGGCGGAGCGGTAGGTCGAAATCGCGGCGGACGCCGGCGAAGTATTCCTCAAGCTGGCGCGCCGCCTCCGTAAGAAGGGGATGCCGATGCTCCGCCTGCGCGCCGGCGCGGGCATACGCCCCGTACCCGAGCGAGATTATGTATTCGCCGTCGGCGGTCAATGTTATTGTGCCGACGGGAGTTTCCAAGGTCATAGAGCAAAATTGCGTCATGATGCACCGTGTCTT
Organism: uncultured Clostridia bacterium; assembly: GCA_947628165.1. GTDB lineage: Bacteria > Bacillota > Clostridia > Oscillospirales > CAG-272 > DTU064. The sequence goes on along the minus strand of CANQYV010000099.1, from coordinate 4,209 downwards.
TTTGTCGAATTTATTCTTTTGCGGTGTCATTATACACCCGTCCGCGCAAAATGACAAGAAAAACCGCAATTTTTAAATCTCATCATTAAGAAAAACCGCATTTTTATAAATTTTTCGGTGACAAAGCAGCGGATGCGTGATATAATTGGCATATGGGAAAAATCGCATACCCATCGGAGGAAAAAATGGTAAAGATAATTGCCGACAGCACATGCGACCTCGGCGCGGAGCTGACACAGAGATACGATATAGACATACTGCCGCTGCGGGTGACGCTCGGAGACCGCAGTGTCCGTGACGGCGAGCTCACGCAGTCGGAGCTTTTCGCGTGGGCGGACAAGAACGCCGCGACGCCCAAGACGGCGGCGCCCTCGCTCGAGGACGCGGCGGAGCTCTTCTCCAAATACCGTGACGACGACATAATAGCGTTCAGCATCTCGGGCGAGATGAGCACGTCGAACAACGTCATGCATATCGCGGCGAAGGAGGCGGGCTGCGGCAGCGTTCACATAATAGACTCCCGCAACCTTTCGACTGGTATCGGACTTCTTGTGCTCAAGGCGGCGGACATGGCGGCAGAGGGCATGGGAGCCGACGAGATAGCGGCAGAGATAGAGAGGCTTCGTCCGCGCGTCCGCGCGAGCTTCGTTATAGACACGCTGACGTATCTTCAGCGCGGCGGCCGCTGCTCTCCCCTGACGGCGCTTGCGGCAAATCTGCTTTCTCTCAAGCCCAAGATAGTAGTCGAGGACGGAAAGATGGACGTCTCGAAGAAATACCGCGGAAAGATAGGCCGCGTCGTCGACGGATACGTCACCGACCTTATGCCGGACCTCGAGCATGCTGACAAGACCCGCGTCTTTGTGACGCACACGCTCGTGGGCGACGCTTTGCCGACGGCGGCGGAGACGTGCCGCAGGCTATCGGAGACGGGGCTTTTCCGCGAGGTGCTCGAAACGCGCGCGGGCGGCGTCATTTCAAGCCACTGCGGACCGAACACTCTCGGCGTGCTTTTCATAGCAGACAACTGATAAACGATCAGATTCCGGCGGCGGGGCGACCCGTCGCCGGCTTTAATTTTTAATGAGGAAACATTTACTCCGAAACCACCCCCCGGCAAAATGTTTTTCTCCGAAATCTTTCGGCGGCGCGCTTGCGTTTGATACGGATGTGTGATATCATTATATATAATAGGACAGTGTTTTCTTTACGGCCCGTATATGCATTTCCGGGGGAATTTTTCGATGCTGAAGATAGTACACACAGGCGACATACATCTTGACAGCCCGTTTTCGGGGCTTGACGAAAGGCGCGCGGAGGTCCGCAAGACGGAGCTTCGGGGCACTTTTTCGTCGCTCATGACGTATGTCAGGACGAACCACACCGACATCCTCCTTATAGCGGGCGACCTTTTCGACCGCGGCTTTGTCACGCGTGAGACAATAGATATCGTTATGAGGGAGTTTTCGCGCGCATCCGCGTGCAGGATCATCATAAGCCCCGGCAACCACGACCCGTACACGCCCGACAGCGTCTACGCGAAAGTCAAATTCCCGCCGAACGTGTATATATTCAAAAGCGAGGAGCAGACGAGGTTCGAGTTCCCGGAGATAAACTGCGACGTCTACGGATACGCCTTCACAGGCGAGTCGCACCCCGCCTCCGCCGTCACAGCGACTGAGGACAACGGCAGGATCCGCCTGCTCTGCGCGCATGCCCATCTTGACGCGCCCGCGTCCCCTTACGCGCCTGTTACCTCGGCTCAGCTCGTCGCCGCCGGCTTCGATTACGCGGCGCTCGGTCACGTCCACAATCCGCCGAAGGTGTCGGAGGCGGGAAACTGCATTTTCGGTTACTGCGGCTGCATCGAGGGCAGAGGGTACGACGAGACGGGGCAGAAGGCGGCGCTGTCGTTTGAGATAGGAGACGACGGGAAAAAGACGATGAGGAGGCTCGTGTTCGCCCGCAGAAGATACGAGGCGGAGACGCTGAACGTCACGGGAGCCGTCTCGGCGTCAGACGTAAGGGAGCGGATAAAGTCCCTCATACGCGAGAAAAAATACTCTGCCGACACACTTCTGCGCGTGACGCTCACGGGAGAGACGGAGCCGTCGCTCGTGCTGTCGGCGCCTCTCGTCGCGGACGGCGTTGACGAGGTGTTCGCGCTCGATATAAAGGATGAGACGGTGCCGGCGCTCGACACCGAATATCTTGAGGCGGACCCGACGGTGAAGGGAGCGTTCTACCGCGAGCTGAAGCCGCGGCTGCTCGACTCCGACCCGGCGGTGAGAAAGACGGCGCTGCGCGCGCTCCGCTACGGCTTGTCCGCGATGGCGGGCGAGAGCATCTCGGACTGAGTAAAAAATAACGGGTACTTTTCGATATGTATATAGAAAAGATAATGATAAACAGCTTCGGCAAGCTGTCGGGGCAAGAGATAACGCTTTCGCCGGGCGTCAACGTTTTCGAGGGCGAAAACGAGTCCGGAAAGTCGACGGCGGCGGCGTTTATAAAGTTCGTCCTTTACGGGGCGAAGGGAGATCCCGCCGAGCGGAGGCGGTACATAAGCTGGGGCGGCACGTCCGCGTCCGGCTCGCTGCTCGTGGTCGACGGGGAGCGGAGAATAACCGTGGAGCGCACGGTCGCCGTGTCGGGCGTGGGCGAGCGGGAAGCATTCCGCGAGACCGTGAGGATGACGGACGCCGACACCGGCATCGAGATAAAAGCGGGTGACTGCCCGGGCGAGTTTTTGTTCGGCGTGCCGGAGGACGTCTTTTCCGGGACGGCGTACGTCCGCCAGCTCGAGGGAGCGAAGATAGACGGCGGGCGCATGAGCGCCGCGACGGAAAATCTGCTCTTCTCCGCAGACGAGGCGGTGAATACGGAAAAGGCGGCGGCAAGGATAGACGTGCTCCGCAGGTCCCTTCTGCACAAAAACGGCAAGGGGGGCATCATATTTGAGAAAAAGGCGAAGAGGGATGAGCTCGCGTCGATGCTCGAGACGGCAAAGACCACATCCTCGGAGCTTATAAACGTCGAGGCGTCGATATCGGAGCTCGGCAAAAAATGCGAGGCGGCGCTGGCGAGAAGAGACGCGGCACGGACGGAGTCTGCGGAGCTCGACACGCTCTTGACGATGCGCCGATTTGACAGACTGCACGATTACAGGGAACGCGAGGAGGAGCTGAGGCTTTCGCTGTCGCAGGAGAGCGGCCTTGTTTCCGACGAGGGATATATAGGCGAGCTGCGCGCCGCCGCCGACTCGATGACGGCGACGTCTGCGTCTATCGCCGCGGCGTCAAAGCAGCTTGACGGACTCCGTTCGGAGGCTGACGACTACCGCGGGCGAGAGAGGCTGTTCGGCGCGCTGCTCGACGACGAGGACGCCGCCGACGGAATGATAGAGAAGCTCGAAAAGCTCGCGTCGGGCAAGACGGCCGCCGCCGCAGTCTCGGCGGTGACGGCGGTGCTCGCAGTCGTAACGGCGGCGCTGACGCTTCTGCCGTTCATAAAGGGCATCGCGACCTCGTTCATGCTTGCCGCCGCGGGGACGCTCGGCGCCGCGGCGATAGTATCGATAGCGGTGTACGCCATTATGGAGGCGCGCTGCCGAAGAGAGCTTCGGCGGTACGGCGCCCGCGACATGGAGGGCGCGAGGGCGGCGCTTGACGAGGCGGAGGAAGACGCGAGAGAGTACAGGCGCATAACGGAGCGCATCGCGACGGCGGAGACCGAGCTTTATGTTCAGTATTCTGTATTCGACGAGGAAAAAAAGCAGGCGCGCGAGCTTTTGTCCCGCGTGGGCATCGAGTCAGACGACGAGGGGCTGGCGCAGGCGCTCATGGGGCTCATAACGGGCTGCGAGGCGGCGCTGACGCGCGTGAAAAGTCTGACGGATGAGCAGAGGCGCGTCCGCGCAGACGCGGAGGAGCTTGAAAAGCAGCTCTCGGGCATAAACGAGGCCGAGATAAGGGAGAAGGCAGAGGAGCTTTCAAAGCTCGGCCGCGGAGAATACGACCCCGCCCGCGTAACGGCGCTCGGGAAAGAGCGCGAGCTCGCTGAAAACGCGTATCAGACGCTCACGGCAAGGATACATGAGCTCGAGGTCAGGCGCGCGCATCTTATGGCGACGCGGCTCGACCCTGCCGCTATCTCTGTGAAGCTCGACGAGCTGAACTCGGAGATAGCGGCAGGGACGAGCCGCGTCGC
>CANQYV010000098.1 GCA_947628165.1 uncultured Clostridia bacterium | reverse complement strand
ACGCGTCGCGCAAAAGCGCTTTTTCCGTTCCGTCTCTGTACTTCATGCTCCACGGCACGTTATAGACATATTCCACTATCCTGTGGTCTGCAAACGGCACCCTCACCTCAAGCCCGTATGCCATGCTACACCTGTCCATCCTGTCGAGCAGCGTCTGCATGAACCAGCGTATATTAAGGCATCCGATCTCGCGCCGTCTCGCCTCTTCGCAGTTCTCTCCCTCAAGACGCGGTACTGCTTCTATTGCCTTATTATATCTTTCACGCGCATATTCATAAAGTCCGAGAGAGGAGATTTTTTCATCACGCAAAAGGAACGTTCTTGCCTCCATATCGTGCGACCACGGGAACCCGTCGGCGTCAAACAGCCCGGGACGATAAAACCACGGATACCCTCCGAATATCTCGTCGGCGCATTCGCCCGTAAGCGCGACTTTGTTCTGCTTTTTTACAAGCCCGCAAAAGAATAATAAAGACGCGTCAACGTCAGTCATGCCCGGCAGATCCCTCGCATCGACCGCGCTGTACAGGCAGTCCGCAAGCTCACCGTCGGTGCATTCAAGATAAGTGTGGCGCACCGGCAGGCTTTTTACAAGCATATCGACAAAAGGCTTGTCGCGCGTCGGCTGAAAGCTGTTTGATTTAAAATACTCGTCGTTTTCCGAAAAATCAAATGAGAATGTATCGAGCGTCGTTCCGTGCTCCCTCATGTATTCGGCGGCGACGGCTGTGATAATGCTCGAATCGAGCCCGCCGGAGAGAAAGCTGCACACCGGAACGTCGGACACCATCTGCCTTTTTATCGCGTCCCTGACAAGAAACCCGACGTGTTCTACGGTCTCCTCCCGCGTATCTCTGTGAAGCTTTGCGGAGAGTTCCCAGAACGCATGATCTGAAAAGCCATAGTCTGAAAATACCGCAATATGCCCCGGCAAAAGCTCATTTATTCCGCGAAAAACACCGCAGCCGGGAGTTCTCGCCGGTCCGACGGCAAATATTTCCCGCATACTGTTTTCATCTATGATAGGCTTTATTGACGGATGACAAAAAAGCGCCTTTATCTCAGACCCAAAGACAAGAAGCCGCTCTTTGATCGAATAGAACAGCGGCTTTACGCCAAGCCTGTCGCGGCAGAGCACGAGCCGTCGGCGTCCCGCGTCCCATATTGCAAACGAGAAGATCCCGTTCAGCATCTCGGCGCATCCGAGTCCGTATTCGATATAGGCGTAAAGAATGACCTCCGTGTCGCATGTCGTTTCAAAATTATATCCCCGCCGGCGAAGCTCAGGCTCAAGATCATCGGTGTTGTAGATCTCGCCGTTGTAGACTATCGCATATTCATTGCCCGCCACGGAACGTATCATAGGCTGCCTGCCGCCGCTTATATCCCGTATCGAAAGCCGCGTATGCGAAAGTCCCACAGAACTGTCAAGATATTCACCCGTCTGGTCGTGTCCGCGATGTGATATGGATGTTCTCATGTCGATGAGAACGTCTGTCCACTTTTCGCGCTCTCTCATAAAATCGTTGTCAAAGTCACAAAATCCTGCGATGCCGCACATATATACTCCTTGTATAAAATCAGCTTTTACGGAGTTATTATATGTCGGCGGCAGGAATACCGTGCCGCAATATTTAGGAAGTGCCGAGCAAAAAAGAACGCCCCGGACTTACAAAGCCGAGGCCATTCAAAATGCGGGTAACAGGGGTCGAACCTGCACGGTCTCCCATCGGTTCCTAAGACCGACGCGTCTGCCAATTCCGCCATACCCGCGAAAGTTATTGAGCGGGTGTGGCGGAATTTTAACGCACATACCCGCGAAAGTTATTGAGTGGGTATGGCGGAATTTTAACGCACATACCCGCGGATGCGGGTGTGGCGGAATTTTAACGCACATACCCGCGAAAGTTATTGAGCGGGTGTGGCGGAATTTTCCGCGCCCGCTATACGGGCGCTTACATACCCGCAAACATCGTTCAACAAGTTTATCACCAAACAGTTTTTTTGTCAAGTCCGGGAATCTTAATGTGTCACATTTTCCTCTTCGCGAATACGATATATCGAGAGAAGAAAAAGTTTCCCTCCGCCAAAAAACTTAATCAAGGGAAAAACGCCCGCTTTGCGGGCAAGGAAGCAAGAAATCGAGAAAGGATCTGTCATCATGAAAGAAACAAAAGCGCTGTGCGACGTTTTGCCCGGCGAGGTCGTGACCGTAAAGGAGCTTCTTACGCGCGGAAATATGCGGCGCCGACTTATAGATATAGGACTTACCGAGGATACAGAGGTCAAATGCATAGGACGTTCGCCGTTCGGAGACCCGTCCGCGTATATGATACGCGGCGCGGTCATCGCCATCCGCCGCGAGGACTCAGGCTCCGTCCTCGTATCGGCAATGTAAAAATCGGCGGCAGGCAAACTTGCCCGCCGCCCTTGAATTTATTTTGCCTTAAAGCTGTCCTTGAGACTCACAATCCTGTTATAGGTATTGGGCAGCTTTGTATCGCGGATGAAATAGCCGAGGCGCACGAACTGATAGTGCACGCCGTCCGGGTCGTCCGCTATGGACGGCTCGAGCTTGCAGCCCTTGTATGTTACGGCGGAGGACGGGTTCAGATACTCATCGTATTTGTCGGATGGAACGTCGTTCATGTTCGGCTCAGTGAAAAGCTTGTCGTAATAGACAACGTCGGCGTCGTGCGCGTACTGCGCCGAAACCCAGTGTATCGTCCCCTTGACCTTTCTGCCGTCGGCGGGCATGCCACAGCCGGTTTCGAGGTCCGCCGTGCAGTGTATTGCGGAAACATTGCCTTCACCGTCGGCGTCTACTCCGACATACTTTACGATATACGCGCCCATAAGACGGACCTCACCGTCCGGCTTCAGACGGAAGAATTTCGGCGGAGGCGTGAGCGCGAAGTCGTCCTCCTCTATATAGAGCTCGCGCGTAAACGGAACCTTGCGCGTCCCGGCTTCGGGGTCAGACGGATTGTTCGGAAGCTCGAAGTACTCCGTTTTCCCCTCCGGGAAATTGTCTATCACGACCTTAACAGGGCACACGACCGCAACGCGGCGCGGAGACGACGTGCCGAGATCCTCGCGGACGCAGTGCTCGAGCAGCTCGATGTCCGCCATTGAATCAGTCTTGGCAACGCCGACTCTGCCGAGAAAATCCTTTATTGCGGCGGCGGTGTAGCCGCGGCGGCGCATGCCGCAGAGCGTCGGCATACGCGGGTCGTCCCAGCCGTCGACGAGCTTGTCCTCAACGAGACGGCGGAGGTAACGCTTTGACATGACGGTATATGTGAGATTGAGGCGCGCAAACTCAATCTGGCGCGGCATGACCTCCATGTTAAGGAACGGCGCGACGTGATCGCGCACCCAGTCATAGAGCGGGCGGTGTATCTCATATTCAAGAGAACAGAGCGAGTGCGTGATGCCCTCTAGGCAGTCCTGTATCGGATGCGCGAAGTCGTACATCGGGAAGATGCACCACTCTGTCCCCTGCCTGTGGTGCTCGATGTAACGGATGCGGTAGAGCACCGGGTCGCGCATATTGAAATTGCCGGAGGCAAGGTCAATTTTTGCGCGGAGCGTGTACTTTCCCTCCGGGAACTCGCCCCCCTTCATACGCTCGAAAAGCTCGAGGCTCTCCTGCCACGGGCGGTCGCGGTAAGGCGATATCGCCGGATGCGAGAGGTCTCCGCGGTATTCGCTGAACTGGTCCGGCGAAAGCTCGCAGACATAGGCGTCGCCCGTCTTTATGAGCTCGCAGGCGAGGCGGTACGTCTCGGCAAAATAATCCGAGCCATAATAAAACCGGTCGCCCCAGTCAAATCCGAGCCAGTGGATGTCCTCCTTTATGGCGTCGACGTATTCTGTATCCTCCTTCGCAGGGTTCGTATCGTCCATGCGGAGGTTGCAGCGCCCGCCGTATTTCTCCGCCGTGCCGAAGTCTATCATCAGCGCCTTGCAGTGCCCGATATGAAGATATCCGTTCGGCTCGGGAGGAAAGCGCGTGTGTATCTCGTCTGCGCGGTATTTTCCGGACTCGATCTCCCCGTCAATTATCTCGTGAATAAAGTTTGTGTTCTCAGCCATATTTCGCCTCCGATGCGAGAGCTTTTAAAGTTTGTTTATCATAGAGCGCACACGGGCAAGCGATCTTTCCTCGCCGATTATGTGCATCACGGTATAAAGGTCTGGCGAGTTGATCCTTCCCGTCACGGCGACGCGTATCATCATGCTGACGTCGGCAACGCTCCCCTTGTATGCTTCAGGCGAGGTGCGGTATTCCTTCATGTCATCGCAGTAGCCGAGCGGCGCGCATATCGCCTTGACCTTTTCAAACCATGCGCCCGCGTCGTCGTTATGGTTATAGCTTTCGAGGAAAGCCGTGAGCGCACATTTTATGTCGCCTCGGTCAATGTTTTCGGGATACTCGTCCTCGACTCGGAATGTCTCGTCATAGAACGGCTCCATGTACGACCTGAGCTCGAGCCACGTCCCGTAGTCCTTGCGCGGCTTCTTTCCGCCGCGCCCAATGCCGATCACGGAGAGGGCGCAATCTCTGTCGCCGACCAGCACGGCAAAATCGGGATCATATGTTTTTGCCCATTCGAGAAAGTTTTCGTAGACTTCATCCGCCGTCATGCGGGATACGACATTTTTTGCGACGTCGTCGAGCTTTTTCATATCGAAAAGGCAGCCGGACGAGCTCATCTTCTTGACGTTGAACGGAAACTCGGTATAATCCTTATCCGGATTCTGCGCGCGCCATTCCTCATAGTTTGAGTTGAGGAGCGTCATAACGTATTCGATCACGGCGCGCGGGCAGTAGCCGAGGCGGCTGTAATCGTCAAGGTTCGCGCCCATGTCGCGCTTCGAGAGCTTCTTCTTTGAGCCGTCCTCGTCGAGACGCATTATCTGCGAGATGTGGATATATTTCGGCGGCTTCCATCCCATGTAGGAGAAAAGCTGAAGATGCTTCGGCAGACTCGGCAGCCATTCCTCGCCGCGTATGACGTGCGTGGTCCTCATCAGGTGGTCATCAACGACGTGCGCGAAATGATATGTCGGTATGCCGTCGGACTTTAGAAGCACAACGTCCTCGTCGTTTTCCGGCAGCTCAAGGTCGCCGCGCACAAGGTCGTTTACCTTGCGCTTGCGCGTTCCGTCGCCCTCTGCTATCGCGAAGAGCGCGAATTTGTGACCTGCCGAAAGCTCACGTTCGACGTCCTCAATCGTGAAATTTCTGCGCGCAAGCATCGCCTCGCGGCGGGCTGCGGCGTCAGTCTCCCAGTTGACGCTTTTGAGTTCGGCTTTTTTGTCGGCGGTCTTTATTTCTTCGAGTTCCTCATCCGTCGAGAAAACGGGATATGCCCTGCCCTCCGCAACTAGCCTCTTTGCGTATACGTGATATATAAAAGCCCTTGCAGACTGCTTGTAGGG
>CANQYV010000097.1 GCA_947628165.1 uncultured Clostridia bacterium | reverse complement strand
AAAGCCCCATTTCTTGAGGGCTTGATTTTGTGCGCCTTTTTTCGGAATGGTGCTCATATTACAATGTTTCAACCTTTCCTGTCCTCCGGTCCCGTGATGTATCCCGCAAGCGCGCTCGAAGCGGCGACCGCGGGCGACGCGAGGTAGACCTCGCTCTTCGGATGTCCCATCCTGCCGACGAAGTTGCGGTTCGTCGTCGCCACGCACCTCTCGCCCTCGGCGAGGATGCCCATGTATCCGCCGAGGCACGGACCGCACGTCGGCGTCGAGACGACGGCTCCCGCGTCGATGAAGTCCGTGACGTATCCCCTCACGACGCATTCCCTGTATATCGCCATCGTCGCGGGGATTATGATGCAGCGCACGCCGTCCGCGACCTTTTTGCCCTTCAGTATCGCGTGCGCCGTCTCCATGTCCTCCATCCGCCCGTTCGTGCAGCTGCCTATTACGACCTGGTCTATCCTTATGTCCGAAAGCTCGGACGCGGGTCTCGTGTTCTCCGGCAGATGCGGGCACGCCACGGTGGGAACGATATCGCCTAGGTCGATTTTTATCACGCGCTCGTATTCCGCGCCGCCGTCCGCCTCGTATACGACGGGTTTTCTTGCGGCGCGCCCGTCAAGATAGGAAAGCGTTTTTTCGTCGACGGGGAAGATGCCGTTTTTCGCGCCCGCCTCGACCGCCATGTTGCAGACCGTGAACCTGTCGTCCATCGAGAGCGACCGTATCCCCGCGCCCGAAAACTCCATGCTCTTGTACCGCGCGCCGTCGACGCCTATCATGCCTATTATCGAAAGTATCAGGTCCTTGCCGGAGCAGCCTTCGGGAAGCGTGCCCTCAAGCTCGAATTTTATCGCCGTCGGCACGCGGAACCACGCCTTGCCCGTCGCCATCGCCGCCGCCATGTCGGTGCTGCCGACGCCGGTCGAAAACGCGCCGAGCGCGCCGTATGTGCAGGTGTGGCTGTCCGCGCCGATAACGCAGTCTCCCGCCGTGACAAGTCCCTGCTCCGGCAAAAGCGCGTGCTCGATGCCCATTTTTCCGACGTCGTAAAAATGCGTGATGCCGTGCTCGCACGCAAAGCCGCGGCACAGCTTCGACTGCTCCGCCGCCTTTATATCCTTGTTCGGCACGAAATGGTCGAGCACGACGGCTATCTTCTCCCTGTCGAAAACGTCATCGAACCCCGCGCGGCGGAATTCGTTCACCGCGACGGGCGTCGTGATGTCGTTCCCGAGCACAAGGTCAAGTCCCGCCTCGATGAGCTCACCCGGAAAGACTGCGTCTTTGCCGGCGTGCGCCGCGAGGATCTTCTGCGTCATTGTCATTCCGTTTCCCATACTGTGTACCTCCCGGACTTTCAGTGCCGCGAGCGGTTGAGCGCCGAGAAGAGCGCGCTTATCGACGACGCGATGATGTCGTCGTTTATGCCCGCGCCCCAAACGCGCCTGCCGTCCCGAAGCTTTATACTAAGATACGTTATCGCCTGCGACGACGAGCCGCGCGAGAGCGCGTGCTCCTCGTACGTCAGCTCGGAAAACATTATCCCGAGCTCCCTTTTTACCGCGTTGCTCACGGCGTCAAGTCTTCCGTTTCCGGATGCCCTTATGTCGCGCACCTCCCCGTCAATTTCCACGGTAACGGTGACGTTTATATCCGGCGTCCTTACGAAATGGTAGTCTATGAGCCGTATTTTGTCGTTTACGTTGACGTACTCCTTCGTGAATATGTCGAGCACGTCCTCGGGCGAAAGCTCCGAATGCTCGCGGTCCGAGACTGCCTTGACGGCGTATCCGACCTCTTCTCTCATGGCGTTCGGGAGCACATAACCGAAATTCCGCTCGAGAATATATCCGATGCCGCCCTTGCCGGACTGCGAATTTATCCTTATAACGTCCGTCTCGTACTCTCTGCCGACGTCGGCGGGGTCAAGCGGCAGATACGGCACGTCCCAAACCCCGTCCCCGTGCTCCGCGCGCCACTTCATTCCCTTCGCGATTGCGTCCTGATGAGAGCCCGAGAACGCGGCAAATACGAGCTTTCCCGAATACGGCTGCCTGTCGCCGACCTGCATCCGCGTCGCGCGCTCGTAAGCTTCGGCTATTTTCTGCATGTCGGAAAAGTCGAGCCCCGGGTCGACGCCCTGCGAATACATATTGAGCGCGAGCGTCACAAGGTCGACGTTTCCCGTCCTCTCGCCGTTTCCGAAAAGCGTCCCCTCTATGCGCTCGGCTCCCGCGAGCAGCCCGAGCTCCGCGTCCGCGACGGCGCAGCCCCTGTCGTTGTGAGGGTGCAGGGAGATGACGACGGCGTTCCTGTAACCGATGTTGTCGGATATGTATTCGACCTGGTCCGCGTAGACGTGGGGCGAGGACAGCTCCACCGTCACCGGCAGATTTATTATTGCCTTTCTCTCCTCCGTCGGACGCCAGACATCGAGCACGGCGTCGCACACCTCGAGCGCGAACTCGGGCTCCGTCCCCGTGAACGACTCGGGCGAATACTCGTATCTGTAGTCGACCCCCATGTCCTCCGCGATGCTGCGGAAAAGGCGCGCGCCGTCCGTCGCTATTTTCTTTATCTCCGCCTTTGTCATTCCAAAGACCTGTTCGCGCTGCGCCCTCGACGTCGGATTGTAGAGGTGCACGATCGCGTTTTTGCAGCCGCGCAGCGCCTCAAACGTCTTTCTTATTATGTGCTCGCGGCTCTGCGTCAGGACCTGCACGGTCACGTCGTCCGGTATCATGCCGTTTTCTATGAGCGTGCGGAGGAACGCGTATTCCGTATCCGACGCCGCCGGGAAACCGACCTCTATTTCCTTGAAGCCGACGCCGACGAGCAGACGGAAAAAGTCTATCTTTTCGCTGAGCGACATCGGTATCGTCAGGGACTGATTTCCGTCGCGCAGGTCGACGGAGCACCACACGGGCGCTTTATCTATGTACGTCTTCTCCGCCCACCCGCGGCGCGGGCTTTTGACGGGGAAAAACTGCCTCGTATACTTATCTTTGCAGTTCGTCACTTTCTTCCTCTTGCAGCCATTTTATTTGTTTTTCTCGACGGCCCCGCGGTTCTGCTTTTCTATAACGCTCTCAATAAACTGCTCCGCGGCTCGCGGCGAACGGCTCCCCTTTGCGAGCGCGAACGCCTCCGCCTCCTCGTCGAGCCCAGACACGCCGTCGACGCCCGCGCGCTGTGCCAAGGCGTGCACGATTTTGAGATACAGCTTTTTGTCGGGACGCCCGAAATATACGACAAGCCCGAAGCGGTCGGAGAGTGACATCAGCTCCTGCACGGTCTCGCCGTGATGCACGTCGTCGCCGTCCCTGTCCGAAAAGCTCTCCATCACGATGTGACGCCTGTTCGACGTCGCGTAGATGACGGCGTTTTTCGCGCGCGCGGAGGCGGAGCCCTCGAGCGCCGCCTTCAACATCGCAAAGCTGTCGTCGTTTTTGCCGAACGACAGGTCGTCTATAAAAATTATGAATTTGAGCAGGTTTTCCGTTATCCTTTCCATAACGGACGAGAGGGAGAGTATCTGGTCGCGGCGCAGCTCTATGAGGCGCACGCCGTCCTTGCGGAACATATTAGCGCTCGCCTTGACGGTCGACGATTTTCCCGTCCCCGCGTCGCCGAACAGGAGTATGTTAGACGCCTGCCTGCCCTCCGCGAGTGCGCGCGTGTTCGCGAATACCTCCGCCCTCTCGGCCTCGTATCCGACGAACGCTCCCGCGTCCGTTTCGTCTGACGCGCCGACGGGCACGATTTTTTCCCCGTCGAGGCGGAACATGCCATGGCGGGAAAATATTCCGTATCCGAGCTTGCCGACGTTTTTGACGCGCTCCGCGTACTCCGCCGAAAGATCGATATGTTCGTTTTCAAACAGCGGCATCCTGATGCCGCCCGCCGCATTTTCCCATGCCGGCGCGAGATTCTCCGGCACAAGATCCGTCAGTGTAGACAAAAGCCGAAGATCTGTTTCCGCATTTTCGGCAAGCGCATTACTTGTCTTCTCTCCCCTGCCCGCGCGGATAATGTATTCGTTTTCGTCCTCAAACACCGCCTCTTTCAGAAAATCCGAAAAAGAGCAGTTGTTTTTCCCGAGCAAATAAACGAACTCGCCGTACAGCGGGACCGCCTCATCCCTGCCGCGGGAGGCAGCGTCGAGAAATTTTGAAAACGCCCTCATCACGTCATGCTCGAGCACGCCGCGAAACACGGATAGAGACGAAAGCGCGAGCGACAGCCGTCCGAGCTCCGCCGCCGTAAGCCCTGTCTTATTCTTCATACTTGAATCTGTTTATTACGGCGCCCTTGTCAGCCGAGCTGACCTGCACCGAATAGCGGGCGAGCACGCCCCTTATGTCTTTCTTGAACTTTATCGGCGTAGACTTCATGCGCGCCTCAAGCTCCTCTTCGGGTACGAGCAGTTCAATTTTATATTCGGGTATGTTTATCGATATGATGTCGCCCTCTTTGACAAATGCGATAAGCCCGCCTCTGACGGCCTCGGGCGAAATGTGCCCGATAGAGGCTCCCCTCGTCGCGCCGGAAAATCTCCCGTCCGTTATGAGCGCGACGTCTTTGTCCAACCCCATGCCCGCGATGGCGGACGTCGGCGACAGCATCTCCCTCATCCCGGGACCGCCGGCGGGGCCCTCGTATCTGATGACGACAACGTCGCCCTTCACTATCTTCCCCGCATATATCGCCGCGATCGCGTCTTCCTCGCTGTCAAAGACGCGGGCGGGGCCCTTGTGCACGAGCATCTCGGGGGCGACGGCGGAGCGCTTCACGACGCAGCCGTCAGGCGCGAGATTTCCGCGCAGCACTGCGATCCCTCCCGTCTTGCTGTACGGGTCGGAAACGGGCCTTATGACATGGCTGTCGTAAACCTCGGCATTCTTTATGTTCTCCCAAAGCGTCTTTCCCGTGCAGGTCAGAACGGTCGTGTCAAGCAGTCCCGCCTCCGCAAGCTCGCGGAGCACGGCGTAGACACCGCCAGCCTCGTTCAGGTCCTCCATGTATACAGGTCCCGCGGGCGCGAGATGGCAGAGGTTCGGCGTGCGCTCGCTTATCCCGTTCGCCATGTCGAGATCTATCTTTATCCCGCATTCGTTAGCGATTGCGGGCAGATGCAGCATGCTGTTCGTCGAGCATCCGAGCGCCATATCCGCCGTCAGCGCGTTTCTGAACGCCGCCTCCGTCATTATGTCTCGCGGGCGGATGTTCTTCTTCACGAGCTCCATTATCTGCATTCCCGCGTGCTTTGCGAGTTCGATGCGCGCCGAGTAAACGGCGGGCACCGTCCCGTTCCCGCGCAGCCCCATTCCGAGCGCCTCCGTCAGGCAGTTCATGGAGTTCGCGGTATACATCCCCGAGCAGGAGCCGCACGTCGGGCACGCGTGTTCCTCGAACTCACAGAGCCCCGCGTCGTCGAGCTTTCCGGAGGAGTAAGCGCCGACCGCCTCGAACATGCTCGAAAGGCTCGTCTTTTTGCCGTTCACCCTGCCCGCGAGCATCGGCCCGCCGCTGACGAATATCGTCGGGATATTGACGCGCGCCGCCGCCATGAGCAGACCCGGCACGTTTTTGTCGCAGTTCGGCACCATCACGAGCCCGTCAAAGCCGTGCGCGAGCACCATCGCCTCAGTCGAGTCCGCAATGAGTTCGCGGGTGACGAGGGAGTACCTCATGCCCGTATGC
>CANQYV010000096.1 GCA_947628165.1 uncultured Clostridia bacterium | reverse complement strand
TCTATGCGGTCGAGCCTTTTGTGCGCCTGCTTGGCGGACGCCTCGACGGCGGTCAGGCGGGCGGTGACCTGCATGTTCTGCTCGTCCTGCCGCTCCTGCTTCCGCTTGATGTCGTCGACGCCAGATTTGATGTAGCCGAGCTCCGTCAGCACCGTGCCGACCGTCTTGCCGCCCTCGGTGTCGTCCGCGTGCCTGTTCCGCAGAAACGCCGCGACGCCGAACGCGATGCCCGCCGCGCCGGAGGCTGCCCCGATCACTGCTGCCCAGTCCAACGCTCTCACCCCCCGAGCAGCGCGGTCCAGGTGTTCTTGCCGCAGATGCCGTCGGCGGCGAGCTTCGCCTCCGACTGAAATTTTCTTATCGCCGCCTCGGTTTTCTCGCCGCAGACGCCGTCAGATGCGAGCCCCGCGCCGACGCGCAGATTCAGAAGCGACTGCGCCGCCCTGACCGCCTCGCCCTTCGTGCCTCTTTTAACCGTAAGTACGCTTACGCTCACTTTCTTTCCCTCCGATACCGGTGTGATTTTTGCCTCCGGCTCGACTGCCGGATTGTAGATGAATCCGAGGAACGTGTGGCTCGTGCCCGCGCCCCAGTTTCCGCCTCCGCGGCGGCGCGTCTTCGTTTTGAACGGGACCTTCGAGCCCCAGCCGCTCTCCGACGTCACGACCTCGTCGGCGCTCCTGACCTGCTCGACTATCGCGACGTGCCCCGCGCCGTCGGAGCCCGACTTCGTCTTCCCTCCGCGCCAGACCATGACCGCGCCGACGCGCGGGGAGGCGTCGGCGCCTCCCGTCTCAAGCCCGCCCGCGTAGTCCATGAACCGCTCGGCGTTCACGGGCTTAAGGTAGCGGCAGCCCTCGCCGCCCGCGATCTCGTTGAACCTGCCGTATGCGTAGCCGACGCAGTTTGAGAGCACGTCGCACTCGGCGTCCTCCGGCTTGCCCTTTATCGCCGACGACCAGCCTCCCGCCTTTTTCGTGATGTAGTATTTGTTTCCCGCGCGCGGCCGCTCGAGCCGCGGGACAAATTCGCTTTCCTTCATTTTTGCCTCCTTAAATCAATTTGCGGTCGTATAAAAACCGTCTATTATCGCCGTGTGCGTGCCGGACGACGCCGGGGGATACTGCGCGTACACATAGAGCGTCAAGGCGGACGAGCCCGTCTGCCCCGAATATGTGACGGACGGATGCCCGATCAGGTAGTCGTCCGACCTGTTGTCGAACGCAGCCAAAATATTGTCAAGGTCGCTCGGGTTTCCCTTTGTGATCGCTACCGCGAGCGGACGCGACGAGTTCCAGCGCGCGGTCGCCGTCACGGTATAGACGGAATTTGCGGGTACCGTCACACTCGCGTTTGTTTTTGTCCATGTATTTCCTGACGTCGCGCCGCTGTATACCGCCTCGTGGTGGAGCTTGAACACGGGGTAGAGCGCGTTTTGTTCGATCACAACGCGAGTGAATATCGCCGTGCCGTCGACGCGGATGCCCCACACCTGCGCGGGACCCGCGGGGTATTCCACATACCCCTGGATGACCGTCGTCCCGTCTGATACGACGCCGGACGGGGCCGTAAGCCGGACGTGATAAGGCAGGCGCGGCTCGTACATCGTACCGCTTCCGTCAAGCGTGCTGCTCATAATATTCCACCCGCCGATCTTGCCCATTGTGGCGGTCATCGTGCCGTTTGCTGACACCTTGAAGCCCGCGCTGTCCCACGCGCCGTCCGAGAGCGTCAGCTTCATGCCCGTGCTGCCGGACTTGTAGTTCGCGCTCTGGATGACGCCCGCCGAGAGCGTGCCCGCCTTGATGTACGAGGCGTTGAGATATATGTTGCCGCCCTCCCGGTAGAGCCCCTGGAGCTTGCCGTCGTTGGTGAGCAGATTGAATATCTGCTCGTGCGTCAGCGCCGATACGTCGACGACGACGGGCACCGTCTGCATGTCGAGCGCCGTCGTCAGCCCGCCCGCGGCGTAGAGCGTGAAGCGGACGGCGACGACAGACGCGGGCAGGCTGCCGACCGCGTATGAGCGGGACGCCTCGTCGGCTGTCGAGGACGCGGCGGTCGTGAACGTGCTGCCGTCGGTCGAGGTTGCGACTATCCAGCGCCCCTTGTACGCGGCGCGGGCGGCGGAGGTGCCGTCGCGGTAGTAGGCGGACGCCGAGAGCGCCGCCGGGGTGACGGCGCCGTTCGCGCCGCGCTTGAGGACGTTGGCGGACAGCTCGATGAAGTATGTCCTCCCGGCGGTCCCCTGCGGACCCTTCGGGCCTGTGGGTCCCTGCGGACCCGTGGGGCCTTGCGGACCCGTGGGGCCTTGCGGACCCGTGGCGCCGGGCGCGCCGTCTTTGCCGGGGGCTCCGTCTTTTCCATCGGCGCCCGTGTCCCCTTTCGGGCCTGTGGGTCCCTGCGGACCTGTCGACCCTGTATCGCCCTTCGGGCCCGTGTCCCCTTTCGCGCCCTTGTCGCCCTTGTCGCCGTAGACGCCGATGACACGCTTTGCCGTGTTTTCGGTGGATTTGTCGGTGTATGTGACTTTTTCGTAATTCCACAGGTACCGATTCGTCGCCGTCAGCGTCGGGATCGTCGTCGAAAACGCGCTGTCCGCCGGGGCAGTTGTGCCGGACGTCGAAAGCGCGTAATACTCTGTGATCGATGTGATGCCCTTGCCCGCCGCGCCCGCGGAGCCCTTCGCGCCCGTGTCGCCGTACACGCCTATGATGTGCGGCGCGGTCGAGGACGTCGACTTGTCCGTATATGTGACGGTCTCGTAATTCCAGAGGTATTTTTTCGAGGTCGTAATCGTCTGCACGGTCTCCGTCCACCCGGGCGTCGACGCCGTCACGCCCGAACCGGACGCGGTCGCAAGGTAGTGGTTGGTGATCAACGAGATGCCCTTTCCGGCAGCTCCGTCCTTGCCGGGTGCGCCGGTGTCCCCCTTCGGGCCCGTGGGGCCTTGCGGTCCGGGCGACCCCGTGTCGCCTTTCTCGCCTTTCTCGCCTTTCGCGCCGGGGGCGCCGTCCTTGCCGTCGGCTCCGGGCGCGCCGGTGTCCCCTTTCGCGCCCTTGTCCCCCTTGTCGCCGTATGCGCCAATGATGCACGGCTCGGTGTCCGACGAGGTGCCGTCGGTATACGATACGGTCTCGTAATTCCACAGATATTTCTTGCTTGCGGACACGTTCTGAACGGTGGTCGTCCATCCCGTCGCCTTCGAGGTGACGCCTGTCGCCGCCGACGTTGCGAGATAGTGGTTGACTACCGTCGTGATGCCCTTTCCTTCGGCGCCCTTGTCCCCCTTTGCGCCCGGGGTGCCGGGCGCGCCGTCCGCGCCGGGGGAGCCCTTTTCCCCTTTCTCGCCTTTGTCTCCCTTGTCGCCCTTGTCGCCGTACACGCCAATAACGCGCTTCACGGTGTCGGACGTGGCGCCGCTCGTATATGTGATCGTTTCGTAATTCCACAGGTACTTGTCCTCCGCCGTCATCGGCGGGACCGTGTCGCTCCACGAGGTCGGAGCCGAGGTGTTCGACGCGGAGACCGCGTAGTGCTCCGCTATCGACTGTATCCCGACGCCGGGCGCGCCGTCCTTTCCGGGGGCTCCGGTATCGCCCTTCGGGCCTGCGGGACCTTGCGGACCCGTGGCGCCGTCTTTGCCGTCGGCGCCGGTATCGCCCTTCGGGCCTGCGGGACCTTGCGGACCCGTGGCTCCGTCTTTGCCGTCGGCGCCGGTGTCCCCCTTCGGGCCTGCGGGACCTTGCGGACCTGTGGCGCCGTCGGCTCCGGGGGCTCCGTCCTTACCCGGTGCTCCGTCGGCGCCCTTCTCGCCCTTCTCCCCGGGCGCGCCGCCTTTTACCTTCGCGACCGAGAACCGCTTCGTGACCGAGAACAGCCCCATGTAATCCGCCGTGATGTCGACCCAGCCGGTGTCGGTCGAAAGCTCCGTCACCGTGTACGTCCGCGAGGTCTTGTCCCACGAACCCGTGACGCCCTTTGAGGTGACGCACGAATATGTGCAGACGTCCGAGACGTCGGTGTGCCCGTATAGCACCTGCACCGTCGTCGACGCCGCGAGCGGCGAGGCGTAGCCGCCCTCGTAGTCGGTGGGGATGCCCTCGTACTCGTTGCCGAGGATGATAGTCAGGTTCGCGGATTTGCGCGCCTCCTCGAGCGCGGCGTTCGCCGTCTCGAGCGCGGACGTTGCCGCAGACGCCGCGTCCGCGACCGCGACCGTCGCCGACCTGCCGCCGATCTTCACGCTGTCGCCGGAGATGACGACGTCGCCGGTTTCGACGTTGACGGAGAAGACGACGTTGCCCTCCGCGTCGCGCGCCACAATGGAGCCCGTGTCAATGTAGTCGGCGTCTATCCCCTCGGCGTAGAGCAGCTTTGTGATGAGCTCGCCGGTGACGGAAAAGCCGTAGGGGTACGATTTGCCGCCGTCTGTCGAGATGCCGAACGCGTCCGCCGTCAGCTTCCAGACGATATCGCTGTCGGCGAGGGCGGGCTTGTCGTGCATATAGTAGATGCTCCCGCCGCCCTGCTGAGGCTTGGCGGTGATATACATCCCCGAGGCGTCGGCGAGCCTGCCCGACAGCTCCGCGATCGCCGCCTCCCTTGCGGTCCTCTCCGCCTCAACGAGGCGCCTTGCCTCCGTCACCGCCCTCGAGAACGGCTGACGGTACCTGCTCTCCCTTCGCGCGGCGGGCTCCGCCGAGCACGAGAGCTCCGTTTTCCCGAAGAAGGAAAAGCTCATATCGGTTATAAACGAGCGGCAGCTTCCCCCGTTCGCGTCCCTTATCCTCACGGCGTCGAGGAACTCGGCGAGCGGGTACGCGGGCAGCGTCCCCGAAAATCTGCGGAACGACAGCCCCGTCAGCGCCTCGCCTATGAGATCCGCCGCCGTCTGAAGATGCCCGCGGTCCCCGCTCGCGAGCGGCTCCTCAAGCTCGATGACGTAGCCCTCCCGCCCGCTCATAGAGACCTCGCCGCCGCCGTCGCCGACGCGGACGCCCGTTACGACGATGTCCTCGGTGTCCGCCGTCAACTCCGCCCACGCGGCGGGCTCGTGCGCCTCGGCCTCCTCCGAGATGTCAGGAGTGACGACGCCGCAGACGCCGAAGCGGTCGACGCGCGCGCATCCGCCCGCAAGCGCCGCTATCGCGCCGAGCACCGTGCGGCACGTCAAATCCCCGTCGGGCGCTTTGTCGACGACAAACGTCGAATTTCTGAAGACGGATGTCGAATATTGCAGTCCGCACGTTTTGCAGATGCCGCGCCACAGCTCGCCCGCCGTCGTCGGGAACGTCAGCGACGGCAGCACGGACGCAAATTCCCTGTCCGCGCGGCGCATGTCATCGAGCGCCGTCAGCCTGACGCGCCCGCCTGACGATTCCGCCTCCGTGACCGTAAAGCTCCCGAGCGGGATTTTTTCCGTGTCCTCAAGAGAGGTCGAAAGCCTTATCTCCGCGCCGAAAAAATCTCTCCCCGCAAGGGTTTCCCCCGGCAATATCTCAAGCGTCACCGAGCGGCAGACCGCCTCGCCGACCGGGAACGTGCCGACGCCCGCCGAGTCCGAAAGCGTGTTTCCGCCGCCCGAAACGACGATCTCTTTATCTCCTATCGACGCCTCCGTGCCGTCCTTGAACGTGACCTCGGCATATGCCTTAAACGCCCGCGAACGCTCCATCGCCGCCCGCAGCTCTTCACCAGCCTTTATCATATCGGATCAACCCCCGTCATTCTGAACTCGATGCTGTCGGCGCGCTCGGAGCCTCGGTTCAGGCGGCGT
>CANQYV010000095.1 GCA_947628165.1 uncultured Clostridia bacterium | reverse complement strand
CGATCGCGGGCACGGACACCATCGGTGTTCTCGCCGGACATAGTTATACCATCACCGTGACCTATAAGGCTGCTGCGAAGGGCGAAACCAACAAGAATCCCGAGACCTACACCCTCAAGTTTGTTGCGGGTTCGATTTCCGACGAGATCACTGCCCGCCTTACTGAGCTGAACTCCGAGCTGACCGATATTGCCACCGTGACATACGCAAGCAATACGCTTACGGTAGCGATTTCCGAGACCGGCAAGACAAATACTGTCGGCACCATTTACGGAAAAATCGGTGACGAGCTGCTTGCCACGGTCAAGGCTCACTTGAGTCAGGTAGAGTCTGTCACATCCGGCGATGCGAAGTTGATTGAAAACGGAGAAGTTAAGATCGAGGAGTTTGTCAAGGCTCTGTCCTTCACAAAGACGGGTAGCGAGCCTGTGAAGGTCACCGGAACAACTACGCTCTCGGAGATCATCGGGACCTCGGTTAGCTTCACCGTGACCTACAAGGCCGAAGCCGGCGTGACTTCGCCCGAGACGTTTACATTCTCGTTTGAGGCTGCGGAGTAACCCGAAATTCCCACCGCTTGATGAATATTTTGGGAGGGCCCTCGGGCTCTCCCAAAATGCTAAAAGTATATGTGAAATGAGGTGTTATCTATGAAAATCGGAAGACGTCTTCTCTGCCTTGCGCTCGCGCTGCTGATCGTTGTCAGCGCGCTTCCCTTGAGCGCGCTGGCGGTGAGCGAGGAGGCGGCGATTCAGGCGGTTTATGACGCGATGAAAGAAGCGATTACCGCTAACGATGGCGTTAATGCCACGTTGAAGGATATTGCGGTGCTTACTTTTGTTGATGGAACTGACGGGAATTGTACTTGTAAATTTACTAATAAAAATTTTCAAGCTACTCAGCTGATAGGCGTTCAATTTCTTAGCAAATTATTCGCTTATGAAAAAATAACCTCAATGACTATGCTTGGCATTGATTGGGGTGCCGAAAATGAGTATTTGACAAAGTGGTTAAACTCGAATCCTGATAATCGCGATATTTTTGTACAGTTGCTTAGTGGAGTAAAAACCAAGCTTAGCGAGAATGAGAATATACTTGAATTTGGTGCCGATAAAGATAACCCTTCTAATATGCAAATGGGCTTGATGCTTGCGGTCCTTGTTTCGGTTTTAGCCCGCTATGAAGGTAAGATTGAAGAGTTTGTTGATAAAGGTACATCGACTACCATAAGTTTTCTTGATGGCACCCAAGTTCCTGTTACTCTTAATGGGGAGGATGAAGGGATTCCATTTGAAGCGCCTGTAACTATTTTCTTTTTTAACTATGACGCCACACATAATGTGACCTTTAAGAGCGATGGCGAAGAAGTTCAAGACGGAGACGGCTCGAAAACGCTTCAATACGGCGATTCGGTTGTCGCCCCAAATGTATCCAAACCCGGTTATTCGCTTACTGGATGGAAAAAGACCTATACCGACTATGACGGTAATGAGATTTCGGTCGAGCAGACTGTTCCATCCACAATGGCAGACGAGACCATGGGTCCCTTTGATGTGGTATACGAGGCTCAATGGGATGCAAACGCCGTCGATGTAAAATTTCACTATGAGGACGGCGGAGTAACTCAGGATCAATCGGTCGGGCAGAAAGTCGACAGCGCTTGGGTTCTTCCGCAGGAGCCGACAAGAGACGGTTATACCTTCTTCGGTTGGTTTGACAAGCAGGGAGGAGAAGGCAGCAAGATTGAAGGAATCTATTCCGACGAAACCGTAACAGACGTCTACGCCCATTGGAAGAAAAACGCCGTCGTCACGTTCATGGACGGCAGCGATAACAAGGGCACGGTGACCGCCGATTCTACGGGCAAGGTCACACCCATAGACGAACCCACCAAAACCGGTTACACCTTTGCCGGTTGGTATGATTCCAATGAGGGCGGCTCGTCGGTCGATTTCAACTCCAAGAAGTTTGAGTTTGAAAGCACCGACACCGTTTACGCCCGTTGGACGCCCAACACCTACACCGTCAATTTCGCAGGCGGTGAAGGCACCGTTGAAGGTTCGATGAGCCCGCAGTCCTTTACTTACGACGAGGAGAAAACACCGCTCACGCAGAACACCTTCACCCGCAAGGGCTACGACTTCGGCGGTTGGAGCGGCAGCGACGGAAAGTCGTATGAAAACGGCCAGGAAGTGCAGAATCTTACCTCTGAGCAGGGCGGGACAATCACTATGACCGCCAAGTGGACGCCAAAAACGTATCAGGTGACTCTTGACGCCGCCGGCGGCAAAGTGAACGGTGAGGACAAAACCACCATCACTGTCACCTACGACGAAACCTACGGCGAACAGCTGACCCAGCCCACAAGACAGGGATATAACTTCGCCGGTTGGCAGACCGATACCGGCGTGACTGTCGAAAAGACTACCAAGGTAGGCGAGTTGCTGGATGTTGAGGGAGGCAAGCTGACGCTCACAGCCAAGTGGAATGCCGACGGCAATACCCTGTACACCGTGAAGCATTGGCAGCAGAACGTCGAGGGCGACGAGTATACCCTTGTTGACAACGATACGGAAAATCTGCATGGCGCTACCGATTCCACGGTCAACGCAACGACCAAGAGCTATACGGGATTCCATGTCAGGGAGAACAACATCCTTGAGGGTGTAGTCAACGCGGACGGCACGACCGTCATAAACGTCTACTACGACCGTGACACCTTTGAGGTCACATGGCAGGTAGGCGACACGACGGAGAAGAAGACCTACCGCTACGGCGCGGAGCTTTCGCACAGCACCGAGCGCGAGGACACCGACCACGTCCACTACACATTCGATAAGTGGGAGCCGGCGCTGGAGGAAACCGTCACCAAGGCGGCGACCTACACCGCGAAGTACACCGAGAGCCACGAGGCGAGGATAGGCGAGACCAATTGGCGCACGCTCGAGCTCGCGCTTGAGCACGCGACGGAGGGCGACACCGTCATCCTCGACTCCGACGCCGAGCTGACGGGCGACGTGACGGTTCCGACAGGCGTCATGCTCCTTCTGCCCGTCTCCGCGGACGACACCGGCTACGACAAGACCACCGGCTTCAACCCGGACGGGAAGACTTATTCGCAGAACACCGGCAAGGATCCTAAAGCGGCACTGTTCCACAAGCTGACCATCCCCGCCGGAAGCACCCTTACGGTGAATGGCACGGTGCTCGTCAACGCCGTCACCGGACGCCCGAACGCCGGCCACTACGACATGGATGTGACCGGAGGCTACGGTGAGATCGCGCTTGCGGGCAATATCACGGTCGGCGCGGGCGGTATTCTCGACGTGTGCGGCTATGTCACCGGCGAGGGGACCATCACCGCCGAACCCGGCGGCGAGGTGCGCGACCTGTACATCGTCCGCAACTGGCGCGGCGGCTCGCAGGCGTATGACATTTTCCCGAGCGTCTACCCGATGAACCAGGTGGACATGCACAACATCGAGGTCAAGACGGTCATCGAGGCGGGTGCGAAGCTCGTCGGCACCGTCAAGATGTACGCCTCCAACTCCTACTACTATACCCGCTTCCCGCAGATCGACCCGGAAAACGGCCTTATCCGCCAGTCCGAGGGCTCGATCGAAAAGACCTACGATAAGGCGACGGGACGCGAGAAGCTCGTCATGAACGGTACGGGCAGCATCGAGGCAAGCGAGCTTCCGATCGTCGGCATCACTCTGACCACCGGGGCATTTGTCTACCCCATAGACGGTGACATGGACTTCGAGCTCTCCGGCGACTGGACGGTAAACGAGCGGCTCAAGCTGATGCCCGGTGTTCTCGTGACCCTCGCGGACGGCTCGCTCACCTTCGCGGAGACGACCGCGAAGCGCGGCGCAAGCATGCTTACGGCTATATATGACAGCTTCCAGCCCAGGGACACATTCGGCAACGGTACCAACTATCCCGATGATCGCGGCGAAGCCTCGCTGACGCTGGGCGGCGGAACCACAACTGTCGTCAACAGCGACTTCGGCGGAAAGATCCTTGTGGCGGAAACAGCCACGGAGGATAATCCCGCGAGGATAAGCTTTGCGCCCGGCATAGCGACTACCGTCACGACCGAAGAGGCCGACGGAACGGCTGCGGCGCCATCGCCGCTCCGGACTCTGACCTTCTCCGCAACCGTCGGCGGCACGACTGTAAAGCCCGGTATGAATTACGTCTGCTATGTGAAGGATGGCGAGACGGTCGTCACGCCCTCCAACGAAATGCCTGCGGTCACGATTGATTACGCGGCAGAGGCGCTGACCGGATTTGCCGAGGGTCACAGCTACACTGTAAACGGCGCTCCCGCGCAGGTGAGCGGCGGAAAGCTCGGGATCGAGCCCGAATGGCTCGGCACAGAGTTGAAAATCGCCGACGTGACAGGCAAAGACGAATTCCTGTACAGCGCGGCGCAGACATTGGCTGTTCCCGCGCGTCCCGACGCTCCGAGCGGACTCTACGGAGTAACGCCGAGCTCTCCCGAGGCGGACAACGGCTCGATCGCCGGCCTCGACAGCACCAAGACTTATGAGTATAAGCCGACTGACGGTGATGAGTGGACGGCGGTCGACGAAGGCAGCACGTCCATCAGTGGTCTCACGGTCGGAACCTATCAGGTGAGGACAGGCGCAACGGCAAACGCGTTTGTAAGCGAGCCTGCAGAGGTTGAGGTCGTTTACGTCCGGCCTGCGACCCCGGGAGACACGACTGTCGGTCACACTAACCCGGACGGCTCGTCTACGTCGACGACTACAAGACCGGACGGGACGCAGGTAGTGACAGACACCGCGACTGACGGTACCGTCACCGAAACGACGACGAAGCCGGACGGTACTGTGACCGAGAAAGTCACCGCGCCGGACAGCACCGTCACCGAGAAGACTACCGATAAGGACGGTATCATCACCGAAACGACGACTAAGCCGGACAACACCGTCACCGAGAAGGTCACCCAGACCGACGGCAGCGCCACCGAGCGCACGACGACTCCGGACGGCGTCGTCGGCCAGAAGAGCACCGACGCGGAGGGCAAGGTCACGTCCGCCGAGGTCGTCATCCCGAAGGAAGCGGAGAAGCAGGACGTCGTGACCGCGCCGGTAGAAGTCCCTGCGGCAAAGACCGCCGAGGAAGCTCCGGAGATCAGCGTCCGCACCGAGTCGACCGAGAGCAAGAAGGTCGAGATACCCGTCACAGAATTCGGTCCGGGAACGGTCGCGATAATTGTCCACGAGGACGGCACCGAGGAGGTCGTCCGCGACTGCACCATCGGCGAGAACGGCGTCGTGCTGAACGTCGAGGGCGACGTCACGCTCAAGATCGTCGACAAGGCGGAGACGTTCGAGGATGTCGAGGACGCAAACCACTGGGCGTCGAATGCGGTCGAGTTCGTCGCGGCGCGTGAGCTGTTCAATGGCACCGGCGAGAACACGTTCACGCCGAACGGAAGCATGACGCGCGGCATGATGGTGACGGTCCTGTACCGTCTCGCGTACGAGCCGGATGCCGTAGAGGAAGGCTTCGCGGATGTGAAGTCTGACGCCTACTACTCTGACGCGGTCGCATGGGCGGCGGAGAACGGCGTCGTCAACGGCTACGACAACAACACGTTCGCGCCGGACGACAACGTGAGCCGTGAGCAGCTCGTGACAATCCTTCACCGCTACGCACAGAAGAAGGGATATGCGACGGAGAAGCGCGGAACGCTCGCGAACTTCGCGGACGAGATGTGCGACGCATCCGTGCCGTTCACGAGA
>CANQYV010000094.1 GCA_947628165.1 uncultured Clostridia bacterium | reverse complement strand
TCGTCGAGGATGGACATATCCTTGATGCCGTTCATCGCCATGTTGAGCGTGCGCGGTATCGGCGTCGCCGTCAGCGTCAGGACGTCTACGCCGACGGACATCTGTTTCAGCTTCTCCTTCTGCGAGACGCCGAAGCGCTGCTCCTCGTCTACTATCAGAAGCCCGAGATCACGGAATTTTATGTCCCCGGAAATTATCCTGTGCGTGCCGATTATCATGTCTATCTCGCCGCGGCGGAGCCTGCGGAGTATCTCCGCCTGCTGCTCCTTCGTGCGGAATCGGGACAGCATCTCGACCGTTATCGGATACGGTCTCATCCGCGCCGTCGCCGTGCCGAAATGCTGGTGCGCGAGTATCGTCGTCGGAACCAAAAACGCGACCTGTTTGCCGGCGAGGATTGCCTTGAACGCCGCGCGCAGCGCGACCTCCGTCTTCCCGTAGCCGACGTCGCCGCAGAGAAGTC
Organism: uncultured Clostridia bacterium; assembly: GCA_947628165.1. Taxonomy (GTDB): domain Bacteria; phylum Bacillota; class Clostridia; order Oscillospirales; family CAG-272; genus DTU064. The sequence continues at coordinate 5,528 of CANQYV010000094.1, read as the reverse complement.
TGTCCATCGGATACGGCTTCTCCATATCCCGCTTTATCTCGGAGGACGCGGCGAGCTGAGCCTCCGTTTCCTCATATTCAAAGCTGCTCTCGAACCCGCGCTGAAATTCGTCGTCGGGCGGAAAAGCGAACCCCTTCGAGCGCATTCGCGCCGCGTAGAGCGCGATGAGCTCCTTTGCCATGTCCTTTGCCGCACTCTTCGCGCGCGACTTTGCCTTTACCCAGTCGGCGCCTCCCATTTTCGAGAGCTTCACCGTGCCGTCGTCGCCGTGCGAGCCGATGTATTTCGAGACGAGGTCGAGCTGGTCCGTCGGAAGATAGAGAAGGTCCGTGCCCGCGTATTTTATCTTGACGTAATCGCGGGCAACCCCGTCGACGACGAGGTTCTCGAGCCCCATGTACTGCCCTATGCCGTATGCGGCGTGGACGACATAATCGAGCGGTTTCAAATCGCCGTATGACAGTATCTTCTCGGTGTTTTTGCCGTCGCGGCGGTCCTTTATCCTGCGCTTTTTCTTCGCCGCGTCAGCGCTGCCCGCAAACGACATAAGCGAAAATCTCTGCGCCGGGAGCTCGAAGCCCTCGGTCTCGTTATCCCAGCCGACGTAAACGACGCCGGGCTTCATTTTCTCGGGCGAGGCGTCCTGCGAAACGAATGCGGGCAGCCCCTCGTCCGCGAGCGCCTTTGCGGTGAGCGACGCCGACGCCTCGGAGGCGCAGCTCACGCTTATCCTGTAATTGCCGCGTATGAGCGTTATGACGTCCTCGGTCAAAAGCTTGATGTTGCCGTTGTAGGCGACGCCGCGGCGCGACGAAAAGCCGAATACGCCGCCGAGCTGCCGTCCCGAAAGACCCGTTTTTGCCGATGTGAACGCGTTGTTTATGATATGAGCGCATTTGGAAAGATACGCGTCGAGCACGTCGCGCCTGTATGTGCAGTCGGTGAGCGAGGGCGACGTCATGCCCTCTTCGAGCATCGCCTTTATCTCCTCGTCGAGCATCGCAAGATACCCGTCGACTCGGGCGGAAACGTTGTTGCTCTCGACGGTTATGACGGCGCGGGGCGCGCCGAGGTGGTCGAAGAGCCCACAGCGCTCGGGCATTATGAGCGGGAGATATTTGTCCGCGAACGGAAGCGGGAGCCCCGCCTCGGCGGCCTCCGCCTCGGCGCGAAGGATGCCGCGCGTGTTCTCGCTCTTCGCCTTTGCAGAGAGCTTTCTCGCCGCGTCAGCTATCCTCTCCCGCGCCTCGGGCGTCACTGTGAACTCGCGCGCGGGCAGTATCTTTGCCGTGTCGAGGAAATCGGACGTCCGCTGCGTCCCGGGGTCGAACGTGCAGAGCCTGTTTATCTCGTCGCCGAAGAACTCCGCGCGCAGCGGCAGCGAATACGACGGCGGGAATATATCGACGATATCACCGCGGACCGAATACTGCCCCACGCCCTCGACCATGTCGACGCGGACGTACCCCGCCGCGAAAAGGCGGCGTGAGATATCATCCTCCGACACCTCCTCGCCGACCGAGAGCGTCAAGGTCATTTCCGACAAGCGGCGCGGCGTCAGCGTATACGAAAGCGCGGCGTCGGGCGTCGTTATTATCACGTCGGGCTCGCCCGATGATATCGCGTCAAGCACCGAGAGCCTCTCGTGCTCGCTGTCACGGGAGGCGGTTATGTTATGAAAGATGAGCTCGCGCGGAGGAAAATACAGCGCGCGGCGGCCGAGCGACTCAAAAAAGCTCCGTATCCGCAGACATTCGGGTTCGTCAGCCGCGAGGATGAGCGGCGCTTTTCCCGAATACTCCTTTGCGTCCTCTGAAACGCAGGCGTAAAACACATTCGCCGCGCCTGTGCAGAGACCCGAGACGAGGATCGGGGCGGGCTTTTTCGCTCCCGACAGCGAGGCTCGGAGAGCCTCCGTGAGGGCGGGATAGTCGCGCTCTGCCCTGATGGTGTCTGTCAGTTTTATCATTGATATCGTTGACGTGCCGGCGGCGCTTCCCTTTCCTATCCGTTGTATCTGCTCTGCGCGCCCGAAAAATCTCCGCCGAGGATGAGAGGCAGCGCCTCGTAAGCGCGTCCGAACGCCGCGAACATCAGCTCGCGGTCGTGCTCATCGAATGTGGAGAGCACCCAGTCGGCAAGGTCCCATTCCGGCGACGGCTTGCCGCCGACGCCGAGCTTTATGCGCGGGAACGCCTCGGAGCCGAGCGCCTCCGCTATGCTCTTGAGCCCGTTCTGCCCGCCCGAGCTTCCCTTTTCGCGGATGCGGACCGTCCCCGTCGGCAAGTTGACGTCGTCGCAGATGATGAACACGCGCTCCGGCGGCAGCTTGTAAAACGATGCCGCCTCGCTGACGGCGTCGCCCGAGCGGTTCATGTATGTCTGCGGCTTCATCAGAAGCACACGCTCGCCGCCAATGACGGCTTCCGCCGTGAGGGCGTGGAATTTCGCCTTAGTCAGCTTCACGCTGAGCTTCTGCGAGGCGTAATCCATCGCGAGGAAGCCCGCGTTGTGGCGCGTGAACGTGTATTTCGACTCGGGATTTCCGAGCCCCGCGACGACCGCCGTCACGGGACGGGCGGCCTCGGTCTCCCTCTCCTTCTCTATTCGCTTGAAAAGCTCGAATATGTCCACGGTCGCCTCCGCTTTCTTATCATTCCGATTTTTATATTATATATCAAACCGCGCCGATTTACAAGACGCGGGCGCATTTTTGTGCGCCATTTCCCCGCGCTCGGCAAAATTTTGCCTTTCTCGGGAAAAATTCATACGAATACGCTTGACAAGCCGCGCTTATGCATGATATAATCAGTTGAAAGTATGTTAAAATGAAATAATTTCATATAGGAGGGTGCTGCCATGAAGAAAAGGTCCTTTTTGCTGACTATGATCGCCGTGATATTCGTTTTCTCTCTCCCGCTTTCGTCCTGCGGGAAAAAGAGCCTCAAGATGCCCGAGGGCACGAACCTCGAATTCTGGGTGACATACGACATCGCGGGCGTCGACCTCACCGAATACGCGCGCGCCGACGATGAAAGCGGAGCCGAGGCGTTTGCGATATACGGTCACGGATACGAGCCCGTCAAAAACGACGACGGCACGGTCTCCGATCCCGAAATATACGTCAAGTACCGCATCACGCCGTGGCCGACGTTTGCAAGCGGCGGCACATATGTGACGGCCGTCACATGGAACGATCCCGAGGTGAGCCTCTACGGGATAAACATCGCCTCCTCATTTGACGATGTCGAGGCGGCGCTCGAGGGCGAGGGCTACAAAGTGAGCCGCATGGAGCTCACCTCTCACGCCTCGCTCGTCGCCAAAAAGGACGGCGCGACGGTAACGCTCGACGACAGCGACGGCGCGCGCACGTTCACCGTCTCGGTCGACGTCGTCGACTACGGTCGGTACAGGTAAAATGCTCTGACGCAGTAAAACTTCAGCCTCGTTTCGGTGAAACCGAAGCGAGGCCATTTTTTTCATAAAATATGATAAAAAGGGGTAGTCAAGAGATGAAATTTATGTTACAATGATTATGTGCGGCAAAACGCCGCAGGACAGTACGGAGCACAATAAACTCATACAACGGAGGATATCCATGAAGAAGAAGTTTGTTTACCTTTTCAGTGAAGGCAACGCCGACATGCGCGAGCTTTTGGGCGGCAAGGGCGCAAACCTTGCGGAAATGACCCACATCGGGCTTCCCGTACCGCAGGGCTTCACGATAACGACCGAGGCGTGCACCCAGTATTATGAGGACGGACGCCGCATCAACGACGATATCATGGCAGAGATCATGGAATACGTCGCAAAAATTGAGGAGATCAACGGCAAGAAGTTCGGCGACCTCGAAAACCCGCTTCTCGTTTCGGTCCGCTCCGGCGCGCGCGCATCGATGCCCGGCATGATGGACACCATTCTGAACCTCGGTCTTAACGACGATGTCGTCGAGGCGATGATAAAGGGCAACCCCGACCCGAAATTCGAGAGATTCGTTTACGACTCCTACAGACGCTTCATCCAGATGTTCTCCGACGTCGTCATGGAAGTCGGAAAGAAGTATTTCGAGCAGCTTATCGACGAGATGAAGGAAAAGAAGGGCGTCAAGTACGACGTCGACCTCACCGCCGCTGACCTCCGCGAGCTCGCTGCCGAGTTCAAAGCTGAGTACAAGGAAAAGATCGGCGAGGACTTCCCCTCCGACCCGAAGGTCCAGCTCTGCGAGGCTATAAAGGCCGTTTTCCGTTCATGGGACAACCCCCGCGCGAACGTTTACAGACGCGACAACGACATCCCCTACAGCTGGGGCACCGCCGTCAACGTCATGCCGATGGTATTCGGCAACCTTAACGACAACTCCGGCACAGGCGTCGCGTTCACCCGCGACCCCGCGACCGGCGAAAAGAAGCTGATGGGCGAGTTCCTCGTAAACGCACAGGGCGAGGACGTCGTCGCCGGCATACGCACGCCGATGCCGATAACACAGATGGCGGAAAAATTCCCCGAGGCTTACGAGCAGTTCAAGAACGTCTGCGCGACGCTCGAGAACCACTACCGCGATATGCAGGACATGGAGTTCACCGTCGAGAACGGCAAGCTCTACATGCTCCAGACGAGAAACGGCAAGCGCACCGCGAAGGCTGCGCTCAAGATCGCGTGCGACCTCGTTGACGAGGGCATGCGCACCGAGCAGGAAGCCGTTCTCATGATAGACCCGCGCAACCTCGACACGCTGCTTCATCCGCAGTTCGACGCCGCCGCTCTCAAGAAGGCGGAGCCCATTGCAAAGGCTCTCGCGGCGTCTCCCGGAGCCGCCGCCGGCAAGATCGTCTTCTCCGCTGAGGACGCGAAGGCCTGGAAGGCTCGCGGCGAGAAGGTGGTTCTCGTCCGCCTCGAGACATCCCCCGAGGACATCGAGGGCATGAAGGCATCTCAGGGCATACTCACCGTCCGCGGCGGCATGACGTCGCACGCCGCAGTCGTCGCCCGCGGCATGGGCACCTGCTGCGTCTCCGGCTGCTCCGCCATCACGATGGATGAGGAAAACAAGCGCTTCACGCTCGCAGGCAAGGAATATCACGAGGGAGACACGATCTCCATCGACGGCTCGACGGGCAACATTTACGACGGCATCATCCCGACGGTCGACGCATCCATCGTCGGCGAGTTCAGCCGCATCATGGCATGGGCTGACAAGTACCGCCGCCTGAAGGTCCGCACAAATGCGGACACCCCGCGCGACGCGAAAAAGGCGCGCGAGCTCGGCGCCGAGGGCATCGGTCTCTGCCGCACCGAGCACATGTTCTTCGGCGAAGGCAGGATCGAGCCGTTCCGCGAGATGATATGCGCCGAGACGCTCGAAGAGCGCGAAGCCGCGCTTGACAAGATACTCCCGATGCAGCAGGCAGATTTCGAGGCACTCTATGAGGCTCTCGAGGGTGCGCCGGTCTGCATCCGCTTCCTCGACCCGCCGCTCCACGAGTTCGTTCCCACCGAGGAAGCCGACATCGAGGCGCTCGCCAAGACGC
>CANQYV010000093.1 GCA_947628165.1 uncultured Clostridia bacterium | reverse complement strand
ATCTCCAGCGGGTCGCCCTCGCGGATACGCATGGTTCGTCTGATCTCTTTGGGTATGACGACGCGTCCGAGATCGTCGATGCGCCGTACTATTCCGGTAGCCTTCATATGGTAAACCCGAACCTTTCTTTTTTATCTCAGCCGTCACGCCCGTGGCGGCGTATCATTTTGTGAGAGTTTTTTCACAAGGTTATTGTTTACTCGGAAGTGCGGATTTATCCATAACAGAATGTGGAAATGAAGAAAGACCTGACAAAAGCAGCGCAATACTGCAATAGGTTATGCGAATTGTTTACAAATCAAAAAAATATGTCCGGATCATAACGGTGATGCGGCAGTTTGACGCTGCGTTTTTTGACAAGTATTCTATAAAAAATTTCATCAACCTGTTTGACCGTTTCATTAAACGGAAAAAATACAGTTGGTGATGATCATGAAAGATGCCTTTAAAATTGCAGCCGTTACTCTTGCCGGTCTGTTCACTGCAGTTTTTCTATATCCGTTTCTGCATGAAGGCGGACATTTTTTGGCAGCAGTGATTGTTGGTGCAGAGGTTAAAGAATTTCATTTGTTTCCGTCGCCGAATATCTTGTGCGATGTTCACACGGTAAACATTCCGGGGCTGATATGGATCGGACTTCACGGTATTTTGTTTCCGTTTTTGCTTGTATGCGTTGTTAGACCAAAAAAATTTTGGTTTTGGCATATCAACTTCGTCCTGAGGGGAATATGTCTTCTTTCTTTTCTGATTTCCGCAGCGGGATTTTTTCTATATACAGACGGTATCTATTCTATCAAGTGTACGGTGGTTGATAAGGCAGGGAACGCCTTCTCAGAAGTACATCTGGAGGATCAGAACGGAAGTCCGTATGTAGAAAACAGGTCCGGAGATGATTCCTTGGTTGTATTCTCTGTCAATCGTGACGGCTCAACATTCATGCTTGCTCAAAACACATCCGACATGGTTCACCAGTATTATGTGCAAAATGTTTTGGATGACGTCGTTGTGTTTGAGATCAACGCAGACCCCCTGTCCGAGCATCATGTTACTGTGAACGGAAAAGAAGTAAACGAGAACACCGATTACAGTGTGACGCAGGAGGGCGGCAACGGTTCTTGGCTGAAATATACATATACTATCAACAGGTCTCTCTTCGATGCCGAGGGAGAGTACAAGGTTGTAGTATCGTCCAAGGACAAGGCGAAAAACGATGCCTTCAGCGATGTGAAGGAGGCTTCGATCGATTTCGTTGTTGACCGTACAAAGCCTGTCGTGACGGTGATCGGTTTGGCAGCTGGTGGAAGATATCAGACAGACAAGCAGACGGTGACGCTTGTCCCCACAGACGATGGCGGCGCGCTGAGATCGCTTGTAGTTCGTTTGGTCGAACTAGATAGAGACGGAAATGTAACAGAAACAGTCAAGGAGCTGATAAATCTTTCCGGCGACGAGTTGGCAGAAGCCTTGGAAAAAAATTCGGGGGAGATTGTATTTGAAATTGCGGAAGGTCTGTATAACAATGTACAGATAATTTGTGACGACTGTTCGGTAGATGCAGACGGAAATACAAATACATATAATGATATCATTAAAAATGTATCCGTATCTTCCAGTGCAGTTATGATTTTCTGGGCAAATAAGCCGCTCCGCTGGGGTTCAATTGCAGGCGTTTCTGCCATTTCGATTGGTCTTATCCTGCTTGTCGTATTCAAAAAACGCAAAAAGAATAAAGCCGAGAAAAAGTAATCACTGAAGAAAGACGGGAATGGAGCGGCGTCCATTCCCGTCTCGGATATGCGTACTTGGATAATTTGGAACAAAACAGATATAAAAAGCAAGGGTTATGTCTGCGTGCTAATTGCAGTTTTCTTTATTTTTCTCGTGCTCATCATATTTAAAAATCATATACATGGGGTCCTTTTCAGCATTTTTTGCCCAATAGGTTCCGGAGTGCTGCATACGGAATTTTAATAAATTACTATACATGTTCAAAGGAGATTAAGAAATATGCCTCTTCAGATAATCCGCAATGACATCACCAAGATTGCCTGCGATGCGATCGTTAACGCCGCTAATCCCACCCTTCTGGGCGGAGGCGGTGTGGATGGCGCTATCCATAAGGCTGCAGGTAAAGGGCTTCTTCTCGAATGTATGAAGCTCGGCGGATGCAAAACCGGGCAGGCGAAAATCACGAGCGGGCATAAACTGCCCTGCAAATATGTGATCCATACTGTCGGGCCCAAGTGGAAAGGCGGGACAAACGGAGAGCAAGAACTGCTTGAAAGCTGCTACAGGAAATCGCTGCATCTTGCTTTAGAATACGGCTGCAAATCGATTGCGTTTCCGCTGATTTCCTCCGGGGTATACGGATACCCGAAGGACCAGGTGCTTAAAGTCGCGGTGGATTGTATCACGGCGTTCCTAACTGAGCATGATATGCTGGCTTACATTGTTGTGTTTGATTAATTATTATTTAGTAGTTCATATTGCCATTTTATCTAAATACATTTTCGCTCGCTGTAAAGTTTCTGATTCTGTTATATTCTTTTCTCCTTGATACTTTGCTGCATGAGCATTTTTATACGTTGTTTTTTTCATTATAACCTACCTATATCATCCAAATAGGAACGATCAGATTATCATTATCGAACGCTCCCAGATGTTCCGCCATGCAGAGAACGGCGGATGTGCCGACTTTGAGCGGCGATTTGTCAAGCAGACCGAATGTTTTGGTTATGCGCTTATCCGGCAGCGATGTTTTCTTTATCTCTATCGGACAAAGCTTGCCGTCGCCCTCAATGATGAGGTCGATCTCTTTGGCGTCGCGGTCGCGGTAGTAATATAGATACGGCACAACCCCGGAGCTTTGATAGCTCTTCATGATTTCTGAAACCGCATAGTTTTCAAGAAGCGCGCCGTTCATAGCTCCGCTTTCGGCGACCACGGGAGAGGACCATTTTGTAAGATAGCAGACAAGTCCGGTGTCATAGAAATAGATCTTCGGGGTTTTGACCGTCCGTTTTAAAACATTGTTTGAGTAGGGATGCAGCAGAAAAATGATGCCGAGTGCTTCCAAAATGTTCGTCCACGCCTTCGCCGTCTGAATGTCTATATCGGCGTCCTCGGCGATTGCACTGTAATTCAGCATCTGCGCTGTCCGTGCCGCCATTGCGGTGATGAAACGGTTGAATTTGAGCGCGTCTATGCTGCCGGAAAGCTCGCGCACGTCGCGTTCGATATAGGTCGAGATATATGAAGAATAATAGATATCCCGATCAGGAAAAAGTCCGCTGACGATGCCGGGCATACTGCCTCTCCACAGACGTTCGTAAATCTCAGGAACGGTGGCAGGAGTCACATTTTTGCTTTCGGAGAGCAACGTATCAAAATTTGTAGAGAACGGGACTGCGGCTTTGCCGTCGATCTCACGCTGCGACAGGGGAGACATATGAAGCAGCGCCGCGCGCCCTGCCAGAGACTCCTGCACGCCCTGCATCAGGCGAAAGATCTGCGAGCCTGTCATCCAGAAGTCACCCGGATTGTGATATTTGTCGATATGGATTTTGATATATGTGAACAGTTCCGGGGCGTATTGCACCTCGTCGATCAGTATCGGCGGCTTGTGCAGCTGGAAAAACATCGCGGGATCGTTCTTCGCCATGTCGCGCAATGAAAGGTCGTCGAGCGTGACATATTCGCGGCCTATGTTTTCTTTTTCGGCTAACATCCTAAGCATGGTAGTTTTTCCCGATTGCCGCGGTCCTGTCAGCAAAATTGCAGAGTATGATTTTGACAAAGAGGTAATCTTATCTTCCAAATGGCGTTTGATATATTGCATTTTAACTCTCCGAATCAAAATTCTCAGTATACAATATTATAGCCTGATTGAAAAAGAAAGTCAACAAATATTCGGCAGATTTTTGGAAACAAATAAAATCTGCCGAGGTCAATGATGGCGAAGTCGGGATATGTTTCTGTATTATGTACCGTTTTTCTGCCCATCTCTCCCTCAGCATTATCATCTCGTTTGCAAAGATTTCAGATCTGTTTATATCAACAGCGGGACGCCGTCGCGGATGCGCATACAAAGTTTTGAAAAGTCACGTTTTACAGCGCTTATCAAATAAAGAGGAGCTGAGGCGAGCAGCTCCTCTTTGTGCGGACAGACAGCAGCGAACGCTGTTTCAATAGCAGCAGGGCAAGACGCGCAGGCCACCGGCCGTGCCGGTGACCCTAATCACTCAATTATCTGACCGTCTGTGGAAATAGTCACAACACCCCACGGGATGAACTTTCCGCTGACTCTGAGCGCCTGCTTTACCGCATTTTCGATGCCGCCGCAGCAGGGAACTTCCATTCTGACAACGGTCACGCTCTTGATATTGTTCCCCGCGATGATCTGCGTCAATTTCTCGGTGTAGTCCACCATATCCAACTTCGGGCATCCGATCAGGGTGATCCTGTTTTTAATGAAATCATTGTGAAAGTTGCCGTAGGCATAAGCGGTGCAGTCGGCAGCGACCAGCAGATCTGCGCCATCAAAATAGGGCGCATTTACGGGAACCAGCTTGATTTGCACCGGCCACTGAGAAAGGCGGCTGCGGACTGTCACACCTTCAGCCTGCGTTTCTTCACGACGGATCGCTTTTGAAGAGGCGCCGGGGCAGCCGCAGGGCAGTTTTTCTGTGCCTTTATTCTGCTTTGCAGCCTTTACCGCGGCTTCGTTGTATGCCGGCGCTTCCCGTTCCTCAAAGGTGATCGCTCCGGTCGGGCAGGCGGGCAGGCAGTCGCCGAGACCGTCGCAGTAGTCCTCCCGGAGCAGTTTCGCTTTGCCGTCAACCATGCCGATAGCTCCCTCGTGGCAGGCTTCGGCGCAGATCCCGCAGCCGGTGCACTTTCCCTCGTCGATTCTGATGATTTTTCTAAGCATGATATGTTGCCCCTGTTCTGAAACGCTTTGGCGTCTCTTGACTTTCCTGATTCATTATAATACAATGAGAGCGGCAAGTCTGTTGTTTTTACAACAAAAAAGAGGCTTTTATGAAAAAGTATGTTTCTCTTCTGAAAGGAACGAAGCTGTTCTCCGGTGTGGGGGATGACGACATTCTCTCCATGCTGAATTGCCTGAACGCAGCCGTCCGAGAGTATGACAAGGGTGAATATGCGTTCCGACAAGGCGAGTATATTCGCGATCTGATGATACTTGCAGAGGGCAGGCTCCACATTCAAAAAGAGGATTATTGGGGCAATCTTAATATTTTGAATGAGATCCGTCCCGGAGAGATGTTTGGAGAAGCATATATCGCGCCAAACAGCGGAACTCTTATGAACGATGTCATAGCCGCCGAAACAAGTACGGTTCTCTTTTTCGATACGGAACGGATACTGACCGTATGCCCATCCGCCTGTCCCTTTCACACACTGCTTATAAAAAATATGTTTTACACGATTTCGGATAAGAATAAAAGCCTTGTTCGGAAACTCAGCTATATGTCGCAGCGCTCCACAAGAGAAAAACTGCTGTCCTACCTTTCCGATGAAGCGAAGCGGCAAAACAGCAGTTCTTTTTCCATTCCCTTTAACAGACAGCAGCTTGCGGATTTTCTTTCGGTAGACCGAAGCGCCATGTCGGGCGAACTTTGCAAGCTGCGGGATGAGGGATTACTTGATTTTCATAAGAGCGAATTTACATTATATGAAGTATAAACTCCCGAAATGCTTCTGTATTTTGACATCCTGCCGAAAGGAAAAATGCCGCCGTCGGTTGACAGAAGTTCGCCTCCCGGCAGCTATGTTCAAATTTTTTCATTCTTCCTATTGACAGGCTGAATACTTCGTGATATGATGTATACCATGAGAGGAGGCATTGCATGGATATTCAGTTGAAGCGCGGACTTTTGGACGTCTGCGTGCTGGCGGCGATAAAGGACAAGGACTCCTACGGCTACCAAATAATCAAGGACATGAAGCCCTATCTTTCGCTGTCCGAATCGACTTTATATACCATTTTAAAGCGCCTTGAGACGGCGGGGAT
>CANQYV010000092.1 GCA_947628165.1 uncultured Clostridia bacterium | reverse complement strand
CTCGCGTCTTTGAGCCGGTTCGCGCCGGGGCACCGCCCCCAATGCGGCACCCACGCGATACCGTCGGCCGGGTCGGTCGACTTGACGATCTTTGCCTTGAACGTCTTGCCGTACTTGTCGACGAGCACGTCGGGGCCGTTCTCGCGCGTCTGGTACAACGCTTGGTACTTCTCGACCGGCATATACTTGCCCGCCGGGGTCTTTATGAACGTGATCGGCCGGCCGCACGCTTTGCAAGCCGTGATATATGGCGTGCTTTTCATTGCCGCCGCCTCCTCGTTTTGATCTCGAGCCCGATCGAGCTCGGCCCGCCGCCCATCCACGCCGGCGCGAGCTCGACGACCTCGAGCTCGTCGATGTTGAGCGGTTCCCACTCGATACGGAAAATAAAATCGGGGCCGGCGACCGGGCCGGCGATGCCCTCGACGTAAACCGCGACCGAGCTTTGCGGGTTTGTGCGCCCGAATAGCTCGTCGAGCGTGAGCGCGAGGTCACGCGGCGGCCGCGGTACGACCTGCCGGCCGGCGGCGTGCGCCTCGTAAAACTCGGCCTCGCTCATTTTCCCGCCTCCTCGTCAACGCCAAACTCGGCGGCGACCTTTTGGCACGCCTCGATCATGCACCGCGCGACCCGCTCCGCCTTTTTGTGCTCGGCGCCCTCCTCGGCCGTTTTGACGAGGTTCTCGCGTACCATGTAGAGCGGCACCTCGACGATACCGCGGCCGACCGGCCTATAATTGAGCGCCTCCCACCTCGGCAAGCTCTCGAGCGGTACGAGGCGCGTCGGTACGCTGCCGTCGCGCCGGGGCGCGTGCTCGATGATGATAAACTCGTCGCGGTGTTTGACCTCGCCGGTCGGCAATACGCTGCCCGCGGCGATGTTCTTTACCTCGAGCGGCACCGGCTCGAGGGCCTTGCGCGTCTTGATGTGCAAGGCCGCGCCGGTCGCCGCGCCCTCGATGCTGAACGCCGGCGAGACGGAAAGCCCCGCGACCTCGCGGGCGAGGTCGGCCTCGTCCAGCCTCGCGCAAATGATCGACCCGCTGTAAATCGGCCGGCCGTCCTCGGCCTCGATAATAACGGCGTCGTACTGCCCCTCGATAAACAGGCTCAAAACCTCACACAAAAGCATTTTTCTGCCTCCCATCCTCGCCGCGGCGGCCGCTGCCGCCGGCTCGTCGAACTCGCTATAATCCAGCCACCGCCCGCACCGCGGGCAGTACGTCGGCATATCGCCGCATTTGTCGCACTTGACTTCGCTGCCGCATTTCTCGCAAAACAAGAGGCCGTCGTCGGTCGCCTTTACGAGTGATACCAATTTCACCGCCCGAGCCCCCTCTCACACGTCGCGGCATACGCTGTGATACGCATACCACTCGCCGCCGCGGTTGAAAACCTTGAAAGAGTTTGTAAAAATCTGCCCCGTGCAGTCATACTGCGACGGTACGTATTCGCGGTAAACGTGCCGCTCGAAAAACTCGACCGCCTCGGCCTCGGTCGTGCAGCCGGGCAACCTCTCGAGCACCGTGCCGCCGTCGGCGTCGCACTCGAGCGCGCGCGGCCAGTATTCCCGCCGGGCAATCTGCCGGGCCTTTTTCTTGAGGTTCAAGAGCCGGTCGGCCATATAGCCGACGCGCGCCGGCTCGAACATATCGCGCCGATGCGTTTCGATAAAACGTATCTCGTCAAAGAGCACCCGCAACCGCTCTCGGTCTTGCGCCTCTTGTGAGATCGGGTAAAAATCCTCATACCGTGCCATAATGCAAGCCTCCTCCTATCGTTCACGCCGCCGGGTCGACCGTCTCGAAAAGGTACTCAAATTTGCACTTAAACAGGGCGAGCAAAGAGACGATCTCGTCGCGCGTAAATTTCCCCGTTTTCTTTTTCGCCTCATACGTGACGCGGGTAATATGCAGATACTCGGCAACGTCTTTATTTGACATACCCGCTCTGTGCTGTTCGGCCTCGAGATTGCGAAACATATAATCACCTCCGTTTCACGGTTGCGATATGCGACCTTTTCCGTTAGTATATTCCCGTATTGCAAACTTGTCAATACCTTTTGTATAAAAAAGTTTGCAAATTGCAAGTTTATCTATTGACGACCCCGCCGGGCCGGGGTATTATAAAAGGCACTGGAGGCGATTTTATGACGTTCGGCGAAAGATTAAAGCACGCGCGGCTCGAGAAAGGGTATACGCAAGAATACGTCGCCCGGGCGATCGGCGTCGCAAAAAGCACGTACACGGGGTACGAGAAAGGCGGCCGCGAGCCCGACCTGTTCAAAATAAAAAAGCTCGTCGCCGTCCTCGAGGTAAACTCGTCTTGGTTGCTCGGCGTCGATGAGGGCGTTACCGGCGTCACGCCCGACGAATGGAAAATGCTACTCCACTTTAGGGCTCTCGACGATCGCGGTAAATCGGCCGTACTTGCCGCGCTTGAGCATGAATACTCGGCCGCTCTTGGGGAGGGGCTTGCTCCTCTATCCGGGCCGATGGCCCAATGACTGGAGGCCGTAATATGTCAGCATTGCAACGGCGCGTTTATAATCTCATACGCGACGACGACACAAACGACCTTGCGAGCAACATTTTCGACGGCTTTATTATCGTGCTCATTGTGGTAAACGTCGCGCAAGTCGTCCTCGATACGTTCGATTTGCCGCCTTGGGCCGTCGCCGCGAGCCTTTACGTCGAATATTTTTCGATTGCCGTTTTTACGCTCGAGTATGCCTTGCGAGTATGGTGCGCGCCCTGTATGTACCCCGAGGCACGGCCGGCCCGCGCCCGTGTGCGGTATGTTTTTCGCTTTATGTCGATTGTCGACCTCCTCGCTATACTGCCGTTTTATATCCCGTTCATTATCCCGATAGATTTGCGCGTCTTGCGATCTTTGCGCCTGTTGAGGCTTTTTCGCCTGTTCAAAGTAAACCGTTATACCTCGGCGCTCTCGACGATCGGCACGGTCTTGAGAAAAAAGTCGAGCCAGCTTGTGAGCTCGGTTTTTATCGTCGCGCTCTTGATGTTAATTTCTGCCGTTTTAATGTATAATTTTGAGAACGAGGCGCAACCCGACGTATTTACAAACGCTTTCGATTCTCTTTGGTGGGCCGTCGCAACCTTTACAACGGTCGGCTATGGCGATATTTACCCTGTTACGCCCGCCGGACGCTTTCTCGGCGCCGTTATAGGGCTCCTCGGTATCGGCCTCGTCGCCGTTCCAACCGGCATAATAAGCGCCGGTTTTATGGAGCAAATCGACGAGGGCAAGGCCGAGGCCGACGACAATAAAAAGTTTTGCCCGTATTGCGGGCACCGTCTCGACGAATAGGGGGCTACCTTATGGCAACCGCAAAAAAGAGCCTCGTAAAGCACGACGCGCCCGAGGGCGTCGTGCGGGCCGTGATATATGCCCGGTATTCGTGCTCGTCGCAAAACGAGTGCAGTATCGAGGGCCAGCTCATAGACTGCCGCGCATACGCCGAGCGGTGCGGTTTTCTCGTCGTCGGCGAGTATATCGACCGGGCCTTGACGGGCCGGTCAGACGACCGCGCCGGCTTTCAACGCATGATCGAGGACAGTCGCCGCGGCGAGTTTGAGCGCGTCATTGTATGGAAACTCGACCGCTTTGCCCGCAACAGGTACGACAGCGCGGCGTATAAATACCGCCTCAAGCAAAACGGCGTCTCGGTGTGCTCGGCGATGGAAAATATCGGCGACGGCGACGAGAGCGTCATACTCGAGGCCGTGCTCGAGGCGGTCGCCGAGTATTACTCGCTCGACCTTGCGAAAAAGGTGCGGCGCGGTATGCGCGAGGCGGCGACCGCCGGCCGGAGCACGGGCTCGAAACCGCCTTACGGGTACAAGCTCATACCAGACGCCGCGACCGCCGACCGCAAGCGGCCCGGCAAGCGCCCCGTACCAGACGGCGAGCGCGCCGAGTTTGTCAAATGGGCGTATAGCGTCTATGCCGACGGCACCGCCGGGCCGCGCGAGATTTTTGCCGAGATGCAGCGGCGCGGGCTCGACAGTATCGACGGGCGCAAGGTTGCGTATCAGTCAATCGGCCGTATGCTGCGAAACCCGAAATACAAGGGCGAGGCGTCTTGGGGCGAGATCGCGTACAGTTGGCCGGCGATCGTCGACGCCGATGTATGGGAACGCGCCCGCTTGCGCCGAGAGGCAAATAGCCGCGCGCCCGGCCGGGCGAAAGCTGCCGAGCATTACGATCTATGCGGTAAAGTCTTTTGCGGCGAGTGCGGCGAGCCCATGATCGGCACGGCCGGCACCGGCAATAGCGGTAATATTTGCCGGTACTACTCTTGCCGCGGCCGCAAAAAGCTGCGTACCGGCTGCCACAAAGCGCACGAAAAGAAAGATTTTCTCGAATGGTATGTAGTTGAGCAAACCCTCCTATACGTCCTCGACAAAGAGCGCCGGCACTATATCGCCGAGCGCGTCGTCGCCAAATATGAGGAGGAGTATAACGACAGCGAGGCGCAAGCCCTCGAGCGCCGCGTCGCGGCCATTGACCGCGATCTCGGCAAAACGACCGAGCTTTTGTTTGCCGCCCCGAGCCGCGCGGCCGTCGATCGCATAAATGAGCACGTGCGCGAGCTCGAGGCCCAAAAAGACGAGCTCACCGTCGAGCTCTCAAAGCTGCGAATTGCCGCCGGCATACGGTACACCGTGCGCGAGGTCGAGACGTGGTTAAAAGGCTTTTGCACCGGCGACGCCTGCGACCCCGATTTTCGCCGGCGCATTATCGAAGTCTTTGTAAACTCGGTGTACGTGTACGACGACCGTATCGTCATTTATTACAATCTGCGAGACGGCCGGCAAACGATCATAACAGGCCCCGACGCGGGCGGCGCTGCCACCGGCGGCACCGCCGGGCCCAAAAACAAAAAGAGCCCCGCGGCGAGCGGGGCGTGCAAGGGTTCGTATTTTGGTGCGTTTGGTTCACCAAATCAAAGCAAATACGAACGGTGCTATTATATCTTTGTCGGCGGCACGTTTGGTATTTGCGTAATGAGGAGCGGGCAATAAAATGCCCGCTCTTTTCTTTTGGCAGAAACAAAAAGAGGGCCGCGCCCATAAAGACGCGGCCCTCGGCCTTTAATTATTCTTGTGCTCGGGCGCCTCGGCGTGCGCCGCGGCATTGTCGGCCCCGTTGCCGATGATGGACGGCCGCGCGTCGGTCGCGGTCTTGAGCTCGGCGATAAACTTTGCGAGCCACGCCGGCACCGGCACGCCCATGCGGCCGAGGTTCTCAATGATAGAGAGCGCCTCGTTCAGACAAAGCCACAACATGACGACCGGCGCGACGATCGGCGCCGTAATGTCGAACACGACGCCGCTCACCTCCAGCGCCGGCACGGCGTAGATCAAGAGCGCGTCGACGCACAGACACAAGGCGACCTCGGCCCAATAGCCGACCTTTTTGCGGATGCCCGCTTTACCGACCTCGGACGAGAGGCCCTTGCCCTCGGCAACGCTCGCCGATTGCCCGGTAAACCAATCGAGCATATTGCCGGCGAGGAGCACGGCCGCGAGCACGCCCATAATGCCGAGGCGGCCAAAAACCGCCCCGAGAGCGCCGCACACGGCGGCGGCGATTGTTTTTGCCCTTTCCATACTTACACCCCCTCGCCGTCGCCGTTCTCGACGCCCTCGGCCGCGGCGACGACGGCACAATCGACCTCAAGCTCGGCCGCGAGCTGTTCAAAGCGCGCGCGGTCGCCGGCGCTCACCGGCCCGATCAAGAGCCGCACGTGATCGGGCGCGCCGCCCTCGGCTTTGTCGGGCCCGTTGTCGGGCTCGTCCTGTGCCGCCGGCGGCGGGTATCCGTTGAGCCCGGCGCGCTTGATGATCGCCGGGTAGTCGGTGTAACAAAAATCTTGATCGCACGCCGCGCTCGAGACGCCGGCGACCTTGGGGCTCTGCAAATAGTTGGTCGAGCCGCCGTACTGCCAAACGCCGTACTTTTTGACGTGCAGCGGGCCGGCGCTGTTGTACCGGGCGACCCACAACGCATACGGCGCGAGGTCGTCGAGGTTCATGCGCTCCTTAAAGCCGGAAATATCCGACCCGTAC
>CANQYV010000091.1 GCA_947628165.1 uncultured Clostridia bacterium | reverse complement strand
GCGGCACTTGACGCCGAGACAGCGTATCAAGTGACTGGCGATATATTGAAATTAGATGGCATCACTCGCATCGTCGTGACTCACTCATTAGTAGAATCGCTCCTAAAGCAGTATGACGGCATCATTGTTCTAAAAGACGGCCATATCGTCGAATCCGGAATGTTTAACGATTTGATGGACAAGAAAGGCTATTTCTATGCGCTTTATACAGTGGCTCAATAAAAGAAATGATTTGAAAAACGCACTATTAGCCCCAGCATTTCAAGGCTTTTTTGCTTTTGCCGTTCCGAGCTGTCAGGTCTGACATGGAGCGTATTTTAAAGAAGCATCGGATGACAATAATCCCCACAAAGGAAGGCGTTCATATAGTGAACGGTGTCATGTTTGCAATTTTTGCCGCATCGTTAACATCAGCTCGTTATCATCTCTTATGGATGCAACAGATTCCAGCAAATACACTATCCCACCCCAGAAAACTCCGGAAGGAATCGATTGTGTTGCGGCTATCAACCCGAAGAAAAAAAGCGAAACCCATAACGGCCGCATCGGCAATTCAAAGAACGCGACCCCATAGAAGGATTTATTTATGATAAGTCCTATACAATGCATACTGTATCTTACGAATTGGACGGTCGTGCCTCTTAGATGCAGCACTTCTTTTTCTATAGGTGATTTGAGTGACGCGGCGGCAAATATTGAATACTGTTTAAAATAACATCTCCACTCGTTTTGTTCATTTGCAAAGTTTTGTGTTTTTTGTCCAAGATCAAACTTGAAAAACCTCATAACACGCCTTTCCGACCGTTTGCCCCGCGGCTCTGATCAAATATGAACCGGCAAAGCTGCCTCCGCACGACTACCCGATTTGACCCCGCCGCTGAGCGTGACGGCGCTCTGCGATGTGACCGTCATCGTATGCATAAGTATACTTAATTTTGCCTGCATGTCAATAGAGAGGTTTGGTTACTATTGGTTTATATCGAAAGGACGCTATTTTTTTAACTTATCAAAGATTAGCCGCACGGTTCTGGCAGCCGCAAGAAAAATATCGATGCCGCAAACTATTGTTGGTATAACAATTATTCTTAACTTATATCGAAGCACCGCGAGAATAAGATATACTATCGAGCCGGCAAACCCTGCTATTACCATAACGCCTAAAACCAAATTGGCATAAAACAATAAACCGTTTATTTCGTTTTTATAATCCAATAAAAAATATCCGTTCAGCGCACTGCTGCGATTCTTTCTTATGTATGATTTACTATGCTTCTTTCTGATATTCTCATATACTATTGTGTAATGTATCGATAATTTTGAAACCAACCACAATATAGGCGACAATATCATAATAATATAGGCTGCAGAGTTGTCCATTGATTTATGCTCCTAATAAAAACGACGCAGTTGTAAATTTCCCATCTTGACGCAGGTCGATCAACGGCTGTAGTCTGTCAACGCATTCTTTTTTGACGGCTTCAAACGTCTGTATATGCGCCGCCTCTTTCTCATGTCGGGGTTTATTGAATCTTGTATATTCGGAGTTAATGAAAAGAAGAATCCTTCCCCGACCGCACGTTTACACTCGACAGGGAGCGATGTCAGCGCTTTCGTTCCGATGTCTTCACATATCTTTTTCCCGAAAAAATTGCCCCAATAAACGGCTTGCAGATATTCTTCCGTAAAGCATTTCTCTTTCGTTCTATCCATCGTGTCCACACTTGCCGCAACATCATCAATTTTTCCGTAGAATGCTTTCAAAAGGCTTGCCATATTGCAAAACAGCCCTACAAAACCGTCATTCTCGGATTGATTTGCTATCTTGTCATATGTGCACGAGATATTTAATGTTTCAAAAATCCTGTTTTTCTCACCTTCCGGAAACATAAAACCCACAAACCAATCGATGCCGAAATAGCTGTCGGGATTTTTTCGTGACGCGTTTACAAAAGAGATTGCAGCAGTATCACTGTCCCAAATCCACTCGTTTAAGGATTGCGCTAAATCCATTTTACGAATATCTTTAGAAAAATAGCTGATTGATTTGATCTTACTTATTCCGTTGACGAGGACATTTTTACGGACTACAATTTTATTATAGCTAAAAACGCTTTCTTGTATCAATGATAAAAACTTTGCCGCCAAAGCTTCTTTGTCATCAATGCAATCGTCATAGTAATATAAAATTGAGTTGACTGTCGGAATCTCATTACTATCGTACATTAAATATGCTCCTTATTCTAACCATATCAACTATGACCATCTCGCCGTCGAGCGGACGGCGCTCTGCGATGTGACCGTTCTCGCAAACATAATTATAATCGACTTTTGCCGAAATGTCAACGGGGCGGTCGGCGCCTCCCGTCTTTCGGCTTGTGATGAACGGCATGCACAGTAAAGATAAAGCCCCATGTGAGTTCCGATCGGGAGCCGCATGGGGTTTTATTTGTCCGGTCTGTCATCGGGGATCGCTTTCCAAAGCGGGAACATAAGAAATCATAAGAACCCTCCCTCTTGTAATATCTCCATCGTTGCCTATAATGGGGATACGGCGTTATAAGCAATATCGTCCATATTAAAAGGAGAATTTTCATAATAAAGTTGGTCAAAGAACCAAATAGGGGGCGTCAAGATGCAATTCTCAACAATAGAACAAAAAAGGTTTTGTGTAATCAATGTTTCTTCTAAACCGGTCAATAATATAGCTTTGGAGGGAACGATATGAACGGATTATACGGATATGTTCGTGTTTCCAGCAGAGATCAGAATACTGATCGACAGCAGATCGCGATGCATGAATACGGCGTGGCAGACGGGAATGTCTTTACGGATAAACAGTCCGGGAAAGATTTTGATCGGCCTGCCTATCGCCGCCTCGTCCGAAAGCTGAAGCCGGACGACACATTGGTCATCAAGAGCATTGATAGGCTGGGCCGCAATTATGAGGAGATCTTGGAGCAGTGGCGGTTCCTCACAAAGAAGAAGTGCGTGGAGATCGTGGTGCTCGACATGCCGCTTTTGGATACAGGGCGGGGACGCGATCTGACGGGGACTCTCATCTCTGACATTGTGCTGCAGCTTTTGAGCTATGTGGCCGAGACGGAGCGTGAATTTATCCGTCAGCGGCAGGCAGAAGGAATAGCCGCTGCAAAAGCGCGGGGCGTGCAGTTCGGACGGAGGCCCAAGGAGCGTCCGGCGGCGTTTGATGAGGTCCGCCGCGACTGGGAACAGGGACTGCTTACGGCGAGAAAAGCAGCGGAACGCCTTGGCGTAACACACAAGACGTTCCTTAAATGGGTATCAAAGGATTTGCCCGGGGGAAAAAGTAGAGGTTTGTCCCCAGCAGAAATTACATATATAGAAGAGACCTTTGGGTCGCACTAAACTACAATGCAATTTTAGCACACCTAATATAAAAATGCAATAGCATTTTGGTTCCTATCCTCTACTTAATTTACCAGTCGCCCAATACTGTGCTGTGATCGGTTTGACGAAGAGGGCAGGACGCCCTTCCCGCAGACGCGGGAAGAGTTATTATATATGATCCTGATTCTTGCGAAAGGAGGTGAGCATAATGAAGGAGACATATGAAAGCCCCGAGCTGGAGGTCGTCGAGTTTGAAGAGGACGAGATTTGGACCGCCGGCGGCATTCCGGAAAGCGGCGCCTGACTCAGGAAGAAAACCACGTCGATATACGGCAATTAAGGAGCGGAGCGCGGCCCCGCTTTCTTAATTATACGGAGGTGAATAGCTTATGATAAGCGGTGTTTACCGCATCGCGGGCATGAACGAAGGGATCACGACCATTTATGAAGAATTCCATGACCGAAGCAAGGATTACAGATGCGAGGGACCGGCGGAGTTTTGGATAGAGATGACACAGGATGACATCGACAGAGGGCGAGCCGGATTCGCGGCAGCCGGAATTGAGACACCGTATCCGGACAGCTTCTATGAACATTGTATGGTTCGGAGCCGTTTGGCGGAAATGCTGATTTCCAGAGGGCTGCTCTTGTTCCACGGCGCCGCTGTGGCTGTAGACGGGACGGGGTATATCTTCACCGCGAAGAGCGGCACAGGCAAATCCACCCACGCACGGTATTGGCAGGAGCTTTTCGGAACTCGGGCGGTCATAATCAATGACGACAAACCGTTTTTACACATCGGAGAGGACAGTGTGACCGTCTACGGCTCTCCCTGGGCGGGCAAGGATGACATTCAGGTAAATACGTCCGCGCCGGTAAAGGCCATTTGCCTTTTGGAACGAAGCGGCAATAACTTTATCACGGCTGTTTCGCCCGGAGAAGCGTTCCCAATTCTATATCGTGAAACCTGCTTGTTGGAAACAAAAGAGCAAAGACGCCGGCAGCTTGCGTTGCTGGACAAGCTGTCCCGCTCCGTCAAGTTATATCGCCTTGGCGTCAATATGTCCGTTGATGCCGCACGGACGGCATACGCTGGAATGAATGGAGGAACAGGCACATGAAGCTGAAAGATACATTTGTCACTTATGACTCGGGTGTTGAGCACATAATGGTAGCCACAGAGGGCTTTTTGGGCATGGTAAGGAGCAACAAGACTGCCGCGTTCATCATCGAGGCGTTGAAGGAGCCCACCACACCTGAGAAGATAGCGAAGACCATGGCGGAAAAATACGACGCACCCCGGGAAGTCATCGAGCGGGACGTGGAGCGGGTCTTGGAAAGGCTCCGTGCCATCGGGGCGATCGAGGAGTGAGCGTCCGGTTCGAGGATGAGCTGAGCCGCCGAGGCATACTTGTCTATACCTGCGTTGGAACCAGTATGCTGCCTATGCTGCGGCAGAAGCGGGACCTCGTCGTTCTGAAGCCGCCCGCAGGGCGGCTCCGGAAGCACGATGTGGCCCTCTACCGGGACGGAAACGGAAAATATATCCTGCACCGGGTCATTAAAGCATCGCCGTCGGGATATATGTTCCGGGGGGACAACAACCGTACCGGAGAGAGCGGCATAAGAGATGACCAAATCATCGGGGTATTGACCGCCTTCATTCGGGACGGACGGGAGATACAGGTAACGTATGTGCGCTATCGGCTGTATGTCCGTCTATGGTGCGGTCTCTTTCCGCTGCGGGCTGCTCTCTTGCGGTGCGCGGCAATGCCGGACAGACTGAAAAGGAGATGGAAACGGTTCCATGAGCGGCGAAGCCGAGATAAAAACAGAAAAAATATATGACACCATGTGCCGTCTTCTCGCGGCGTGGGTGAACGGCGTTTCCCCAAAGATAGAGGAGACGCCGGACTTCAACGAGCTTTTTTTGGCGGCAGACAAGCATTCGCTGTCCGCCGCCGTGTGCGCAGCGCTGGAAAGTGCCGGGCTGATGGATGCCTGCCCGTCGGAGACAGCGAAGCGTTTTCAGCAGGCAAAATCAATCTCTGTCCGCAAGACGCTCCTCATGGACCGTGAACGTGGTGAGATCTTAGACTTCCTTGAAAAAAGCGGCGTTTGGTATATGCCCCTGAAAGGGGTCGTGCTGAACGGCATCTACCCCCGGTACGGGACGAGGCAGTTCGCGGACAACGACATCCTCTTCGACGCCGCCCGCTGGCGGGAGGTCAGGGACTTTATGAAGTGCCGGGGCTATAGGGCCAAGAGCGTGGGCAGGGGAGCTCATGACACCTATCATAAGCCTCCTATCTATAGCTTTGAGATGCACCGGATGCTGTTCACGGACGGGAAAGAGCCGTTTCTGACTGCCGCCGCGGAATATTACGGCGATGTGAAGACAAGGCTTATAAAGGACGAGGGCAGCCGCTTCGGCTATCATTTTCGGGACGAGGACTTTTACATCTATTTCCTTGCCCACAGCTATAAGCACTGGAACAGCGGCGGCGCGGGTATGAGGACGGTGTTGGATGTGTATCTGTATCGGCGTGCCGAGCCTGATATGGATGAGACGTACATCGCGGGAGAATTGCAAAAGCTCGGGATGACGGAGTTCGAGGCAATGTTTCGCGCGCTTGGGGAAAAGCTCTTCGGACCCGCGCCCTTCTCTTCACTGGCGCTGACCGCAGAGGAGCAAAAAACGCTTGCCCGGCTGGAGAGCTCGGGGGTGTACGGCACGACGGAGCACCGCGTACAGAATGAACTGCGTCAGCTGCAAGGGG
>CANQYV010000090.1 GCA_947628165.1 uncultured Clostridia bacterium | reverse complement strand
TGACGTCCTTCGGCTCGCCGCCGTCGGAAAAGAGTATCTGCCCCTGCCCACTGTCTGCGGGGAGATTGTCCGTCAATATGTTCATGAGCGTCGATTTGCCGGAGCCGTTCGGCCCCAAAAGCGCGTATATGCCGGGCTCAAGCTCCGCCGAAAAATCCGAGAGCGCGCGGTTTTTCCCGTATGATTTAGATATGCTTCTGATGCTCAGCTTCATCTTCTTTTCCTCTTTATTTTTTTTGCGATATTTTTTGCGCCGCCCGGCGCGCCTCGCCGTCTCGCGGATTTTCTTCCAAACGACGCCGCAGTCTGATATTTTGTCCGCACAGAACAAATCGGAAATATTATTGATTTCAGTATACCATACAACATAATATCTGTCAATATAATATCTGACAGTGCATCATCACAAATGTATTATTAACAAAATAATTTTGCGGTGTCACTTTTATGCTTAAAAGGAGAGCGCTTATGGCGTGGGAAAAATATCAAATGAATTTGTTGCAACATAATTTTACTTCCATTCTGTGTGATGAGACGACATCAAACGATGCCGGGCAGCAGGGAAAAAATACGCCCGGGAATTTTCTCTCCCCGGGCGTATACGCGGTCATATTCATTTTGCAAGCATACCCTATTTTTCGATAGTGAATTTTACCGCGGGAAACTCACCCAGGTATGGTTGAGTTGATAAGTACACAAGCTTATCGCAGATTTCATTTGCCTTTATCGTATATTCAAATTGAAGCGTGTTTAAATCATCTAAATGTACCTCCACAAATCGAATTGTCATATGCGACACCTGTTCAAGCTCAACGACCTCCCGGACAAAACTCTGAAGCATGGGGAGTCTGCTGTTTTCTATTCCTAAAAAATGCGTAAAAAGCATTCCTTTAAATATCTTGGAACACTCATTGGAGCTTGGATCGTCAAGGATCTCATACGGAATATATGCGTTATCCAGACATTCGGAAATGTCATACTGTTTTGCGACCCACTCCTTCAGGTTGCAAAACAGATTAAGCCCAAGACGGAGCTCGACGGCTTTCTGCGCGAGCACAAACGATAAATCCGATACCTGTTCGCGGCTCGGCTTCTCATTGAGAAAGATCTCTCCGTATACCATGCAATGCGGCATGTATATTTTCCTCCTTTATGAATGGTACAACTCGTAGAGCTTGATTATGGAAACACAGCTCGACGGAGTAAGTAAATTTGCGTTTCTCAGCAGATTGACGACGGGCTCAAATCCGTCATTTTCGGAACAAACATCATCTTTGTCCGCATCGGCTCCATCGTGATATGATTCGACCCGAACAAGATACATCTGCCCCCGATATTTGACGATATTTTCTGTCATATCATATTTTTCGTAATGATATGTGCGCCCTATGTCAGCCTCGCCTGCTTTGTCCCGTGCGTCAAGATCAATAAGACGGAGCGAATGATAATGCTGAAGCGAAGGCAAGTTACTCCTGACTGTCGATATAATTTTATCATTGCTGCAATCGTAGGATAATAGAGGATTAAAACCGTATGTCCAGTTGTTTTCAAAACACTCCTCTATCTCTTTGATACAAAGCTTGTAATCATTGATATAGATTATATAGTATTCATCGTCAACATTGATTACTGTCTCGACGCAGCCCTTTTCTATCCTCACAAATTCATTTTGCGTCGGGTCTTCTTCCAGAAAAATTCGTAATTCTTTGTTCATTTCGGATGACTCCTTAACTCGGAAACGTTTACTGCTATTTCACTTGCAATGATATTGTAACACGTTCATTTGACGAAGTCAAGGCTTTCCTTGGCTCGGGAGCTTGAAAAAACGGACGCGAAACCTGACGGTCCCGCGTCCGTTTTTTTCAGGATAGAATACCACCTGCTCCGCCGTTACCGTGACATCATATATCGAGCGGGCGGTACTCGTCGAGCCCGAGCTTGTGATATTCCTCACGGTATACGCCGAGATAATACTCGGGGTCGGATTCCCAAACTTTATCGCCTATCCACGCGTGTGTGATGATGTAGCGCGCGCGGTCGATGGCGCGTCCGCATTCGTCGGGGCGACCGAGCTTATAGTGGCACGATGCGATGCTGAGATAGTGGTTCCAGTGATTCGACTGCGTGCCTACTATCGGGTACGCGGCATAAGAGATCTCCTTCGTCTTCATGAACCGCTCGATAACGTCGACGGCCTCGGTATAGGAACGCAGCGCGTTTTCGTAGTCTCCGATCTCGTAATAGCCTTCTCCTTCAAACGCGCATGCTAAAAACAGCTCCTGCGTCTCCATCAGTTTCCAATCCTTTACCTCAGCAAGACGGTCTTCGCCGCGGAGAATGTATGACGTGACGCGCATTTTGTCCCTGAGCATATAAGGATACATATACGGAAGCGAGTTTATCAGCTCCTTCGCGTCGTCGTAGCGGTCCTGCCGGAGGTAGATCTCGGCGAGCGTTTCCTTTGCGCGGCAAAGGGAAAACACGTCCGACGCCTCGGCGATGAGCTGCCCTGCGAGCTTCGCCGCCTTCGTGAGATATCCTTCCTTTTTGTCTTCCTTCGCGTTCGTGATATAGAGGTCGAGCAGATCGGCCTTCAGGCTGTCAGACGTCGGGTATTTCTCGATCGCGGCAAGGAACATCTGCTCGCATTTTTCCGGATCGTCCCAAAAATATCTGCTCGCCTCCCGGCGCAGCGTTTCTATTTTTTCTTCGCGCTTTTCGATGTCGAAGCCGAAGATCGTGTCTATGCTGACGCCGAAAAGGTTTGCCATCATCGGTATGAGATTTATGTCCGGGAACCCGGTGTCAAGCTCCCATTTTGAAACCGCCTGCGGCGATACCATAAGTTTTTCTCCGAGCTGCTCCTGCGTCATTCCCGCCGCGCGCCTCAGCTCGCGTATCTGACTTCCAAGCTTCATAGTTTTTTCTCCTTCAATGTGATTTCGTTATCGTGCAGCTGCAATTATATTTTATCACGGTGCGCGGGAATATCAAGCATCGCGTTTTTGAGTTTTTGCAACTTTAAGTTGAGGCATAAACGCGTAGTTGTTCCGTGCGCCTGCAAGTCTAACAAAACAAAAAAGCACACGCCGCCAAGAGGAGTTTATACCTGCTTGGCGGCGTGTGACGCTTGTATAATAAATAAGCGTAAAGGCCGCGAGGAGTGTTGCACATGAGAAAAACCGCAAGCTGCTCAGCTCCGGCAGATGTTTTCTTCGTTTTTGGCAGAACGGGGCGGAACGTGTTATGTCCTCTTTGTATCGGGTAGGATGAATTTCACCCCCAGTTTGCGGTCCCAATCTTCGTCCTCAGGCCAAAATCCGGAGTACAGTGTCAACTCTCCAATATACAGACCGTCTTCCGCCTCATAAAAATCCACTCGAATTTGAGGGAAGCCTTGCGACAGCTTGGCGGATATTTCTAACATTTGCTGCAAATGAGGCGGTTTTTCAAAGTCTACATTTTCACCCTTATTGTAAATTTTGGGCATTTTGTTCCATGCCGTATCGTAAAAAGATACTGCCATGTCTGTCAAAAACCAATCTGAAAGGCACACTATGAACTCCGGCTTGCCGCCAAAGCACTGAACTTTGTAATTCATTAATTGACCGTCAGCACCTTCCAAAAGCTTCTCGGCGATAATGCGCGGCGTTATGGAGGCATAGACCCGCCGCAGTCTGTTGTGGTCGGTATTAATAGGATCCAGCCATCGGCGGACTTCTCGAAACAGCTTATGTGGGTCTGTGTCGGCTTTATTGCGGATGATACGGAGATTATTACTGTTGGCAGAACAGTTGGATTTGAGCACGAAGGCGTCCGGAAGGCTGTCCCAGTCTCTTTTCAGGTCACGAACACTTGTCCACATCCCATACAGAGGTGCAGTCCTGCCCGGTCCCAGCTTTTCCCTTATATAATCTTTAAACAAATACTTGTCCAATATATTTGGCAGGTCAGGGTGCTCATAAAACAGCTTATACCAAACGATTTTCTCCGAGAACAGCTCAGGGCGGCTCAAATCGAAGGTACGCCCCGTTCTGCGTTCATAGTCTTTCATATTTCCCGCGATCAATTTTTCCTGCGGCCAGTAACAGCTCGGCTTCTGAAACGGGCGGATAACGCGTCGTTTTATTCCGCGCAATACTCTCCTAAAAGTCATATACACCCTCGCTCGGAAGAATAAACTTTTTTCCGAATTCTCTGTCCCACTCTTCGGAATCGAAAAGGAACCCCGAATACAGCGTCATTTCTCCGATGTACAGTTTCCCGTCCGCCTCGTAAAAGTCGACGCGTATCTGCGGGAAGCCGTAGGAAAGTTTTTTCGATATCTCAAGCATTTGTTTAAAATGCGGCGGTCGAGCAAAATCAATATTTCGCCGTCCTCTGCGCGCAAACGGGAGCTTATTCCAGTCTAAATCGTAAAAGGCGGCTGAGATGGGCTCATCATGTGAGAAGCGTTCCGATACACAGTAAACATACGCAGGTTCTCCGTTAAAGCACAGGATCTTGTAATCCATAAGCTGCTTGCCGTCATCCGTCAGAAGTTCTTCCGCGATAATGCGGGGCGTTATTTTCGCATAAGCCTTCAAATTGCTGTTAATACAAGTGTTCATCGGGTCCAGCCATTTCTTGACCTCTCGGAAGAAAGCCTTTTTGTCCACATGACTTTTGTCATTTATTAGCTTAAGATTATATCCCTCGCTTGAGCAGTTGGACTTAATGCAAAAAGCGTTTGGCAGACTGTCCCAGTCACGCTCTAAATCTCGCAACCTCGTCCACATCCCGTAAAGCGGCGCGGTCCGGCCTGCCCCCAGTTTCTCTTCTATGTAACCTTTGAACAGGTATTTATCATAAATGCGGGTCATATCCGGGTGCTCATAAAAAAGGTAGTACCACACCCTTTTCTCTGTAAACAGTTCCGGATGAGACAAATCGAATGTGTGCCCTTCCCGCTGCTCGTAAAAGCGCATGGCACGGGCTATACGCTTCTCTATAGGCCATCGGCTGACAGGTCTTTGAAAAGGGCGGAGAGCGCATCGCTTCATTTTGCTAAGCAGTTTTCTAATTCTCATTATCTCTCTCAAACGGCAGGATGAACTTCTGCCCTAATTGCCTGTCCCACTCCTTCTGATCAAAGCAGTTACCGGAATAATGCGCCAACTCGCCTATGTAGACCCGATCCCCCTGCTCATAAAAGTCCACTCTCATAAATGGAAAGCCTTGCGAAAGCTTGGCAGCAAGGGAGAGCATTATATCAATATGGCGCGGTTTTGGGACATCGAGGTTTGGACGCCCCTTCTTTGTTACAGGCAGCTTGTTCCAGTTCAGATCGTAGTATGCAAAGGAAACAAGCTTCTTTTCGATCGGAAGCCTATCCGCCATAGCGCCAAAAAAAGCCGGGACCCCGTCAAAGCAATATGCTTTATAATCGTAAAGCTGACCGTTGTTTCCTTCCAAAATTTCTTCCGCTATGATGCGGGGCACTACACCGGCATATTCTTCGCACACAGTATCGATGTCGGTGTTTTTGGGATCCAGCCATTTTTTGACCTCTCGGAACAGCTTTTTTGCATCTACGCTCTTCTTGTCGCGGATGATCTTAAGATTGCGGGCAGAACTGGAACAGTTTGATTTGAGGCAGAACGCGTCCGGCAGGCTGTCCCAGTCCCTCCGAAAGCTGCGTATATCCGTCCACATCCCGTAAAGCTGCGCGGTATAGCCCGCTCCGAGCTTTTCTTCGATATACTTCTTAAAGAGATATTTGTCAAGAATATATGGCAGATCAGGGTGATGAAAAAAGAGCAGATACCAAACTAGCTTTTCGGTAAATAATTCCGGATGATAAATGTCAAATGTGTGTCCCTCTCTGCGTTCATAGCTCTGCATAAGCCCTTTGATACGTTTCTCCTGTGACCACCGGCTTACGGGTTTTCGGAAGGGACGGGAAACGAGCGCTGCCGCTTTTTTCGCTCCCAAACGGAAGATGCTCTTTCCCTCCTCGGGAAAACAGACCTCTCTTAGTGCACTGAGATTCCGTCTCCCGTTTTTGAACACTCCCCGGCCCATGCGGTACACAAGGTAAAAGGGTTTGACCCATCCGTGCCTGTAGACGAAGGGCTCGTTGACTCTATACCACTCCCGGTTCGGAAATAACCGCCGCAGCAGGTATTTCACCCTTGCCCGTCCGCCGATGGGATCTTCGCCCCCTTGC
>CANQYV010000089.1 GCA_947628165.1 uncultured Clostridia bacterium | reverse complement strand
CCCCCCCGTATCGATTTGTCAACCCCTTTTGAGCAAATTTATGAATTTTTTTTGAACGGATTTTTTGAAAATGTGAACACCGACTAAATTTTCGTTTTCCGCTCCTTTTTTCATCACAAAAAATTGCCCGTTTCCCTTTCGGAAACAGGCAATTTGACACTATACAAAAACGGGCAGCGCCCCCCTACGGACGCCGCCCGCACATTCTTTCCGCCGCCGACCTCCCGAGCTTTGCCGACGACAAAAGATAATACGCTGCTGCGGCGACGCCGACGGCGGCGGTCAATATTATCTCCGGCGGCGTCCATATCTTCCCCTCCCCGAGTCTCGGGACGAGGTAGCCGCCGAAATCGTACACGGCATGTATGAGCACGCACGAGGCGAGGCTGCCCGACATGAGCAGCACAAGCGAGCACATCCCGCCTATGAGGAACGAATACCCCGCCTGCAGCAGCGTTCCGCCGACGGACGCCCCGCCGAAAAGATTGAATAGATGGAGCGCGCCGAATATCGCCGACGTCACAAGCGCCGCGGCAAACAGCTGCGGGGCGGCGGCGTTTTTTCCCGCCCTCTCCATCCGCGCAAGCACGCTGTCGACGACGGCGAGCAGCAGCACGCCGCGGAAGGCGGTCTCCTCGAAGAGCCCTATCATGAGGCTCTCGACGGCATACGAAAAAATTTGTCCCGCATCCGCCGTGACGGCGGCGTCCTTCATCAAAAGCGGGATGAGAGGCGCGTTGTTTACCGCGACCGCGAGCGCGGGCAGGACCGCCGCGGCTGCGGCGCCAACGCCGACGCCCGCCGCCCTGCGCGTCGGGCGGTAGCCCATATAAATGACGGCGCCTATGAAAGAGACGGCGCCGCACGCCCGTGTCACCGTCAGCTTTTCGGGCTCGCTCCCGTCAAACGAGGCGGCGCCCGAAACGAGGCAGACCACGAGCGCAAGGAGCCCCGCCGCCATCAGCGCGGCGCCGACGGCGGCGCGAGGCTTCGGCGTCCGTTTCTCTTCCTTTTCCTTTATTATATCTATATCTTTTTTCATTCCGCCTCCACTTTTCTCCTTTTTCCCTCGGCAAAGAAGAGGACGACACCGGCGGCGACGAATACGACGGCGGCAAGCTGGGACGGGGTGAGTCCCGGCACGAACGACGCGCCTCTGTCGTCGGTGCGGAGAAATTCGATAAAGAAGCGCCACACGCCGTATGAGACAAGATAGAGCGTATGGACGCGGCGTCTGCCGTGCAGCGTCAGGTAAACGCAGACGGCGAACAGCGCGTAGAGGAACAGTGACTCGAAAAGCTGCGTCGGCACGGCCTTATAGCCGAGGTTGACGTGATATATGCCGTACCACGCGTCAGTACGCGCACCGTGACAGCAGCCGGCGAAAAGGCATCCGATGCGCCCAGTCGCGTGCGCGAAGCTGACGCAGCACGCGGCGACGTCGGCAAGCTGCGGCAGCGTCTTTATGTGCGCGCGGTCATCCTTGCAGACCCTTTTGCCCGCGATGAAGTATACGGCGAGAAACGACAGTATGCCGCCGGCAAGGCCGCCGTAAAACGTCATGCCCGTGCCGAGGCGGAACGTGCCGGTCTCTATCCAGTCGTACACCGACTGCGTCAATATCGACGAGACGTAGCCGACGGCGATCGCCGCGACGGTTGAGCCGAGCGCGAGGTTGTAGACCTTAGCCTCCCAGCCAAGCTTATCTCCCATTATCCTGAGGATAAGTATCGCCGAGAGGAGCCCGCAGAGATAGAACAGCGCGTAAAAATCAAATCCGGGGAATATATCGTTCGGGTACATCTTTCAGCCTCCCGTCAGCTATATTATTTGATATCATATTATCACTTTTCCGCTCCGATTTCAACCGAGGAACAAAGTTTTCCGAAGTTTCCGCCGAAGAGGGCATTTACAAGCCGAAAAAAGCGTGATATAATAGATGTCGGACAAATCATTTTGTATCCGGTTCATTCATTACACGAAAGGAAGGACACATAATTTATGAGCAATGTAAGCGAAGCTCCGTACGCGATGAGCGCGGAGGTCGAACATCAGTGCGTCGTTGCCAAGGGTCCGCGCCATGATCCCGCTCCCATCCCGGAGGAGGGCAAGTGGATCGCCGCCAAGCAGATCACTGACATCTCGGGCTACACCCACGGAGTCGGCTGGTGCGCGCCGCAGCAGGGCGCATGCAAGCTCTCCCTCAACGTCAAGAACGGCGTCATCGAGGAGGCCCTCGTTGAAACGATCGGCTGCTCCGGCATGACGCATTCCGCCGCAATGGCAGCGGAGATCCTCCCCGGCAAGACGATACTTGAGGCGCTCAACACAGACCTCGTCTGCGACGCCATCAACACCGCGATGCGCGAGCTCTTCCTCCAGATCGTCTACGGCAGAACGCAGTCCGCTTTCTCCGACAACGGTCTCGTCATCGGCGCAGGCATGGAGGACCTCGGCAAGGGCGCGCGTTCCATGGTCGGAACTATGTACGGCACGAAGGAAAAGGGCGTCCGTTACCTCGAAATGACTGAGGGCTACTGCACCCGCATGGCTCTCGACGCCGACGATCAGGTCATCGGCTACGAGTTCGTCTCTCTCGGCAAAATGACCGACTTCATCAAGAAGGGCATGGAGCCGAACGAGGCTTACGAGAAGGCGAAGGGCACTTACGGCAGGTTCGCCGAAGCCGTTAAGTACATAGACCCGCGCTGCGAATAAAAAAGGAGGAAATCAAAGTGGCACAGTTTGAAGGTTACGAAAGACGCGAGGCCAAGATCCTCGGCGTCCTCAAGGAATACGGCATTTCCTCTATCGACGAGTGCAAGGAGATCACGCTTGCCAAGGGCATAGACGTTGATTCCATCGTCCGCTCGACGCAGCCCATTTGCTTTGAAAACGCCGTCTGGGCGTACACCGTCGGCGCTGCGATCGCCGTTAAGTCCGGCTGCACGAAGGCTTCCGATGCCGCAGCGAAGATCGGCGTAGGTCTTCAGAGCTTCTGCATCCCCGGCTCCGTCGCCGAGAACCGCAAGGTCGGTCTCGGGCACGGCAATCTCGGCGCGATGCTCCTCTCCGACGAGACCGAGTGCTTCTGCTTCCTCGCAGGGCATGAGTCGTTCGCGGCTGCCGAGGGCGCTATCAAGATAGCCCTCAACGCGAACAAGGTCCGCACGAAGCCGCTCCGCGTCATCCTCAACGGTCTCGGCAAGGATGCTGCGTTCATCATCTCCCGCATCAACGGCTTTACATACGTTGAGACCGAGTTCGACCCCTACACGGAGACCGTCAAGGTCGTGAAGGAGGTCCCGTACTCGAACGGGCCGCGCGCCGCCGTCAAGTGCTACGGCGCGGACAACGTCCCCGAGGGCGTTGCGATAATGAAGCTCGAGAACGTCGGCGTTTCCATCACCGGAAACTCCACGAACCCGACGCGCTTCCAGCATCCCGTCGCGGGCACCTATAAGAAATGGTGCAACGAGAACGGCGTCAAGTACTTCTCCGTCGCCTCCGGCGGCGGCACGGGACGCACGCTCCATCCCGACAACATGGCGGCAGGTCCGTCCTCCTATGGTATGACGGACACGATGGGTCGTATGCACTCCGACGCGCAGTTCGCGGGCTCTTCGTCCGTTCCGGCGCACGTCGAAATGATGGGCCTCATCGGCATGGGCAACAACCCGATGGTCGGCGCTACCGTCGCCGTCGCGGTCGCTGTCGAGGAAGCGATGAAGTAAGGATAGGGAATAGTTTTGCGGGGAAGGAACTTTTCGAAGAAAATAAGTTTTTCGCCCCGCGAAAAACATGAAAATGCCGCGAAAGCGGCATTTTCTGTTCCTCCCCGCACCCTTTCTTCAAAAGCTTTTATGGAAGGATTACTTGGAGCGAACGCACTTGAAAAAGATGCCGCTCCCACCGTCCATTATCCCTAAACCGATTTTTTAAGAGCTTTTCGACATACCGAGATATTTTTCAATGTAGTCTGTAAACTCGGTCATATAATATGTGGGTGAGGAATTTCCTTTCACATACATCCTATTATTAAAGTTCGGGCCGAGTACCACCGGAATACTTTTTGCAGTCATTGTACAGATTCTGCATCTATATGAAGATTCCGCAAGCTTGATCCAGTCATGACTTTCTGTTGTCTCATATCCGCATACGCGACATGTTTTGGTGTGTAAAAAAATATCTCCCGTTGACTTAAAGATATAAGCCTGATGGTGATGAATATTTTTGAGCGCCTTTTCTGCGTTCAACCTTCCTCCCGAAACGCACAGGTCTTCAAACGCTGATATTTTATCCACATTCATTAATATAGTCGCCTTGATTTCCGATGGTGAAATGGACGGGTCCTTCGCCAAAATAAGTGCGGCGACGCCTGTCACAAAAGGTGCAGCCAACGATGTTCCTGACGAGCTTGCATATCCTCCCGTAGCCGCTGTAGACCGTATTTTTTCTCCGGGGGCGAACAAATCAACTGTCACTTTTCCATAGTTGGATGTGCTTCTTTTTTTGTCTTTTTCTGTACTTGCTCCAACGGAAATAATGTTGGGCAAATCATACTCGCTGGGGTAGTTGTTGTGTGAAGTGGAATCCGTATCGGCATTGTCGTTTCCGGCGGAACATATAAGCAAGCCGGGATATGCTTCTATGGCGGTTTTTTCGTTAACGTTGTACTCAGGACCTCCTATTGAATAATTAATTGTCTTAATATTATTTTCTTTTGCATAATTGAGCATCTTTGTCATTCCCACAGTAGTATTTTCTTCGCCGCTAACTGAGTTATATAACATCTTCAGAGAAACTAACGTTACATTTTTGCAAACTCCTGCAATGCCTATCTGGTTGTCTGCCTGAGCGCCTATGACGCCGGCTACTTTTGTTCCGTGCCCTTCCGCCCCGCCGTTTACATCCGTCAAACCGTGTTCGTCTCCGGCAGAATGAGCAGTTAGGAAATTTTTGCTTTTTTCTCTATTGACACGGTTTATGAGGTCAGGATGGTCCGCGTAGATGCCTGTGTCCGCAACGCCGACCAAAACACTGCTGCTCCCTGTTGTCACCTGCCACGCGCCTGTAATAGAAATTTTATCAAGTCCCCATTGCTCCTCTTTATCATAGGTAACAGAAAGTAAGCCGTTAGCTCCATTCATAAGCGTAAGCTCCTCGGGCGTCAGCTCATCTTCTTCGTCATCAATAAGTTCATGTATCGTATTTACATCGGCACAATATATATCCTCGCGCAGCTCGAGCTTTTTTATTGCCTCAAGGACATTCGATTTTGAATGCTCTGCAAGTGTCAGGCAAAAAATTCTGCTTGGTATTGAAATAGTTTCATCTGCCGACATCAGCTCTTCAATCTCAGTACAATTAATCTCTGCAAAATCATCTGTTGAATAGTCCTTTTTATTATAGCTTGGAAATACCGTGATAAGCACCTCGTTGTCGGTAAATTTATCTTCAAGCTTAGCAATCGAATATTGTTTTTCCAATTGCGGCGGCGCTTCGTCCTCTGCATTTGACGCTCCGACAATTACAGCGGGAAACGAAGTGATTGCGAAAATTACCGCAAACATAGCCGCAATAATTCTGCTGATTTTTTTCATTTGAATTTACCTCACTTTTTTAATTTTTTTGAATTTTGTTTTTGCTGTTATTCTTCGTCATCGTCGAGTTGAGGATAGACTATTGCGGGAGGATAGGCATCCATAATGTCCGGGCGCTTTTTGAGCATTTGCAGAATTTCCATCACGCGTTCTGGTGAATTTGAAGAAAGTTTGAGGCTCCAAATGATACCAAGTTTCACGTTAAGCCCTCTTGCATCATCCAAGAAGTCAACAGCCGTACAGTCCTCAATCTCTTTGAAATCAAGAACATCGTACTTTTTTTCACTGAAATATGGGTAAACGTGGATTGTTATTCTGTCAAAATAACACTCATGAAAACAATAGTCTAAATCAAAATTCTCCCCTTTGCCGTATCTCACAATCTGTCCCCTAAGCTCGTCGGGAAGTGACTCCCACACGTCCTCGTCGATTCCGTATGCGGCTCCGGAAACATCCGGCTCCGTGACTGTCGTCTCAGGCTCGGTCGTCTCAGGCTCGGTCGTCTCAGGTTCGGTCGTTTCAGGCTCCGAAGGTTTCTCTGTTTCCGGCTCGGCAGTGATCTCATCCTGTATGTACGTTGCGGCATCGCTGCCGTCCGACGGCAGCCCCGTGTTGCCGGCTCCCGCGGCACTTTCCTCGGGCGGCAGCGCACACCCCGTGAGAGCTGTTGTGAGTATAATTCCCGCTACCGCGGCGGAAATATTGCGTTTTATCAGAATCATCATAAATCTCTCCCTTGAATTTTACATTCAATCTTAAAATTAATAGCCTTAATATAATTATATTACTTAATTTACGATATGTCAATACATAGATGTGTATATTTTATATAGATTGTATAATTGCTAATGGCAGCTGCCTCAAATACAATTTTTCATTTTTTATTTAGTATCAATCCAAAATCATGTATTATATTCTGTAATTACTGGGCTGAATGTATTACACAAAAAAAGCCGCCGGCATATGCCGACGGTTTTTTTCTTTACGCCCCCTGATGGACTCGAACCAACGACCCCCTGATTAACAGTCAGATGCTCTAACCGACTGAGCTAAGGAGGCGTATTTAAATAAAAAAAGAAAAAATATGCACCATCAGGGATTCGAACCCGGGACCCACTGATTAAGAGTCAGTTGCTCTACCAACTGAGCTAATGGTGCAAAATCTTTTCAACCGAAAAGGAGAAGAAACGGAATGCGTTTCAGAAACTGATAAGAAATGAACTTTGATGAAAGTTCAAGCCCTCGGCCAATTAGTATCGGTCAGCTGCATGCCTTACGGCACTTCCACCTCCGACCTATCAAA
>CANQYV010000088.1 GCA_947628165.1 uncultured Clostridia bacterium | reverse complement strand
ATGGCGGTGAGCAGGAGCACCTGCATAACAACTACGACGAGAAGGGCGGTGATGCAGGTATTCAGCGTCTGCTTGCGTTCCGCCGCGAGCTCTTCATTCTGTTCCGTTCTGCCGAGCTTGTAGGGAGATGCCGCAACATATCCCATGTCTTGCAGAGCGTCAAGTACTCTGTCGGTGTATGCATAGTCCTTGATGAAAAGGCTT
Organism: uncultured Clostridia bacterium; assembly: GCA_947628165.1. Lineage (GTDB taxonomy): Bacteria > Bacillota > Clostridia > Oscillospirales > CAG-272 > DTU064. The sequence goes on along the minus strand of CANQYV010000088.1, from coordinate 6,899 downwards.
ACCTGTTGGTCATGCGTAGCGGTTCCTATCATATTTCTGTAATCGTTAGGAGAAACTATGTAGAGGCGGGAAAGCAGCCTATACCCGTGCTGGCCTTCGTTGTATCCGTCATATCCCGCCCACCTGAGCGGATATCTTTCATTTGCGCCGGTGTATACGAAGAAGGACCAGATGGGATCGATCCCTTTTTCGACCGACGCGTTGTATATGCCTGCGGTATTCGGGCTGCACAAAAACGTGCCATCGGCGACATTTTCATCGTAGATGAGCATTTCGGCCGTTTTTCCCTTCACAATATTCATGAAGAAGACTCCGACCTCGTCGCTGAAATAGAGTCCTTCGCCCTTATCGAGAAGTCCGACTACCGTAACGTCGAGAGGAAGCAGAGAATTATAGCCGAAGTGCTTTTTGTCAAACAGATAGACCCTGAATTTATCTCCGATTTCGGCTTTTCCCGATACGGCTGCGACCTCGTCGAAGCCTTCGGGCTTTTTGCCCTCAACGACAGCATCTGCCTTCCCGGGTATGATCGGCACCGTTTTTATATAGGGAGCTGTGTTGTAAAGTGACACGGATTCGGGCATTTTGTACTTTTCAAACGTGTACTCGTCTTTCGGCTCGCTGTCGTATTCTATCTTGTAATCCTTGCCTTCACGGTAAGCGTAGAGCACGTCGGATACGCTGTCATATCTGTCAAGGCTTTCGACGTGAGGCAGCGAGATCATCTTTTCGTAATCCTCGTCCGTCAAGGCGCGGCCATCTATTGTCGTTACCACTATGCGCTTTTCGTCGCCGTTTTCAAACGCCGTGGAATTGTACGCATATGTGAATGAGTCGTCGATATTGATGATGAGCACCCCGAGAAAGGAAAACACCGCGAACGCAGTCAGCGCAAAGACAAGACCTGTCAGGACTGCCCAGACAGGGCGGCTCCTCGTCTGCAGTCCGGCGATATAAAAGGGAAGACCGCGCCTGTTTTTCGGTGAGGCGTCAGGGGCGTCGGCAGCCTTTTTTTCATATGCGGGGCGGACCGGCTCATCGGAAATGACGAGTCCGTCACTCAGCGTGATGCGGCGCGTGACGTATTCCTCGACCTCGTTATAATCGTGGGTCACAATGATCACGAGCCTGTCGTGCGCAAGCTCCGCGAGCATTTTTACTATCTTGGAGCTGTTCTCGGCGTCAAGGTTGCCGGTCGGTTCATCTGCAATGAGGATCGGAGCCGGTTTTGCAAGGGCGCGCGCAATGCTGAGGCGCTGCTTCTGCCCGCTCGACAGCTTTGCGGCGCGGCGCCTGCGCATATCGTAGAGCTCGACCTTGCGCAGGATGTCGGCAGCTTTCGCCGTCGCCTCTGCCTTTTCCATTCCGGAGATCCTGAGGACCGAGACGACGTTTGAAAAGACACTTGCTCCGGGCAAAACGTCGTAATTCTGGGAGATGAACGCGATATTCTTTTTCCTGTATTCCTCCCAGCCCGCGGCGTCGAGATGTGACGTTCGTTCGCCGTTCAGATACATTTCTCCGGCCTCATATTTGATTATTCCCGCAATGACGCGGGCGAGCGTAGATTTGCCGCTCCCGCTCTCGCCGGTGACGGCAACGAATTCGCCCGTCGAAAACGACATGCTGACGCCGGCAAGACCCATGGCGACAGATCTGCCGCTGGCATAGTATTTTTTTATTTCGGTAAGTTCAAGCAACTTTTTTTCCATAATATCAGTTCCCACCGTATAAATTATAGCGGACTGCAGTCAGTTGATATTTGTCACGCGTTCGGCAAAACAACGCCGTTTTGGCAGCCTGCGTTTTCGGCGTCGTCCGTATCTTCAATTTCATCGTTGATGTCGGGACGCACCTGCTCGGCCGGATGAGTGCTCTTTTTGAGGATACGGACGATTATCGCGCCGGATATGATCGGCACCGCGAGATTTACCGAGAACATTATCAATGCGATCTTAGGCGACAGATACCGCATGAGTCCCACTATGCGCTCGACTCCCGCACGTTCGAGCAGTTTCAGCCCGAAGAATGCGGCGCCCTGTCCTATTAAGGAGAACGAGATAAGCTGTATAAATACGGAGATGGCGGCGACGCTCCCCGTGAGTCCGATATCGCAGAGCGTTCGGTAGCTCTCTTTCTGTACGGAGAACAACGCGGTCAGAAGTACGGTCTCCAGCACTACGATTATCACGAGCGCCGTGAAGCATATGTTGAGCGTTTGCTCTCTTTCGGCGGCGAGCTCCTCGTCCTGCACAGACGTACCTATGCGATACGGAGACGCAGCAAGATATCCCATCTTGTGAAGCTGGTCGAGCACCGCGTCCGCAAAAGCGTAATCCTCCAGGAAAACCGACATTTGCGGGCATTTTACCTTGTCACCTGCGATATCGCGAAAGTCATTTTCCGAGACGAAAAAGAGGTTTGATAATACGTCGCTGATATTGTGAGCGCCGCTTTTGATTGTCGAAATTATGCTGTGAGGCGGAAGGGGAGTTTCAATATGCGGGCTGTTGATCCAAATGTGGCAGCCGTTATTGCTCCATTCTCTACCCCAGTCGCCTGCCCAGTCAAGCGTCACGAATTCGCTGCCGTATGCTTCGGGGTCGGCGGCGGGAAACTCTTCGGTAGCATAATAATCTTTCCAACTTGAGAGGCGATCCATCATGACCTTCTGATAGCTCTCGGAAATCAGAAATTTGCCCTCGTCGACCTCGTCGCTCCACATAATAAATTCCCGCTTGCTTGCATTGTCTCTCAGAAATTCAAAGCAGAGGGCTACGTCGCTGCTGAAGCACAGGTCTGTCATTTTGTCCGTTATCCCGACGACTTCAAATGTCATTTTCAGCGCATCATACTTTGCCCAGTGCATTCTGTCGCATATGTAGACAGTTATAAAGTCGCCGATCTCCGCCTTGCCGCGTTCGGCAGCGACCTCAAAAAATCCAACGGGCGCGCGCCCCTCGCTTATTACGCCGTCCGAGTCCTTTCCTGTCGGCATAGTTCTTATAAACGGCGCGTCATCTTCGAGGTAAATTACAGGTTTGCTTATTGTGCCTATGCCGGATTGGGTCGTCTGATATTTCACGGTGAAGTCGACATTCCTGCGATATGCATACTGTACATCGGCTGCAACATCGCCGCGCTCGACGGATTCAACGTTTTTTATCGAGAGAATCCGGTCTATATCTTCATCAGTAAGGTCGGTGCCTTCATATGTGGCGACTATAAGCCGCTTCGGGTCCCCGTTTGGGAATGCGGCGTTGTTGTACGAATATGTATAAGCGTCGTCAAAATTGCTGATGAAAACACCGATAAAGACGAATATTGCAAAAGCCGAAAGCGTGAATAAGAGCACCGTGACCGCCGACCAGACGGGTCTTCCGAACGTCTGAAGGCGGGCGGTGTAAACCCCGAGACCGTGAGGACGTTTTCTCGACGCGGAGCGCCGCGACGGTTTGACTTCCGCTGCGCGGCGGAGCGGTATGTCCGCCGTTATGTGCCCGTCCTTTATGACGATGTGGCGCGTCGCATAATGCTCAGCCTCTGCGAATTCGTGAGTGATGAGGATGACGAGGCGCTCTTCCGCCACCTTTGCGAGCAGCTCGATTATTTTTCTGCTGTTGTCAGCGTCGAGATTGCCCGTCGGCTCGTCGGCAACAAGGATTGGTGCGGGCTTCGCGAGCGCGCGGGCGATGCTGAGGCGCTGTTTCTGACCGCTCGAGAGCTTTGCCGCGCGGCGGTGTCTCATTGACCAGAGCTCGACCTTGCGCAGGATGCTCTCCGCTTCGACTCTTGCCTCGCGCTTTCTCATGCCGGAGAGAAGCAGGGCGCTCTCGACGTTTTTCATGACGCTCGCGCCCGGCAGAATGCCGTAGTTCTGCGATATGAAGCCGATGTTGTCGCGGCGATAGACGTCCCAGTCGGCATTGCCGAAGTGAGACGTGCGCTCGCCGTTAAAATACATCTCGCCGCTCTCGTAAGGCAAAATACCGCATATGACATGGGCAAGAGTTGATTTTCCGCTTCCGCTCTCGCCTGTGACGGCGACAAACTCGCCGCGCGAGAACGACATACTGACCCCGTCAAGTCCTACGACGACGTTGCCGCCTCCCGTGTAGAATTTTTTGATGCTGCGAAGCTCGAGAATCTTTTCGGGCATACCGGCTCCTCCTTTCTTTGCGGATCAAAATCGGCCGCAATTTTTATTACGGCTCGTTATGCCGCGTCCTCGTCATCCATGAATTTGTAGTCAAGGCTCCTTGTATCGACGGGATATACCCGACGACCGACGCCGCGCCGAATGAAGGCGAAGGCAACGAGAGACAGGAGCAGATGCAGTCCCGAAAGCAGGAGCATAAAGCGCGGCGGGAGGTAGCGGAGCATATTTTCGATCCGCGTCACGCCGAGACGCGCGCATATCGCGATCGCCGCGGCGCCCGCCGCCTGTCCGAAGGCTGTAAACATAAGTACCTGCCAGAATAGAGACATCTTTGCGTCTTTGCCGACAAGTCCTATATCGGAGAGCGTGCGGTAGCTCTCCGTCTCGACCGAGAACATGGCGACAAGGAGCAGGAGCTGCAGTACCGCCGTGATCAGGAGAGACACGCCGCATATGCTCAGCGTCTCATCCCGTTCCGCCGCGAGCTCGTTATCCGGGATCGTGCTGCCAAGGCGGTAAGGGGAGTTTGCAGCATACCCGAGCGCCTGTACGTCTTCGAGCACACGGTCCGTATACGCGTAGTCGTCTATGAAAAGGCTCACCTGAGGATATTCGTGCGTTTGTCTGACGAGGAGCCTGTAATCCTTGAATGAAACAAAGTACAGGTCGCGCATGCTGTCGGCGCCGTCGATCGTTTTGATAATGTCCTCCGCGCCGACGTACTCTTCCGCAGGCTCGGTCTCTTCCGGCTCCGCTGTCTCCGCAGTGTCCTCAACAGTCGGTTCGGTGCTCGCCGTCGGCCTGCCGCTGCCGCAGCAGAGCAGCGAAAGAAACGGATTCGCCGCATCCGAAAGCCCGGGCTCCGCTATCGGAAATAACTTTGTCGTATAGGGCTTATCCTTGGTCGCGGAAGAACAGTAATATGTGCCCTGCCTGACATTGTCGGAGGGAACAAACATATTTTCGACTTTGCCCACGGACACCAGAAATTCGCCCATTTCATCGCTGAAATAAAGCTCGCCCCTGCTGTCGGTCAGTCCGACCACGGTCATTTCAAACGTGAGATATGCGTCAACTTCCCTCATCTGCGGGAACAGGACAACGGTTATAACGTCGCCTATCTCCGCCTCTCCGCGCGGCGCCGCTGCTTCGTAAAAGCCTTGCGGCTCCCGCCCCTCGCGTATGAGCTCTTTTGCACCCGGGTAAAGCGGCATCAGCTCGACGAATCGGGATTCGTCGGTTGACGCGAGTGTCTGACGAAAAATAAAATGGAATTCGCCCGTAACCATGTCGTAATATGAGAGGTCATTATTCACCTTTATGTAATCGACGTCGAGGCGGTAGCCGTATTTCACGTCGACGGTACGGTCGTTTTTCTGGATCGAGCGGACATGTTTTACGGAGAGCAGACGCTTCAAATCCTCCGGGGTGAGGTTTTTGCCGTCATATGAGGAGACAACGAGACGCTCTCTGTCTCCGTTCGGAAATACGGTCTTGTCGTACCGAAACGCCTGCGTCTTGTCAATTGAGACGATGAACACCCCGAGAAAGGCGAAAACCGCAAACGCCGTCAATGCGAATATGAAGAGCAAAACCGCCGAAAAAACAGGTCTGCTCGATATCTGAAGCGCGGCGGTGTAAAAGCCGAGATGACGTTTTGGGACTGAAGCGGACGCCGACGCCGGCCGGGCAGGGTGCGGCTCCGACAGCGGAACGTCCGAGGTGACGCGCCCGTTTTTCAAAACTATGCGGCGAGAGACGAGGTCGGAGACTTCCGAATAATCGTGAGTTATTATGATGACGAGCCTGTCCTCCGCCGCCTTGGCAAGCAGCTTTACGACCTCGCGGCTGTTCGCGGAATCAAGATTTCCCGTCGGTTCGTCGGCAACGAGTATGGGCGAGGGCTTTGCAAGCGCGCGAGCAATGCTGAGGCGCTGCTTTTGCCCGCTCGACAGCTTCGCGGCGCGCTTTCTGCGCATATCCCAGAGCCCCACCTTTTTTATTATCTCGGAGGCATCCTCGGCGGCACTTCTTTTGTCTTTGCCGGAGATGACAAGGGCGCTCTCGACATTTTTGGCAACGGTCGCGCCGGGTAGTATCCCGTAGTCCTGCGATATGAGCGTGACGGCACACCTGCGGTAGCTCTCCCAGTCTGCGGCTCCGAAGTGAGAGGTCGGCTTGCCGTTAAAGTACATCTCGCCGCTCTCGTACGGCAAAATGCCGCATATTACATTTGCAAGCGTGGTTTTTCCGCTTCCGCTCTCGCCCGTGACGGCGACGAATTCTCCCACAGAAAAGGACATGCTTACCCCGTCTATGCCGATGACGACGTTATCGCCTTCTGCGTAAAATTTTTTGATGCTGCGAAGCTCGAGTATTTTTTCGTGCATACCGGCTCCTCCTTTCCTGACAGGCCGTTTTGCTCAGGGAACGGCGGCATCGCGCCGTACCGGCTTCGTAAAATTTATTTATTATAAGGCTGCCCGCTTGTCGGCGGGAGCTCATATGGCTTTTTCTATAAGGTCGTATTTTCCGGATCTGAGGACTGACAAAAGCTCTTCGTTCGTCGTTATCGGTGCGTCAGTCATGATGCCTCCGAGCGGCACATGATCGGGATCGTGAAAATCGGTCCCCGATATGCCGCGGAGCCTGGTCTCCTCGGCCCATGCCTTGGCGATCGAGTTGTGGGATTCATGCCAGGGCGACATATTGGCGACCTCGATGCCGTCAAGGAGGGCGG
>CANQYV010000087.1 GCA_947628165.1 uncultured Clostridia bacterium | reverse complement strand
GATTTGTACGAGACGAACTCGTTCCCCGCCGAGACCGACGCGATGACGCCGCCGTGCACGCCGTTTTCGTCCTCCACCCTGCCGCGCGCGGCGGCAGCCGTCGCCGTCGCATCCCACATCGAGACTATCGCGTCAATGAGCTCGAGCTCGCACGCGGCGAGCGCCTCGCGCGCCGGCGTCCCCTCGGGCGCGCGGTCGGAAAGCGGCGGCGCGCCGTCAGAGCAGCACGCGCACTCAAGCTCGCGCACGGCGAGCTCCGCCGCCCGTCGGAACAAATGTTCGTCTATTTCTTTATTGAAGCGGGCGGCGTAGCTTTTCCCGTCGGCGAAGCTCATCAGTCAGCCGAGATCGTCGAGACGACGATGCCGTCGAGCCTCTCGGCGAACAGCTCGACGCCGCAGACGACGGTGTCCTGGGAGGTCATGTTCGTGTAGTCGGGCTCCTCGTGGATGCCGATGAGGCCGCTCTCGTCCGTCGTGAACGTGAACGCCTCGGAGATGTCGGCGCTGTTGACGGGGATGTAATAGAGGACGATGTTCTTCTTCGCCGTCGCGTATATCGTCCCCTTCGGGACCGTGGAATTGAGGATGACGGTGCCGAGACCGAGGAAGTTTTCGATGTACGTCATGCCGAACGCCGTCGCCATCGGGACGTTCGCCGTCGAGAGGTAGTCGGCGACGTCGAGCGGGTTCATGAAGAACACGGCGCCGACCTCGTCGTCCTCGAACAGCGTCTGCAGCTTGCCCCACGCCTGCGCGGCGGCTGCCTGGAACGTCGCGCCCGTCGCGGTCGACGTGCCCGTCGCGAGGAAGTCGAAGAAGGATTTGCGTACGGATTTCTGTACGTCGCGGAGCATCTCGTCAGTCGTCGCCTCGACCGCGGCGTCGTAGCCGCGGTCGATTATCGCCTCCGCCGACGTCGCGAGGCGCCATTTTTTGAGCGTGATCTCCTTGATCGCGACGGCCTCCGTCTTGTATTTCGAGAGCGGGATGTCGTCGCCCTCCGGGACCTCGCCCGTGTCGAGCGTGCCCGACGCGCGGTATGCCTTTATGACCGCTCCCGACTGCTTCGCGATGCGGCGGCAGACGCCGAGCGCCTCCGTCAGCTTCGAGAGCGTGCCGCCGAACGTCTCCGCGAATTCGATCTCGCGAACGCGCGCGATGTCTGCCGTTTTGATGAGATTTGTGTCTGCCATGGTTGTTTTCCTTTCTGAATTTGGATATTGGAGTTTACGCTGCGCGTAAACTCTGAAATTTGTGCGGAGCACAAATTTTCCTTTCTTTTCTCTTATTTAAATAAGTCTATGTTTTCCGCGATCGCGGCGCGCCGCTCGGCGCGGTCGCGTATCGCCATAATGAGGCGGCGGCGCGCCGACGGGTCGCCGCCCGCGGGTACCTCGCCCGACAGCGGCTCCGTGAAGCGGACGGGAGCCGTGTCCGAGAACGCGCCCGCGTCCTCCGCCTTTATCGCCGAGAGCAGCCCCCCGAGCCCGCAGAGCTCGCCGCCCTCGAGCGGCAGACGCGCCGCCCTGATGCGCGATACGACGTCGCGCCGCGCCGCCTGTGACGTGAACGTGACGCCTTCGAGCCCGCGTTCGAGCGCCGCCTCCCGCTCGCGGCAAAGCAGCTCCGCCTCCGCCGCCAGCGCACGGTTTTGCCAATATTGGGTATCCGCCGCCTCTGCCGCCTCCGTTTCTGCCGCCTCCGTTGCCTCCGCCGTTGCGGGGACCTCCGCCGCCGTTGCCTCTGCCGCCGCTGCCTCCGCCGCCGCTGCCTCTGCCGCTGCCGTTTCCTTTTCCTTCACGATATCACCTCGCCTTCAAACCGCCTCATGTATTCCTCAAAGCTCACATATCCGTCGCGGACGTATCCGTACCACCGCGCGCGGTCCTCGTCGCGGTTGTAGGTCACGTCTCCGAAGTCGCAGAGAAGCTCCGTCTCCCCGCGCGGCACGCCGAGAAGATCCGCCGCCTCGCCGAGCGCGTCGACGAGCCCTCGTATGCACGCCTCGAGCCTCGCCCTCACGTCGCGCACGGTCGCGACGGTGCGCCTGTCGTCCGCCTCGACCTGCGTCGCCGTCAGGAGCCCCCGGCTTCCGTCCCGGCAGAAATATCCGCCCGAAAAGCCGCACTTGCGCGCGATCATGTCGAGCAGAAGCTCGATCCCGGAGGCGCGCTCGGACGCGTGCAGCGACGGGTCGATCTCGTGATACACGTCGTCGGAGCCCGTGCCGAACACGGTCTTGACGTAGTCCGGCAGCCCCATCGCCTCGAGCATCGCGCCGCGCCCGCGCGCCGTCGTCGGGAAGAGGCGGTCGGAATCGAGCAGGACGAGACGCCTGCTGTCGTAGACCTCGCGCGCGAAGCGGCTGTAGGCGACGTCGAGGTCCGCGAGCTCCTCGAGCGCGTCCGCGAAGATCGGCAGCCCGAGCGGGGAGAGGACGTCGACGTTGTTCGCGCCCGGCGTGCGGAGCACGGAGAAGAGCGGACGGCGCGCGCCGTCGAGCGTGATGTCGCGGCAGAGCCCCGCGAACGGAGACGCCGTTATCGGGACGCGGCGGTCGCCGCAGAGGACGATGTTCGAGACGCGCCACGCGCCGCCGCGCTCCCTGTGATGCTCGATGCGCGTGTAGAGCCTGCCGTCCGCGCCGCGCCGCCTGTCGAGGAACGCGATGCCCGTGATGCGCCGCCCGCCCGCGGGTCCGTCGGCGGATGTGACCGCGAACGAGGCGGGCAGAACGACGTCGACGCCGCCGCCCGGAGGGGCGATGCCCGAGAGGTTCGGCTTGAGGACGACGGTGCCGAACGCGCACGCGTACTCGACGGCGGCGCGCAGCCCCGGAGCCGCCCCCGCGAGCGCCGCGTTGAGCCATGAAGCCCGCGCGGCGGAGGCGGAGCCCGCCGGGGATGCCGCACCGGCGCCCGTGCCCGACGGGGCACCCGAACCGGCGCCCGTGCCCGAAACGGCTCCTGCACCGGCTCCCATTCCCGCAGAGCCTCCCGCGCCCGAACCGGCGGCGGGTCTGACGCTCATTTTTATTCCGAGCGTCGCGAGGCGCGCCATTTCCCCGCAGACGGTGCGCGCGAAATTTACCGTTCTGATGCCGTCGCGCCCCGCCCAGTCGGGGCGTCCCGCGTAGACGTCGCGGCAGCGGTGGAGCAGACGGGAGAGCTCCGGGGACGAGGCACCGCCCCCGAGACCCCCAAATTCACCGGGGCGACCGCTTTCGCCTGCCCCGCCGAGGCCCCCGACCCCGCATGATTTCTGTTTTGCTTTCATACTTCTCCTTCTTATAATGAATTTTTGCATCGACCCCCTCACCTCCGCCTGTGCCCGCCGAATGCCCTCTCCCCTCCGCGTGCCGCGACCCTCCTGTGCCCACCGCCCGAGAACCCCGAAACCCCTCTTTTTGCCGCCGCCAACGCATGACAGCCTGCCTGTTTCCGTGCCCATGGGGGATATAATCCGGCTTCAAACCGCCTATTTACCGTACCCGATCTCCCTTTTCTCATAAGGGGGCTTGACTCGCCCCCTTATGGATCCCCTCGCTTTCCGGGATTTACATCATCCACTCCCGTTTTTGTGGAGCGGATGGCGTTATAATTCCCGAAGGGCGTTAGTGTGGGCGCCTCGGGTACTCGCCGCCTTGCGGCGTCTCCGTCCCTCCGCGCTTTGCGCTTTAGGGGAGCAGTACCGCGTCATTTCTGTGACGCGGCGCCGCCGCGTGCGCCCCGCGGATATTCTCGCTCGGGGTCATGCTCGGCAAACAATTGCTTACGGGCTTCTTTCGTTTGCCTCTCGCCGAACTGCGGCGCAATTCCCACCCGCGCAGAAAGCCGCCGCTCCAGTCTCCGCCGAGCAAGAACACCCCCGCCCGTCGCAGGCTCACGCCGCTTTGCGGCAGAGAAAGCCATTCGGCTACACAATCCCGTCGGGACTTGCCCGCCGAGCATGACCCCGAGCGGACAGACCGCGGGCGCACGCAGCAGCGCCGCGCCACAGATTTGACGCGATACTGCTTCCTTAAAGCGCCCGGCGAGGAGGGGCGCAGCGCAGCGAGTACCCGATGCGCCCACACTAACGCCCTTCGGGAGTTCCCCCGCCCGCCGCTTCCCGAAAGCGCAAGCAGATGATGCAAATCCCGGAAAGCGAGGAGATCTATAAGGGACTTTACGCGGCTCCCACGCCGCGTAAAGTCTGCGAGCACGAGCCCTCTTATAGAAAAAGGGATATCGGGTACGGTAAAGAGGCAGTTATGCCACAGAAAATATCCCCCAGTGGCACGGAAACATACATGAAGTACCCCGAGCGGTCAGCTCAATCACACCCCCGTGGGAACGGAACCAATCCTGATTATCCCTCAAGGCTCCCCCGCGCCGCCGAGCGGCTCCCCCTCATGTCCCCCTCGAACGCGTACCTCAGCGCCGCGATCGCGTGGTCGTCCGTCGTCGGAAATCCGACGGGCGCGCCGTCGCGGTCCCTTGCGTACTCGCAGCCGACGAGCTCGCGGCACGTCGCGGGCGTGCGCCTCGGGTCGACGACGATCCGCCGCGCGGCGAGCCAGCGGAACCCGTACGCGACCGAGCCCGGCCCCTTCGCCGACGGGACGGCGGGTATCCCCATCGCGCGGTACTCCGCTATCGACTTCGGCTCCGCGCTGTCGCAGACGACGCGCCTGTCGGCGAACCCGTGCGAGAGGATGTACGCGCCCGTCGCCTCGTTCGACAGCTTCTGCCCGTAGAGCTCGTCGAGAATCAAAATCTCCTCGCGGTCGGGAAAATACGCCGCCCGCACGAACGCGTAGCTGTCGGGGAACCAGCCGAAGTCGACGCCGCACCTCGCGCGGTCCGCCGCCGCGGCAGCTTCACTGTCCGAGATCGTCCTGACGTCGAGCCGCTCGAACACCTGCCCGCCGTCGCCGTTCGGCACGCCGAGATACTCGTGCTCGTAGACCGAGGGGCACGTCTTTTTTATGTGCTCGGCGTCGTCGAGGAATTTCTGCCCGAGCCATTCCGGCGGCATGTCGAGGTACGTCGATTTGTGGACGACGCGGTCGGCGGCGGGCGCGTTGACCCAGCTCTTCCGCGAGCGCGGCGGGTTGTAGGTCGAAAAATCGTACGCCTTCGGTCCGCCGCGAAGTATCGACTGCGCGAGGCTCCGCTCCTCCTCGGGGCCCGAGAGCTGGTCGAGCTCCTCCTTCCAGAGGATGCCGATGTAGCCGAACGGAGGCTTTATGGATTTGAGCTTCGCCGCGTCGTCGCAGCCGCGGAAGTAGACGGTCTGCCCCGTCGCCCGCAGCGTGATCTCGAGCGGGCTTTTGTTAAAGACGAACGTGTCGTAGATGCCGAGCTCGCCCGCCGCCCATTCGAGCTGGGCAAAGACGGAGTCGCGCAGAGTCGACGCGTACCGCCTGACGACGCAGGCGTGAAGGAGCGGATCGCCGAGCATGAGCTCGAGTATCTTCATCGCGACGAAGGACGATTTTCCGCTGCCGCGCCCGCCCGCGAACGCGTAGGAGACGTTCGGCACGATGCGGCGGTTGATGTCGGAGAATGCTTTGCCGACAACGCGCGCCGGCAGCTCGAACCGGGGCGAGGCGCCGCCGCCCGCCGCCGTGTCGGACATCATGCGTTCGAGGTCGGCAGCCGCGCGCAGACGCTCGCCCGGCGTCGTCCGCTCGCTGTGCATGAGGTCGCGCCGCAGGCGGAAGATGTCGTCGATGACGTCCTTTTTCGGTATCCCGCAGAGCGAAGCTTCGCTCGCCGCCGCCTCCGCCGCCTCCGCCGCCCCGATTTCCTTTTCGTTTTCGTTCATAGCCAAATCCAAAAATACCTCACATTCGTTCCCCCACCCGCCCGCCGTATCAAAATTTCGCCATTTCGTTCCCATCCCCCCGCCGCCGAACACGTTTTCCACAGCCCCGCCGCCAAAAGGATGCCTTATCCACAGGCACGTTCGGGGACTTATCCACAGGGAAGCGCGGTTTTCCACACGAATGGGGGAGGTTTTCCACAGGGGAAAGGGGGAAAAGGAACAAATGTTCGACATGAGGGATAAAGCTGCCCCTCAACGCTCTCCCGCACTGCACGCATGAAAAATCCCTCTCCCCGACGCGTGCCGCGAACCGCCTGTGCCCACCGAACGAAATCCCGCCGCCCCTTGTTCTCCCCGCCCCTTCGCGATACATCCTGATTTTTTCCGTGCCCGTGGGGGATAGTTTCCGGCTTCCACCCCCTTCTTTACCGTACCCGATCTCCCGCCGAACACCCCGAAACCCCTCTTTTTTCCGCCGCCAACGCATGACAGCCGGCTTGTTTCCGTGCCCGTGGGGGATATCATCCGTATCCCGCGCCGCCGCGGGGCGCACCCGATCTCCCTTTTCTCATAAGGGGGCTGGCTCGCCCCCTTATGGATCCCCGTCGCTTCGAGGCATTTACATCATCTGCTTGCGTTTTAGGGGAGCGGGTGGCGGGGGAATTCTCGAAGGGCGTTAGTGTGGGCGCATCGGGTGCTCGCCGCGCAGCGGCTCCGTCCCTCGCGCTATGCGCTTTAGGGGAGCAGTACCGCGTCATGTCTATGGCGCGGCGCCACCGTGTGCGCCCCGCGGATGGGTCGCTATAAGTCCCCCGCGGCAAACAACTGCTTACGGCTTTCTTTCGTTTACCTCTCGTCGAACCTCACCACAATTCCCATACGGGCAGAAAGCCGCCGCTCTTATCTTCGCCGAGCAAGAGCACACCCGCCAATCGCAGGCTCACGCCGCCTTCGGCAAAGAAAGCCTTTCGGCTAAAGAAGCCCGTAACCAATTGTTTGCCGAGCGGCATCCCCGAGCGAGAATATCCGCGGGGCGCACGCGATGGCGCCGCGTCACAGAAGCGACGCGGTACTGCTCCCCTAAAGCGCCTAGCGCGAGGGACGGAGCCGCTGCGCGGCGAGCACCCGATGCGCCCACACTAACGCCCTTCGGGAGTTCCCCCGCCATCCGCTTCCCGAAAGCACAAGCAGATGATGCAGATGCCTCAAAGCGACGGGGATAAATAAGGGGGCGAGCGGAGCCCCCTTATTGAAAAGGAGGGTCGGGTGCGCAAGCGTGCGCAGCACGCGGCGCGGAGCGGGATACGGATGATATCCCCCATTGGCACGGAAACATACATGAAATACCCCAAGCGGATAACGCAATCTA
>CANQYV010000086.1 GCA_947628165.1 uncultured Clostridia bacterium | reverse complement strand
GGGGGTGTGGGGGAAACTTTTTTCTAAAAGTTTCCCCCGCAAAAAAACTACTCCTCCTCCGCCTCGGCGAGCTCGGCGCGGAGCTGTTCTTCGCGGGCGTAGAGGTCGTAGATTTTGTTTTCGAGCTCGACCTTCTTTTCATCGAGCTCGGCGGCGCGGATGTAGTCGCTCGAGGCGGGTCCGTAGAGCTCCTTTTCCACATCGATCAGCTCGCTTTCGGCGGTCTCCGCCTCGGCGGAGACGCGTTCGAGCTCGCGCTGCTTTTTGCGAATCTCCGCGGTCTTCTGCTTTGCGGCGAGGTAGCGCTCCTTGTTCGTCGAGATCTCGGGCACGGCAGCCTCGGAAGCGCCGTTTTCGGGGGCTTCGAGGTGCGAGAGGTAATCCTTATATCCGCCTTCCCAGACCTTCGCGTCCCTCTCGCCGAGCGGGAGGATGCGGGTCGCGAGCTTCTCGATGAAGTACCTGTCGTGCGAGACGGCGACGACGGTGCCGTCGAACTCCGAGAGCGCGTCCTCGAGCGCCTCGCGGGACTTGATGTCGAGGTGATTTGTCGGCTCGTCGAGGATAAGGAGATTTACGCGCGAGAGGATGAGCTTGCAGAACGTCAGCCGCGCGCGCTCGCCGCCCGAGAGGACGGAGACGGGCTTTTCGATGTCGTCGCCGACGAAGAGGAAGCGCGCCAGCGCGCCCCGCACCTCCGTCTGCGGGAGGGAGGGATATTCGCCCCATATTTCCTCGATGACGGTGTTATCTTCGTTGAGATTCTGGTTCTCCTGGTCGTAGTAGCCGACCTCGACGTGGTAGCCGTACTCGATAACGCCGTCGCGCGGGGTAAGATTCCCCGTCAAGAGCCTTATGAGAGTCGACTTGCCGCAGCCGTTCGGGCCCAATATGAAGAGGCGGTCGCCGCGCCTGACGGAGAAGGAGAGGTCGGAGAACAAGTCGCCGCCGCTGCCGTATCCCATCGTAAGGGAGCGGACGTCGAGCACGTCGTTTCCGCTGCGCCCCGCCGCCTCGAGGCGGAATTTGATCGACTTCGGCAGCGCGCCGGGGCGGTCGACGAGCGTCATGTGCTCGAGGTAGCGCTCGCGGCTCTTGATCGTCACGAAATTGCGCTCCTGACCCCAGCGGCGCTGCTGCTCGATGATGTCGAGCTGATGCCTTATATCGCGCTGCTGCGCCTGCCAGCGCTTCTCCTGCGCGTCGCGGTCGCGGCGCTTCAGCTCCATATAGCCCGAATACGGGGCGGGGTAGAGCGTCGAGCGCCCGTTTTCTATCTCAAGCGTCTTGTTCGTCACGCGGTCGAGGAAGTACCTGTCGTGGGAGACGACGATGACGGTCTTTTTGTACGACGAAAGGAAGCCCTCGAGCCATTCGAGCGAGCTTATGTCAAGATGGTTCGTCGGCTCGTCGAGCATGAGGATGTCGGGCTCGGAGAGGATGAGGCGCACGAGGGCGAGCCTCGTCCGCTGACCGCCCGAGAGCTGAGAGACGGGAAGGGAGTGATACGTCTCGTCAAAGCCGAGACGGGCAAGTACCGATACGCAGCGCGCGCGGTAGTAAAGCCCGCCCGCCTCGCGGTATTCGGCGGTGAGCTCGTCGTGCTCGCGGAGCGCCGTCATGCAGCCGTAGCCGCCGGGCGGCAGCGTCGTCATCATCCGTTCGAGGACAGAGAGCCGCGCCTCTATCTCGAGCAGGCGCGGGAACGCGCCGTACATCTGCCCGAGCACCGTGTCGGGGCAGCCGGGGGCGCGGGAGAACGCGTCGTTCTGACGCAGAAGCCCTACCGTCTTCCCGCGCGCGATGTAGACGCCGCCCGCATCGGGCGTGACGTCGCCCGATATCATTGACAAAAGCGTCGTCTTTCCGCTGCCGTTCACGCCGACGACGCCGAGCTTGTCGCCCTCGTTTATCGCAAAGGTGATATTTTCCGTTATGACCTTTGTCCCGTAGGAGAGGGCAAGTTTGTCCGTGCTTAGTATAGTCATGGTAAAAAATAAAACCGAGGGGGAGCGCGTTTTAAAAGCGGCTCCCCCCTTTGCCTTTTTGTTATTTCGCGCCGTCCTCGGGGGCCTTGTCTCCGGGGGCGGACTTGACTTCGTTTATGTCGAGCAGCTTCTTTTTGAGCTCTGCCTCGATCCTGACGAGCTCCGCCTCCGACTCGCGGCGTTTCGCCCTGCCTTCGTCCTGGATCCTGACGACCTCTTCGAGCGTCGAGACGAGCTGCTCGTTCGTGTGCGTTATCGTCTCCATGTCGACGACTCCGCGCTCCGACTCCTTCGCGATCTCGACAGTGCTCGTCTTGAGCGCGTCCGCGTTCTTTTTCAGAAGCTCGTTTGTGACCTCCGAGATCTCGCGCTGCGCCTCCATCGCCTGCGACGCGTGGGAGAGACCGAGCGCTATGACCATCTGGCTCTTCCAGAGCGGGATCGTGTTCGCGAGGGTCGACTGTATCTTCTCCACCATCAGCGTGTCGCTGTTCTGTATCAGGCGTATCTGCGGCGCCGTCTGTATCGATATCATGCGCGTCAGCTCAAGGTCGTAGAGCTTCTTCTCGAACCTCTCGCAGAGGTCGGAGAAGTCGCGCGCCGCCTGCGCGTCCTCGGCAAGACCCGAAGCCTTCGCCTTGTCGGCGAGGGCGACGAGCGTCGTCTCGCGCTCCTTCTTCAGCTTCTTTTTGCCGGCGACGATGTACATCGTCAGTTCCTTCTGATATGTGAGATTGACGGCGTAGAGCCTGTCGAGCGTCGCTATGTCCTTGAGAAGGCGGATCTGATGGTCGCGGAGCACGCCGCATATCTTGTCGACGTTGACCTCCGCCTTGTCGTACTTCGCCTTCATCGCGGAGAGCTTGTTGCCCGTCCGCTTGAAGAGACCGAGGAAGCCGCGTTCCTCCTCGTCGACCGAAAGCCCTTTAAGCTCGACGACGAGGTTCGATATCGCCTCGCCTACCTCGCCGAGGTCCTTTGTGCGGACGCGCTCGAGCGCGGAATCTGAGAACTGCGAGACCTTCGTCTGCGCGGGAACGCCGTACTGCATCACGACGGCGCTGTCGGTGATGTCTATCTTTTCGGCGAACTCCTCGACCTGCCGCTTTTCCTCGTCGGTGAGGGAGCTGTCGTCTATGTTCACCTCTTCGGGAACCGCCTCTTCCGCCTTTTCGGCCTCGGCGCCGTCCCCGGGGAGGGTGAGCACGGGCGCTGCCGCCGCCTCGGTCCCGCCGAGGGAGAGGGTCGGTGAGGGGATGTCGGGAAGATCGAAATAACTTTTTTCATTCATGCCGCTTTTGCTTTCGTCCATGGTGTGCCTCCTGCCGTTCGTTTTTTATTTTGGAATTATCTGAAATAGAATGGGTCGTTCGGGTCGTGTTCCTCGCCGCCGTCGGCGTTCGTGTCGGGATTGGAGCCCTCGGCGTCGGCGTTAGCATTCGCGTCGGAGTAGTATTCGCTCTCGCCGTTGTCATTGCCGTTATTGTCATTGTCATAATAATAGCCGCCGTCGTCACTGTCGTCACCGTAGTTATTACCGCCGTCGGCGTCCTCATTGACGCTTTCGTTTTCGGACTCGCCGTATCTGCCGTTGTCGTATTCGTCATATATGAACCTGCGGCGGGATGCCGGCGCGGGCGCGGGTGCGTTGTAGGCGCTGTAATTATAGGCGCCGTCGCCTTCGTTATCGTAATATTCGCCGCCCTCGACGCCGTTGTTTTCATCGGCGGCTGCCTCTCCTGATGACATGGATGAGGCGAGCATGCACAGCCTCACGAGGACGTAGATGTAGAGGCAGAGCACCGTGAGGTCGCGGAGGACGTCAGTCGTGTCGGGGTAGGCGCGAAGGAGAATGAGCACCGCGTTCGGCAGCGCGTAGAGCCCGAGCAGGAGCAGCGACGCAAAGCCCGTGAAGAGGAAGAACGCGGGGCGCTGCGTCCCCGTGCGGAATCTGCATTCGGAGACGAAGTATATGAGCGTGACAGACAGCGCGACGAGAAGGACGGCTCTGTTCGGGTTGTTTATCTCCATGCCGCCTCTGAAATACTCGGTGATTATCTTCGAGAACATCCAGAGTATCATCAGTATCGAGAGGATGACGCGCCCGTCCTTTGAATTAATGGGCATTGCGAGCCCGAGAAGGAAGTATATCGCAGCGGGCAGCGAGAGGACGGAGGTCGCGATCGCGAGCGTCCTTGAGATGCCGGGCGCGTGCTCGATGAAGGTGCCCGTCGCGATGCCGTAGATCGAGCCGCCGATTATGACGAAGCCGAGGAGCGCCGACACGAAGATGACGGAGGGCACGTCGGAGATGAGCTCGATCCCGCCGAGGTCGCGGCGCATCAGTATCGAGAACAGCATCGCTATTATTACGGCGATGACGGTGCCCCACACGAATGCGGACGGCAAGGTCGCGCCGACGTCGTAGTAACCGGCGTCCGCGTCGAACTCGAGCGTCAGCGCGAGCACGCGGACCGAAGCGAGCGCGAGCGAGGCGATGACGGCAGCCATCAGCGCGCAGATATATGTCGTTCTCGGATTTTTCAATATTTTCATGATTTCGGGTATGCCTCCGTTATGTCCGCCGGGCTGTGGGGACATGGATTTTGTCACGCGGCGTATGCCGCGCAATTTTATAAAGAATGTATACTCAGTATAATTATAATCTCTCGGGACAAATTATACAATATCAAAGAGAAGATTTTCTCCGAATTTTACGCTGATTTTTTGTTTTTTCGTATCATAAAAAGGCATAAATACCACAAAAAGGCGGAAAATTGCGGGAAAAAGCGGAAATGTGGCGCTAAAGTCATAAAAATGCGTCGGCGGGGCGTATAAATACATAACGCGGGCGGTGACGGCACATGACCGACGCCGCGCTTTTTCGGGGGGAGGGACCGTCATGGGGCGCGCTCACGCATCGCGGGTGATATCGTTCGGCGGCGCGTTTTCGCTTTTGCGGCGCGTCACACTGACGCTGCGGGACGACAGGATAAACGCTTACGCGGCGGAGTCCGCGTTTTTTATGGCGCTCTCCGCGATCCCGCTTCTGACGCTGACGGTCACGGCGGCGCGCCTCTTCATCACCGAGCCCGTCTACGACTACATGTCGCGGCTCGCGGAGCTCGTGCCGGGCATCATAGGCGAATACATCGAATCTGAGTTTCTGTCGTTCGCGGAATATCCGACGCCCGCGCCGCTCTCGGTCTCGGCGCTGACGCTCGTGTGGGGCGCGTCCCGAGGCGTGCGCGCGGTAAGGCGCGGCGTCCGCTCCGTCTACGGCGAGACGGGCGGTTCCGCCGTCGGCGAGATAATAAAGGGGCTCGCGTTCACACTCGCGTTCATTCTGATAATCGTCTCGGTGCTCGTGTTCTTCGTCTTCGGCGAGGCGCTGTCGGAAATGGCGGGCGAGGACACGGCTGCCGCCGCGATATTCGACGCGGCGTCGGCGCTCTCGCCGGTGCTCTCCCTCTTTTCGCTGACGGCGTTTTTCACCGTGACGCTCAGGACGTTCACCCCGCACGGGGATGAGGGGAGAAGGCTCGCCATTTACTTTCCCGGCGCGGCGTTCGCCGCCTCGGGCTGGACGCTCTCATCGTGCATTTTCTCCGTCTTTGTCTCCGATTTTTCAGACATGCCGCACATATACGGGAGCCTCGCCGCGATCGCGGTACTCATGCTGTGGCTGTATATGATAATGTATATTCTTCTGCTCGGCGCGGAGGTGAACAAGGCGCTCGCGCGCCGACACAAGAAAAAGTGACGAGAATTACAAAAAAAACGCAAATCTTATTGACAGGATGAACAAAAAATGATATTATGGAGATGATAGATTGACCGCATTTGATAAAGCAGCGGTCAGACGGCAATTGTAGACGGCTCTTTTGAAAGGAAAGGTGGTCACTATGAGAAAAAGGACCCTGGCGCTTCTTCTTGCGCTCGTATTCGTATTGTCCTGCGCGGCGATGTCCGCTTGCGACAAGAACAAGCCGACGCCCGGCGGAAACGGCGGCGGAGGCAGCGGTCCGGCTGAGACGGGCGGCGGCACGGAGGGCAAGTCCGACGAGACGGAGCCCCCGAAGGACGAGGGACCGAAGACGAACGCGGACGGTCTGCTCCTCGAATATTTCGACGACTACATACCCGACCCGTCCTCCCCTTACTCGGGCAAGGTAGGAGTCGCGGGCAGCGGCGTTTTCTTTGACAGGCTGCGCATTCAGATAAAGAACAAGGAAGCGTACCGCGACGACCTTGACGACACGCAGGAGCTCAATCCGAACGTGTACTCCGTGATGGGCGGCTCCCTCGCCGACTGGAAGATCAGCGACGACACGGTCAAGGAGAAAAACAAGATGGTCGGATACACGGGCGGCGACTCGTCCGTGCTCACGTTCGGCAACGCGAAGTGGACGGCTTACGACGTCATCGTTTCCGTCGAGGCGACGGAGAACGGTGTGGCGGAGCTCTACTTCTGCATGAAGGACGAAAGTAACTTCTACCGTCTGACGGCGGGCGCGTCCGCCGAGACGGGCGTCAAGCTCGTCGAGGTCAAGGACGGGAAAGAGACCGTGATCGGCAGCTACGCGATGTCGGTGCCGGTCGGCGACTGGTTCAACCTCTCGGCAAACATTGACGGCGACGGCATTGACGTATTCGTTGACGGCACGGAGCTCTTCCGCGTCGGCTTCAAGGAAGCGGGCAACGAGACATACAAGGGTCTCTTCGGCATCGCTCAGTGGAACACCGAATACTACGTCGACAACGTGAAGGTCGAGGACGCCGAGGGCAACGTTCTCTATGAGGAGGACTTCGAGGACGGCACGTTCCTTGACAACGCGAAGTTCGGTCTGCGCAACGGCGGCAGCTGGCAGCTCGCCAATACCTCAGACTGGGAGATAATCGAGGTCGAAGGAAACCACGTCCTGCACTACAAGAATTCCGGCGTGTACGGCTCGGTCGCGCTGTTCGATCCGAAGCTGCCCGAAAATGCGACGAACCTGAAGTTCTCGTATGAGGGCTACAGGGTCGGCGGCTCCGAGGGCTACGCCTGCGTCTGGAACTGGGACGAGAGCACGATGGTTGAGGCTACCGGCGAGGGCAAGGATTACGTCTGCCTCAATATCGGCGGCTGGAGCGGCCAGTGCGGATTCCAGTTCATCACCGGCGGCGCTAAGACCAACGTCCAGAATAACGCGGCGATAGGTCTTAATACCGCCGAGTGGCAGAAGGTCGAGCTCTATCTCAATCCCGAGAACATGGTCGCCTTCTTCGCCGGCCAGCTCGCTCAGATCTACTGGTATTGATATAGGTGAATAATATTGTGGGGGTGACTTTTCGGAGAAAAGTCACCCCCACACCCCCTTCAAAAGCTTTTATGACAGGGG
>CANQYV010000085.1 GCA_947628165.1 uncultured Clostridia bacterium | reverse complement strand
GTCGAAATTCGCGCTCATCAAGTCCCGCCTGCCGCTGAAAAGCGCGTTCCGCATCGGCGCGAGCGGGCTGAAACACAAGAAATTCCGCCTGTTCGTGACAGTGATGCTCTCCGTCGTCGCGTTCTCCCTCTTCGCCCTGACGGACACGTTCGGCGCGTACAACAACATCTCCGCCTGCACGGAATCGCTCCTGTCCTCCGACATCTCATATCTCTCGCTGCAAAAGCAGAAAAAGGTCGTCTACGGCAGCGGCCCAAATGACAATTTCTGGAATGGCGGCAGCTTTAATATCTCAAAGGACGATATCTCGAAAATAGAAGATGAACTCGGCATCGACCTTAAGGGCGCTTTCGTCCCGCGCGATGCTTTCCTCTCCGTTTCTTCGATGTTGAACGGCGAAAAGCTCACACGGCTTCATTCGACGGAATTTACGGGCTTTGTCGAGCTCGCCGAAAAAGACTTAACGGAGCTCGGCTACAAGCTCGCCGCGGGCCGCCTGCCCGACGGGAAGAAAGACGAGATAGCGCTGACGAGCTATTCTGCCGAATCCTTCGTGCTCGGCGGATTTATCCGCACGGACGGCGGCGAAGGCAGCGTCTCTTATGACAAAATTTCCTCCCCCGCCGACCTCGTCGGCAGGAAGCTGACGCTCGCCGGCACGGAATACGAGATTGTCGGCATCGTCGACACGGGCTTTGACTTTGACCGCTACTCCCCCCTGACGGACGAAAACGTGAGAGAGGACAGCATCGGCACATATATGCTCTCGCGCGAGCTGCACTATTCCATGAATTTCAGCTTCCACACCGCCGTTTTCGTCGGCGAGGGAAAAACCGACGAGCTCATCGCAAACGAGCCGCCCGAGATCTTTCTTTCTGAGACGAACGTCTACATGGGCGCGGATGACGGCGACATCTCGTTCAACATCGATCCCAACTCGATAGGAAAGCTCGACGATTTGAAGGACGTAAAGGACATAGACGGCAACGGGATCGGCGCCCACATCACCTGGGCGGACGGCAAAGAGCGCGACAAGCTCGCAGACAACGAGGTCATTGTGACCGAAAATATCCTTCAAATATATGAATCATATCAAAGCGGCTCAAACTGGTATATGGAAAGCAAGGACATATCCGAGATCGGATATGATAAGCTGTTCGGCGCCGAATTCAACGGAGGCACATATGATCCCTTCGGAGAAGACGACAGGAAGGAGTTTTCAGAGATGCGCGTCGTCGGCGTGATAGACACGGCGTCGCTCGACGGCTTCAGATCATACGGCGCGATGTATGTCGGCGACGGACTGTATGAAACGTTCGCGGAAGAGAGCTCTGGCGAATACACGCTCGCGCTCGGCGCGATGCCTAGGGGGCGTTCGGACATAGAAAAAACGGTTCGCTTCTGCTACAATGACGAGGCTGACGAGCGCTTCGCGATGATGAACCCCATCACATACGAGCTTGACAACATCAACGATATTTTATCGACTCTCGCGTCCGTGTTCGTGTGGATCGGCGCGGGCTTCGCGGTGTTCGCCGCCGTCATGCTCGCAAACTTCATCGGCACGAGCATCGCTTACAAAAAGCAGGAGATCGGAATCCTCCGCGCGATAGGCTCGCGCTCGAGCGACGTATTCCACATTTTCTTCGCGGAAGCGTTCATCATAGCGTCCGTCGACTTCCTTCTCTCCGCCATCGGGACGTTCGCCGTGACCGCGATTATCAACTGGTACGTCACACATGAGTTCGGGATTTTGGTACACATACTCTCGTTCGGGCTGCGGCAGGTCGCGCTCATTCTCGCCGTGTCTCTCGGCATCGCGGCGCTCGCCTGCTTCCTCCCCGTAAAGAAGATAGCGTCCAAGCGCCCGATAGACGCGATAAGGGGCAGATAAAAGGAGACCACTATGACAGGAAAAGCCATGACAGCCGATGCAAAGGCGAAAACAAAGCTTGCCGGCATCGCAAGAGGGCTCGCCGCCGAAAGGACGCGCCGCGCCCTTTCAGACAACAGCCGCTCGATCACGTTTGCGGACATCTCGCCCGCGTTAGCGTTCCTCTTTGCGGCTCTCGCCCTCTTCGTCTTTTCCGCGTTCGGATATGAAACCGTGCCCGCGATAGCGCTGCCCGAGGCAGAGGACGTAGCCTCCGTCACGGTGACGCTCCCGGACGGGGAGACCGTGACGCACGACGGCGATGAGTTCCTGAGCGACGCGCTCGCTCTTCTCGGAAAGGCGAAGGCGACATCCATCCCGTCCGTGACATACGAGCCGACGGAGGATAACGCCGCCGTTGCAGAGCTCGCAACGAAGGACGGGGGCACGGTTTCTCTCTTCCTTTACAGGAAAAACGGCAAATTCTATATTGAGCAGCCCTGCCACGGCGTGTACGAGACGACGGAGGAGCTCTTCGATCTCGTGCTCGGCGAAAAATGAACGAGTGGGAAAAGGGCAAAAAATACCGCATTCCACGCAAAATAAAGGACACGCGCGCGGCGCCGAAAAAACGGCGCCGCGCGCCTTTTTATTCTTTTATCGTCTTTTTGTGTAAAATTTCAGAATTCCGTATTTATTTCGGTCCGCCTTTGTGGTATAATTATATTTGAATATAATTAAAAATCGGGAGCCAAACTCCATGAGCAAAGATAAAAAGCCCAAAAACCCGCGTCTCGGGCGCGTCGGAGGGGAGGCGCTGCTCGAGGGCGTGATGATGCGATGCGGCAACAACGTCGTGATGTCCGTGCGCCGTGAGGACGGCTCGGTAGCAGTCCGCAAAAACGAATACATCTCCCTTCGCAAAAAGCACAAGTTTTTCAATATTCCCATAATACGCGGCGTCGTCAGCTTTATCGAGTCGATGAAGCTGTCGTTCTCATGCCTCTCCGCCTCCGCCGATATGCTCGGCATGGACGAGGAATTCGAGGAGACGAAGTTCGAGCGGTGGCTGCGCGAGAAATTCGGCAAGAGCGTGCTCGACATCGTTATGTGGATAGGAGGCTTCCTCGGCGTGCTTTTGGCGCTCGGGCTGTTCGCGCTTCTCCCCTCGTATCTTGCAAATCTCATAAAGCGCGCGTCCCCCTCGCTCGAGCACAGCTGGTTCGTCAGCCTGTTCTCGGGACTTCTCCGAATAGCGATATTCATCGCCTATATCTGCCTCGTCTCTCTAATGAAGGAGATACGTCGCACGTTTGAATATCACGGCGCTGAGCACAAGTCGATCGCCTGCTACGAGGCGGGGATGGAGCTCACGCCCGAGAACGCGTCCCGCTGCCGCCGCTTTCATCCGCGCTGCGGCACAAGCTTCATTTTCGTCGTTCTCATCCTCAGCATACTGATATACACCGTCGTACCCTCGACCTTGCCGTGGTACGCACAGTCAGCGATAAAGCTCTGCATGCTGCCGCTCGTCATGGGCGTCAGCTTTGAATATCTCATATACGCGGGAAAGCACGAAAACGTGCTTACAAAGATACTCTCGGCTCCGGGACTTCTGATGCAGCGCGTCACGACGCGCGAACCAGATATTGAGGAGCTCGAATGCGCGATAACGTCGCTGAAGCTCTCAATGCCGGAGGAATTTCCCGACTTTGACCCCGAAACATACAGCCGCGCCGAAAAAACCGACGAAGTCTCCGACGCTGAAAGCGAACCCGACACCGAGAGTGCGCAAGAGGACGGCACGGAGGAGGGCGCTTGACTCTGCGAGAGCTCTCTGAGACCCTTGCCGCCTCCGGCGTCGACTCGCCGAAGCGCGACGTGCTGCTTCTCGCGGAGGCGGCGTCGGGGCTCGGTTCGGCGTCTCTGTCCGCCCGATATGACACGGAGCTCGACAAATTTCCGTGGTATCCCCTCCTTTCGGAGCTCGTATCGCGTCGCGCGGCGCGGGAGCCGCTCCAGTATATACTCGGAAAATGGGAGTTCTACGGCGACGAGTACACGGTCACGCCCGACGTGCTGATTCCCCGCCCCGAAACGGAGCTGCTCGTCGACTACGCCTTGTCCCATCTGAAAAAAGGCTCTCTTATCGCCGACGTCTGCTGCGGGAGCGGCTGCTGCGGCATCGCGGTCTGCAAAAGGACGGACGCACTCTGCCACAGCTTTGACATATCGGAGCCCGCGCTCACCGTTGCAAAACAAAACGCCGACGCGCTCGGCGTTTCCGACAGAATAAATTTTTACCTCGCCGACGTCAGGGAGCCCGGATTTCTCCCATCGGCGGAGTACGATATGATAATTTCAAATCCTCCCTACGTTATGACAGGCGAGCTCCCCTCGCTTGCGCCAGAGCTTTCATACGAGCCCGCGGCGGCGTTTGACGGCGGGGAGGACGGGATGCTCTTTTACAGGGCGATACTCGAAAACTGCACGCGCTCCCTCTCCCAAAACGGCGTTTTCGTCTTTGAGATAGGCGCCTCACTTTCGGGGGGCATAACGGAGCTTGCAAGGCGTCACGGCTTTGACGCACAGATAATAAACGACCTGTCGGATCTCCCGCGCGCGGCTGTCCTGCGGCGCGCATGAGACAATGACGCGTAACATACGGAAAAATGTAAAATGAAGCTCGAAATATACGATACCACCCTGCGCGACGGCTCGCAGGGCGCCGGAATAGATTTTACAGACGACAACAAGCGCGAAATAGCGGGCGCGCTCGACGCGCTCGGCATATCATATATAGAGCTCGGGAACGCGGCGTCCGTATCCGACAGGAACATCCTCTCGGAGGCGGGGTCGCTCGGACTGAAAAATTCCGTCCCCGTCGCGTTCTGCTCGACGAGGCGCGCCGGGAAAAGCGTTCTTGAGGACGAGGCACTCGCGTTCGCCGCGTCGTGTCCCACCCCTTGCGTCGCCGTCGTCGGCAAGGCGTCGCGATATCACACGGAGCGCGTCCTAGGGACGACGCCTGAAGAAAATCTCACGATGATAAGCGACACCGTTTCTTTTCTCAAAGAGCACGGCAAGCGCGTATTCTTTGACGCTGAGCATTTCTTCGACGGATACGGCGACGACCCCTCATACGCGCTCGAGGTCCTGCACCGCGCACACGAAGCCGGCGCGGAACGGCTCGTCCTTTGCGACACAAACGGCGGCATGCTGCCGGACGTCATAGGCGTCGTCGTAAACGCCGTACATACAAGATTTCCCGAGGCCGTGCTCGGCATCCACTGCCACGACGACATGGGCATGGCTGCCGCCTGCTCCGTCGAGGCCGTCATCTCCGGCTGCGTTCAGGTGCAGGGCACGTTCTCCGGCATCGGCGAGCGCTGCGGAAACTGCAGTCTTTCTACCGTCATCCCCGTGCTCCAGCTGAAGCTCGGCTTCTCCTGCGTCACGCCGGAGGCGCTCGCCTCCCTCACGAGGACGGCGCGCCGCATAACGGAATCGGCGAACCTCTCCTTCAACGAGCACAGCCCGTTTGTAGGCGGGTACGCCTTCACCCACAAGGCGGGAATGCACATAGACGCCGTGCGGAAGCGGTCTCGAACGTTCGAGCACATCTCCCCCGAGCTCGTCGGCAACAGAAGCGACCTTCTCATCTCGGGGATAGCGGGCAAAAGCGCGTATCAGGCGGTGCTCGACAGGATAGCGCCCGACCTGCACATCACCCCCGGGAGTCCGGAATTTTCCGCGATCATATCGAAAATAAAGGAATACGAGGCGAAGGGATTTCAGTTTGAAAACGCAGAGGCTTCCCTTTTGCTCGTCGTGCGCGAGGCGCTCGGCAGGCGGCAGAGATTTTTCGACCTTCTCACCTTCCGCGTCATTATAGGCGAGCCCATGTCGGTAAATCCGAAGAGCCTGTCCGCGGCGTGGATAAAATTTGCGGTCCCCGATGAGGACGGCGCGCTCCATGAGGAATTTGCCGCCGCCGAGGGAATGGGACCCGTCAACGCGCTCGACATCGCCTCAAGGCGGGCTCTCTCCGGCTTTTATCCGACGCTGTCCCAGATGCGGCTGACGGATTACAAGGTCCGCGTGCTGAATTCCGCGTCGGCGACGACCGCGTCCTCGGTCCGCGTTCTAATCGAGTCAACAGACGGGGTCTCCGTATGGCGCACGGTCGGCGTCTCCGTCGACATAGTCGACGCGAGCTGGCAGGCGCTGCGCGACTCGATAGAATATTACCTCTCACTCTGACACTATCATTCACAAAAAGGATGTGACCTTACATGAACAGTAAAAAGTGCGTATGCCTTCTTTTCGGCGGAAAGTCGACGGAATATGAGGTGTCGCTCCGCTCCGTTTGCAGCGTGCTCGAAAACATAGACCGCGACGCGTTCGACGTCATCACCGTCGGCATAACAAAAGAAGGCGAATGGTATCTCTACCGCGGAGACGCCGACGCAATAAAAAACGACACATGGCAGAAGGGAGACGTCACTCCCGTGACGCCCGACCCGAAGGCGGGTCTCTCCGTCCGGGACGAAAACGGCGCCGCGCAGGCGCTCGGAATTGACGTCATCTTCCCCGTCGTTCACGGAAAATACTGCGAGGACGGCACGCTCCAGGGGCTCTTGTCCATATGCGGCATCCCCTACGTCGGTTCCGGCTGCACATCGTCTGCCGTGTGCATGGACAAGACGATGACGAAGCTCATCCTCTCGAATTACGAGGTCCCGCTTGCAAACGCGCTGTCCGTCAGCGCCCGCGAGCTTGAAGCCGACCTTGACGACGTCATATACCGAATCGAGAGCATGTTCCGTTATCCAGTGTTCGTAAAGCCGTCATCCTCGGGCTCCTCCGTCGGCGCTTCAAAGGCCGAGGACAGGGACGGGCTGATATCGGCGATGAAAAACGCCGCCGAATACGACAAAAAGATACTCATTGAAGAATACATAAAGGGGCGCGAGGTCGAAATAGCGGCGCTCGAAAACAAGGACGGCACGGTCACGCTTTCGTGCTGCGGCGAGATAGACCCCGGCGAGGGCTTTTACGATTACGAAACGAAATATAAAAACGACAACGCGAAATACTACATCCCGGCGCACATCCTGCCCGAGACGGAGCTTCGCATAAAGGAGACGGCGTCTCTCATCTTTTCCGTGCTCGGCTGCCGCGGCCTTTCGCGCATAGACTTCTTTGTCCGCGATTTCAAGGGCACGGAGCAGATAATCTTCAACGAGATAAACACGCTGCCGGGCTTCACCTCGATAAGCATGTACCCGCAGCTCCTGGAGCACGACGGCATACCGTATTCCGAGCTGATAACGCGCCTTATAGAGACCGCAGGCGTCTGAAAGAATTTAAAAAAGCCAAACAATGGCATCACGTCAACTGACACGGCAGATAAGAGCCTCTGCCTTGACTTTGCCGTGATGACTAAAATATAAGGAGACCAGCTATGAAAAGTCAAGGGGGAAATGAGGTCTCAAGCGGATAAATTTTGAGGCTGAAAAGAAACGTT
>CANQYV010000084.1 GCA_947628165.1 uncultured Clostridia bacterium | reverse complement strand
CCCCCATGGGAACGGAAAGAATCAGGAATTACTGCCTCGGGGGGCACCCCCACCCGCCTCACAGGAACAGATCCGTTTCCGGGCTTTCCGAAAGCCCGCCCCCGCACCTCCTCCAGTCCTCCACGCTCCGCGTGAACGCGTCGTCGCGCATGTTGATCACCCACCGCCGCGCCATGTATTGCCAGCCGGGGAGGCAGTCCCAGCCGCGCGACTCGTTGTAGGCGACGAACGCCCGCGCCTGCTTGAGCGGGTCCTCGATGCATTCCTCATCCCGGAAAAACGCCGCCACCTCCGCCGCCGTCGGCGGAATACCGCCCTCTTTCAAGCCGTTATGCCCCCGACTGCCGCCGCTGCCGCCGTCCTCATATCCGCCGATATGCGCCGGCTCTGCCCGGCGCTTTCCTGCCGGATCCTCCGGATCTCCCGCGCGTGGGTGTGCGTGCGTGCGCTTCATTGTTGTCAGTAAAAGAGAATTTTCTTTTTCTTTTACAACTTCGCCCTCGCCCTCGCATTCGTCATTTTCATCGTCATTTTCATCGTCCTCGTCCTCTTCATCTTCTTCTTTGCAAATGCTTTCGCGCGGGCCCGCTTTCGCCTTCGCCTTCTCTTTCGCGCCCGCCGCCTTTTTCTTCCCCCTGCCGCCGAGCGCGCCCGCGGCGCGCCGCTTTTCGCAGACGTCCTCGTAAGCCGCCGCGTCCCTGTCCATCTGCGCCTTCGCAACGGGAAAAACGAATCTCTCGTTCCCCGTGAGCTGCGGCGCGCGTCCCGTCCGCCCGTATTCCAGCATCGCGGAAAACAGCCGCCCGCGCTCGGCGTCGCCGAGAGGCTCGATCGCGTCGGCGAAGTCAAAGAATATCTTCACATATGAAAGCCGTTTTTTCTCCAAAACCGTTCCTCCCGAAAATTTTATTCCACAAAGCTGACGTGGCAGTGCGGGCAGTATGTCGCGAGCTCGCGCCCCGCGCCCTTCACGCCGACGCGCTCGTAGACGTCGCGCCCGCACCTCGGGCATATGCCGTCGCGCGGCGCGAAGAGCGGGAACCCCTCGCGCCTGCAGTATTCCCGCTGCGCCTCCGCCGCCTCGGCGGCGTGCCTCCTGTCAACTCCCACGTCAGGCTCCGATCCTCCCGCGCCGGGGGAGCGGCACAAAAACGGGATTTACTCCCCCATATGAGGACCGGGCAAAAGCCCGCGCCCCCCGAAACCGAAAGCTCTCGCTCTCCCCGGCGCAAATTTTTTGTGCCCCGCCGTCGGCGCCTATTGACACCGGTCACGAAATGTGCTAAAATATCCGCACGGCACGAGTATATTGTACGCTACTATTTTAGCATTGTCAAGCCCTTTATGCGAATATTTTTGCAAATCAGCATAATATCAAAAGAATTAAGGAGAAATTCGTCATGATAGACATAGAACGACTGAAGACAGCGATCGCGGAATGCGGAAAGACGCAGCAATACATAGCGGCGCGGCTCGGGAAGCCGCAGTATTACATAACGAACATCTTCCGCCGCCGGACGGATCTGCCGCCGGAGATAAAGGAAGGGCTGGCGCGCGAGCTCGGGGTGACGGTGGCGTATCTCGAAGGGCGCGAGGATCTGCCGCACAAAAACGTTGTGCGCGTGCCCGTGTACGGACGCGTCGCGGCGGGCATCCCGATAGACGCGATCACGGACATAGACGATTTCGAGGAGCTGCCCGCGTCGATGCCGGCGACGGAGTACGCCGCGCTCCGCATCCACGGCGACAGCATGGAGCCGCGCATCCTCGACGGGGACACCGTCATCGTCCGACTCCAGCCGACGGCGGAAACGGGCGACATCGCCGTCGTCATCGTGAACGGGGACACCGCGACGTGCAAGAAGATCCGCCGCTGCGACGACGGCATCATGCTCATCTCCACGAATCCCAAATACGACCCAATCTTCTATACGAACCGCGACATCGAGACCCTCCCCGTCGTCATCTGGGGCAAGGTCGTCGAGCTGCGGGGGAAGATGTAAGAAATAATAATTAATGCGGGGGAAAACTTTAAAAAGTTTTCCCCCGCCCCCCCTTTTAAACTCATTACAGGGGGTATTTCTTGGGATAGCCCTATTCTTTTCTCTGACCCTAACGCGTGACGTCCTGATTCTTTCCGTGCCCGGGGGGGATATTTTCCGGCTGCCATCCCTTTCTTTACCGTACCCGATCTCCCTTTTCTCAT
Source organism: uncultured Clostridia bacterium (assembly GCA_947628165.1). Lineage (GTDB taxonomy): Bacteria > Bacillota > Clostridia > Oscillospirales > CAG-272 > DTU064. The sequence continues at coordinate 5,461 of CANQYV010000084.1, read as the reverse complement.
AAGAGGGCTAAGCTCGCCCTCTTATGGATCACCTCGCTTTCCGGGATTTGCATCATCTGCTTGCGCTTTCGGGAAGCGGAATGCGGGGGAACTCTAGTAACTTCTATCTTGTGTCGCCTCGGGTACTCGCCGCCTTGCGGCGTCTCCGTCCCTCCGCGCAGGCGCTTGAATTCTCTAACCGCGACACTTCTGTGCCGAAACTTGTATGTGAGCACCCCGCGGATATTCCGCTCGGGGGCATGCTCGGCGAGCAATTGCTTACGGTCATCTTTAGCCGTATGGCTTTCTCTGCCGCAGGCAGCGTGAGCCTGCGACGGACGCGGGTGCTCTTGCTCGGCGGAGATTGGAAAGACGGCTTTCTGCCCGTATGGGAATTGTGGTGCGGTTCGACGAGAGGGACTTATAGCGACCCATCCGCGGGGCGCCCGCGCCGAACTGCGCCACAGAAGCGACGCGGTACTGCTTCCCTAAAGCGCATAGCGCGGAGGGGCGGAGGACCGTCGCTGCGCGACGGTCTGAGTACCCGATGCGCCCACACGAAGCCCTTCGGGAATTATAACGCTATCCGCTCCCCTAAACCGCCGTTTGATGATGCAAATCCCGGAAAGCGAGGGGATCCATAAGAGACTTTACGCGGCTCCCACGCCGCGTAAAGTCCGCGAGCACAAGCCCCCTTATGAGAAAAGGGAGATCGGGTACGGTAAACAAGCATTTATGCCACAGAAACTATCCCCCACGGGCACGGAAACAAACAGGATTTACCCCGAGCGGTCAGCTCAATCTATCCCCCACGGGAACGGAACCAGACCGGAACTACCGCAAAGGCATCAGTCCGCGCCGCCGAGCGGCATCCCCGAGCAATACCTCCGCCGCCGGGCGGCATTATTTGAATATTGTATTGCAATTCGCGACACAATGTGTTACAATTAGGCATAGAAAGGCAGGTACAAGACATGGCAGGAAAAAGTGCAAACGTGACGGCGCGGATACAGCCGGACATAAAGCGGCAGGCGGAGGAAGTCCTTGACAGGCTCGGGCTCCCCGTTTCGGTGCTCATAGATACGCTCTACAGGCAGATAATCATGACGGGCGGCATCCCCTACCCGCTCACCGTCCCGAGGCTGCCGACGAGGGACAGCCTCACAGGCGGGCAGTTCGACGAGATGATGGAAGCCGGATGCGGAGAAGCCGCCGCCGACAAAGGTCTCCCAATAGAAGAAGCCTTCGCCGAGATCCGCAAGGGGATCTGAGTATGCGGTATCAGGTAAAACTGACCGCACAGGCGATCAGCCAAATCGAAGAAACGGTGCAGTATATCAAAATGTTTCTTGCCGAGCCGGAGACCGCAAGAAAATGGGTGGATCATCTTGAACGCGAAATAGGAAAGCTCGATTCCATGCCGTCGAGATATCCTCTCACGGAAGAAGAACCGTGGCACACAAGTGGTAGATCCTGATTTCTTCCGTGCCAATGGGGGATAGTTTCCGGCTTCAAAACGCATATTTACCGTACCCGATACTTTTTTCTATAAGGGGGCTGGCTCGCCCCCTTATAGATCCCCGTCGCTTTCCGGGATTTGCATCATCCACTCCCGTTTTAGGGAAGCGGATGGCGGGGGAATGCCCGAAGGGCGTTTGTGTGGGCGCATCGGGTACTCGCTGCGCTGCGCCCCTCCGCGCTTGGCGCTTTAGGGAAGCAGTACCGCGTCATATCTGTGACGCGACGCCGCCGCGTGCGCCCCGCGGATTTTCTCGCTCGGGGTCATGCTCGGCAAACAATTGCTTACGGTTTTCTTTCGTTTGCCTCTCGCCGAACTGCGGCGCACTAAACCATACGGCTACAGAATGCCGTCAGGACTTGTTCGCCGCGAGGGACTTATAGCGACCCATCCGCGGGGCGCACGCGCCGAAATGCGGCACAGAAGCGTCGCGGTACTGCTTCCCTAAAGCGCCAAGCGCGAGGGACGGAGCCGCTGCGCGGCGAGCACCCGATGCGCCCACACGAAGCCCTTCGGGAATTATAACGCTCGCCGCTTCCCTAAACCGCCGTTTGATGATGTAAATCCCGGAAAGCGAGGGGATCCATAAGGGGGCGAGTCAAGCCCCCTTATGAGAAAAGGGAGATCGGGTACGGTAAACAGGCAGTTATGCCACAGAAAATATCCCCCCGGGCACGGAAACAAGCCGGAATTACCGCAAAGGCATCCATAAGAAAAAAAAAACCGCTGCTGTCGCAGCGGCAACTTTTCTGCTCCATCCGAGATTCGAACTCGGGACACCTTGATTAAAAGTCAAGTGCTCTGCCAACTGAGCTAATGGGGCGAATATACGATCCTCATTTCGGACGCTAAAATATGATACAACATTTCGTCCCCTTTGTCAACCCCGCCCGCAAAATTTTTTCCCGCCCTCTTTTCCCCCTCCCCAACCGCCCGCGTCCCGCGATCTCATCCTCCCTTTCCCCTATCCTAATCCCCGTAATAAAAAGTTTTGAAGAGGGGGGTCCGGGGGGAGGGACTTTTACAAAAGTCCCTCCCCCCGCAGCTCCCACCCAACACTTGACACGCACACGCGCGGGGTATATAATAATTGGGGCGGCGTGGGCCTTTCGGGGAATGTTTTGCGTTTGCATAACGATGTTATGCAGATGAAGAAGATTCCGTCCGGCAAGCCCGCGACCCCGCGAAAATCCAATAAATAAAAGGAAAAATTCACATGCTGCTGCTTGTTGACGGCTCGAATATAATGTTCCGCTCGTTTTTCGGCGTGCGCCCGTTCGTCACGAAGGACGGCCTCCACACGAACGCCGTCTACGGCACGATAACGACACTCGCGAAAGAGCTCGACGAACTCCGCCCGGACGCGGTCGCCGTCGCGTTCGACCTGCCCGAGCCCACGTTCCGGCACAAGAGCTACGCAAATTACAAAGGCACACGCCAGAAAATGCCGCCCGAGCTCGCCGAGCAGATCGAGTACGTCCGCCGCGCCGCGGAGGCGCTCGGCTGCCGCGTCGTCGACCTCGCGGGCTACGAGGCGGACGACATCATCGGCACGCTCGCCCGCATCGGGGAGGAGGCAGGCCACGACGTCCGCATCCTCACCGGCGACCGCGACTCGCTCCAGCTCATCACGGACAAAACGAAGCTCCTCTTCATCACGAAGGGCAAAACCGAGCTCTACGGCAGGGACGAATTCGCCCGCGACTACGGCACGACCCCGCCCCGCCTCGTCGATATAAAAGCCCTCATGGGCGACTCGTCGGACAATATCCCCGGCGTCCCCGGCGTCGGCGAGAAAACCGCGCTCCGCCTCATCTCGGAGGCGGGCTCGCTCGACAAAATTTACGACAACATCAATACGATTTCCGTCACGGATAAGCTCCGCGAAAAGCTCGCAGCCGGCCGCGATTCCGCATATATGTCCTACGACCTCGCCACGATCCGCCGCGACGCGCCCGTCAGGGAATCCCTTTCAGACCTCGCATATTCCGGCATCTGCCGCGAAAAGCTCGCCGCCCTCTGCGCCGAGCTCGAGTTCCACAGCCTCGCCGCACGGTTCGCGATAACGGACGAGGAGGCGCGCCCCGAAAGCACGCCCGCGCCCGTGCCCGAGGCGGAGCCGCTGCCCGAAGGCGCAGCCCCCGAAGATTTTCTGCCCGAAGCGGCGATCACCGCCGCCGACGGGGTGCTGTATATAATGAAAAAAGGCGACAGCCGCGTGTTTACGACGCCCGCCGACGGCGAATTTTCGCGCCGGCTGCTGGGGAGCGTGCCCGTCGCCTGCCACGACGTCAAGTCAATGGCGGCGCGCCTGCCCGCCTTCCCGGAAAAATATTTCGACACGATGCTCGCCGCCTACGTCCTGCGCCCCGGCGACACGGGCGCCGCCGCGTACTCGCTCGGCAGAACGGCGCTCTCGTATATGTCCCGCGTCGTCGACGAAGGCGAGCTCTCGCCCGAGGCGCGCACCGTCCTCACCTCAGAGCTCGCCGACGCACAGCGCCGTGCGCTCGACGCTGCCGACGCCGACGCCCGCGAATACGGCGAGCCGCCCGTCTCCGACGTCCTCTATAAAATCGAGCTGCCGACGGCGCGCGTGCTCTTCGACATGGAGCGCGCGGGCTTCGCGATCGACGCCGCCGGCATCCTCGCCTACGCCGACACGCTCGCAAAGGAGGAGGACCGCATCATGGAGCGCGTCTTTTTCGAGGCGGGGCGCAGGTTCAATCTGAACTCGCCGAAGCAGCTCGGGGAGGTGCTGTTCGTCGACCTCGGGCTGCCCGCGGGCAAAAAGAACCGCCGCGGATATTCGACGGACGCCGAGACGCTCGAGGCGCTGCGCGACAGGTACGCGATCGTCGACGACGTCCTATCGTACAGGCAGATAGCGAAGCTGCGCTCGACGTACGGCGAGTCGCTCGCGTCGGCGGCGGGACCCGACGGCAGGATCCACACGAGCTTCAATCAGGCGGTCACCGCGACGGGGAGGCTCTCGTCGACGGAGCCGAATTTGCAGAATATTCCCGTGCGGACGGAGCTCGGGCGCGAGCTGCGGCGGTTTTTCGTCGCGTGCGACGACGACCACGTCCTCGTCGACGCCGACTATTCGCAGATCGAGCTGCGCATCCTCGCGTCGGTCTCGGGAGACGAGGTCATGACGGAGGCGTTCCGCCGCGGCGCGGACATACACACCTCGACGGCGGCGGAGGTATTCGGCGTGCCGGAGGAGTCCGTGACGCGCGAGCTGCGCTCGCGGGCGAAGGCCGTCAACTTCGGCATCGTCTACGGCATCGGGGATTATTCCCTCTCCCGCGACATCGGCACGACACGCCGGCAGGCGGGAGAATATATAGAAAAGTACCTTTCGACGTACCGCGGCGTCGACGCGTATCTGAAAGGTTCGGTCGAGCGCGCGCGCGAGCGCGGCTTTGTCACGACGCTTTTCGGACGCCGCCGCTATATTCCGGAGGCGTCGGCGCAGAATAAGGTGACGCGCGCGTTCGGCGAGCGCGTCGCGATGAACTCGCCGATACAGGGCTCGGCGGCGGACGTCATCAAGCTCGCGATGATAAGGGCGTCGGACGCCCTCCGCGCATCCGGCACGGACGCGCGGCTGATAATGCAGGTGCACGACGAGCTGATCGTCGAGTGCCGCCGCGAGGACGCCGGGCGCGTGTCGGAGCTTCTCCGCTCGGCGATGGAGGGGGTGACGGAGCCCGGCGGGGGAGCCTTCCCCGCGCCCCTGCAAGTCGACGTCAAGTGCGGGGGGAGCTGGTACGAGTGCAAATGACGGGGGCGACCCCCAAAGCCCCCTGCCCCGTTTGAACCTGTATGTTTCTTTGTCCCTTGGGGGATATAATCCGGCTTCAATCCGCCCATTTACCGCACCCGATCTCCCTTTTCTCATAAGGGGGCTCGGTCTCGCCCCCTTATGGATCCCCTCGCTTTCCGGGCTTTACATCA
>CANQYV010000083.1 GCA_947628165.1 uncultured Clostridia bacterium | reverse complement strand
GCTCGAAGGATCCCGCGGGCACCACGTCTGAAACGGAGAGCACCTCGTCTGAGGGCGGCTGCGGTTCGTCTCTCGGCGCCGCGTCCGCAGTAATCGCCGCATGCACGGTATTCGGCTGCGCCGTTGTAAGAAAGAACGACAAGAGAAGATAAGAAAAGAGCCGACATACGGGACGAAAAAAACCGGGGAGAAGCCGAAAAAGGCTTCTCCCCGTATTCATTTTATATAGTACACCCGGGCGCGGAAAATTCCGCGTCCGACCCTCTGTAGATCTTTTCGGCATCAGTAAAACGGTTATACGGTCTTGTACGTTTTGAGAATGTTTTCGGCGACCTGCCGCTTTGTTACAGAGCGGTCCATCGCCTGCCGCTCTATGTAGCGGTGCGCGTCCGCCTCCGTCATCTTCAGGTTGTCGATAAGGAGCCATTTCGCGCGGTTGATGATGCTGATGTCGCCGAGCTTTTCCTCCGCGCGCTCGGTGACGCGACGTTCTGCACCGAGCCTTTTTGACACGGCGCACATATTTTCCGCGGTATCGGCGACGGCGCGGAGCGAAATGGGCTTTTTAAGCGTCAGAACGCCGTGTTCGAGCAGCTTTTCCTTGAGCTTTGCGTGATCTTCTTCGGGCAGAAGAAGCAAAACGACTGTCCCCGCGTCGCTCGCCTCTTCGGCAAGGCGTACCGCGTCGGCGTCGCTGCGGTCGGAGTTTACGAACATAGTGTCATATGCGCGCTCCCGCAGTATCGCGCGCGCCTCGTGCGGGGAGCCCGCGACGTCGACGGGACCGAACAGTCCGTCCGGCAAAAGCTCCGATACGGCGTCAAGAAACTTTGCCGCCGCAGAAACCACAAGCGCGCTGAACATAAGTGCCACCTCCGAAAACGACCTGATACAGTATATCACAAAACGCGTCTTTTTGACAATAGCTGAGGACAAATAAAACGGACGCGTTTTTGCTTGGACTGAATTGCGGACGGCAGAATTGTTCATAATCACCCGTAAAAAAACGAGGAGAGAGGCGAATTTGTGCAACATTGTGGGTTGACAGACTGCAAAAGCTGACGTATAATAGCAAAGAAGAGAAGGCAAAGGCGTCTTTGAGTTACCCTCATTGGCGCCTTTTCTTTATTTTTTCAAAGAAAAAGAGGAAAAACATATGACGAACGCGACGAGTATCCCGGAAATATTCGGTGAGAACGTTTTCGACGACAGGGTAATGAAGTCGATGCTGTCCGCAAAGGTCTACGCATCTCTCAAAAAGACCATTGACGAGGACGCGCCTCTCGACATAGGCATAGCGAACGCCGTTGCCGACGCGATGAAGGCATGGGCGATCGAAAAGGGAGCCACACACTACACGCATTGGTTCCAGCCTCTGACCGGTGTGACGGCGGAGAAGCACGACAGCTTCATTTCGCCCTCGCCCGACGGCGGCGCCATAATGGAGTTTTCGGGGAAAAACCTTATCAAAGGCGAGCCCGACGCCTCGTCCTTCCCGTCCGGCGGACTGCGCGCCACGTTCGAGGCGAGAGGATATACGGCGTGGGACCCGACGTCCTACGCGTTCATAAAGGATAAAACGCTCTGCATACCTACGGCGTTCTGCTCATACGGCGGCGAGGCGCTCGACAAAAAGACGCCCCTGCTCCGCTCGATGGAGGCGCTCTCCAAGCAGGCGATGAGGATCCTCAAGCTCTTCGGTCACGACGACGTAAAATATGTGCGCTCCGAGGTCGGTCCCGAGCAGGAATACTTCCTCGTCGACGAGAAGCTCTACAATCAGCGCCGCGATTTAATCTTCACGGGCCGCACGCTGTTCGGCGCGATGCCCCCGAAGGGACAGGAGATGGACGACCATTATTTCGGCGCCATCAAGCCCCGCGTCGCGGAGTATATGGCGGACCTGAACCGTGAGCTCTGGAAGCTCGGCATATATGCGAAGACGGAGCACAACGAGGTTGCCCCGGCTCAGCATGAGCTCGCCCCCATCTTCTCGACGACAAATATCGCGACAGACCACAACCAGCTCACGATGGAGATAATGCAGAAGGTGGCACGCCGCCACGGTCTTGTCTGCCTGCTCCATGAAAAGCCGTTCGCGGGCGTCAACGGCAGCGGCAAGCACAACAACTGGTCGCTCTCGACGGATACGGGTATCCAGCTTCTCAAACCGGGCGACACGCCGCACGAAAACGCGCAGTTTTTGATCTTCCTCTGCGCCGTCATCAAGGCCGTCGACGATTATCAGGATCTGCTCCGCCTCGCCGTCGCGACCGCGGGCAACGACCACCGTCTCGGCGCGAACGAGGCGCCGCCCGCCATTATTTCGATGTTCCTCGGCGACGAGCTCGACGCCGTCCTGCGCTCGATAGAGAATGACGAGCCCTACGCAGGCTCCGAAAAGAAGACGCTGACGCTCGGCGTCGACGTCCTGCCCGATTTCCCGCGCGACACGACGGACCGCAACCGCACCTCTCCGTTCGCTTTCACCGGCAACAAGTTCGAGTTCCGCAGCCTCGGCTCGTCGAACTCCATCGCCTGCGCGAACATAATGCTGAACGCGGCAGTGGCGGAGTCTCTCAAGATATACGCCGACAGGCTCGAGAAGGCGGACGACTTCGAGACGACGCTCAACGGGATGATAAAGAAGACGATAAAGGATCACAGACGCATCATCTTCAACGGCAACGGATATGACGAGGCGTGGGTACGCGAGGCGACGGAGGTCCGCGGCCTCTGCAATTACCGCACGACGCCCGACTGCATGCCCCATCTGCTCGACGAGAAGAACGTCCGTATGCTCACGTCTCACGGAATCTATTCCGAGTCCGAGCTCCGCTCGCGCTGCGACATCATGCTCGAAAACTACTGCAAGACGGTAAAGATAGAGGCGAACGCAATGGTGGACATGGCAAGAAAGCAGATACTGCCGGCAGTTTCCGGCTATTCCGCAGATCTCGCCGCCGCAATTTCCGCAAAGCGCGCCGTTTCTCCCGAACTGCCCTGCAAATATGAAACGTCGCTCGTCGCGCGCCTCTCCGAGCTCGCCGATGAGATTGCGGAAAAGACCGACAAGCTCGAGGACGCCGTCGTCAACCTCAAGGCAGACGACATCATAACGGAGTCTTACTCGATACGCGACAACGTACTCATCGCAATGAGCGAGCTCCGCGCCGCCGCCGACGAGGCAGAAACGCTCACCGCAAAGGAGAGATGGCCGTTCCCGACCTACGGCGATCTGCTCTTCGGCGTCAGATAAGGAATAATGATAAAAAGGCTCCGGCAAACCGCAAAACGGTGAGCCGGAGCCTTTCGGTATTTGCCGTCGTCTGCAACAAGTGTTTGCGGCAAAAAGCAACCTCTCGCCTCTTGCTAAAACGCGAAAAATGCTGTATAATATGTTGGGTTGCCGCGTGCGGAGAAAAAATAACGCATGCGCGCCAGAATGAAACATAAACGGAGGACTGAGCAATGTCCAATCGCGCTATCGTAGGAATAAATTGGGGCGACGAAGGAAAGGGCCGCATGGTGGACCTTCTGACCGAGAACAGCGGCGTCGTCGTCAGATATCAGGGCGGCGGCAACGCCGGACACACGATAATAAACGAATACGGAAAATTCGCGCTGCACCTTCTCCCGTCGGGCATATTCCGTCCCGGCGTCGTGAACGTGCTCGGAAACGGCGTGGCGCTCGACCCCGAAAACCTCGCCTCAGAGATAGACGAGGTCGCAAAGCGCGGCGTTTACGTCACGCCCGACAAGCTCAAGATAAGCGACCGCGCGTCACTTCTCTTGCCGTGGCACCGCGAGCTCGACGGGCTCGAGGAGGCGCGCCTCGCCGACAAGAAGTTCGGCTCGACAAAGCAGGGGATAGCTCCGTTCTACTCAGATAAATACGCGAAAAAGACGGTGCTCGCGGGCGAGCTTCTCTATCCCGAGCATCTGCGCGCGCATCTTGCTGATCTTCTCGAATGGAAGAACCTCACGCTCGAGCGCGTCTACGGCGCGCGCCCCTACACGATGGAGATGATGGAGGAGTGGCTCAACAAGTACTGCGAGCGCCTGATACCGTATATCACCGACACGGGCGCGCTCCTGCGCCGCGCGGATTCCGACGGGGTCGGCATCCTCTTTGAGGCGCAGCTCGGCTCGCTCCGCGATATCGACTACGGCATACATCCGTACAACACCTCGTCAAACACGCTCGCGGCATACGCCCCCATAGGCTGCGGCTGCCCGTCGATCAAAATAGATGAGATAATAGGCGTCGTTAAGGCGTACTCGACTTGTGTCGGAGAGGGGCCTTTCACATGCGAGTGGTTCGGCGAGGAGGCGGAGCGCCTGCGCGAGGCGGGCGGCGAGTACGGGGCAAAGACGGGGCGTCCGCGCCGCGTCGGTCCGCTCGACATCGTCGCGACGAGGTACGGCGTCTCCGTTCAGGGCGCGACGAATATCGCCCTCACGAAGCTCGACGTCCTCTCATATATGGAGAAGATCCCCGTCTGCACGCAGTACGAGCTTGACGGACAGCTGACCGACAGCTTCCCGTTCCCGGCGGCTCTCCCGGCGGCGTCTCCCGTGACGGAATACCTCGACGGCTGGGGCTGCGACATTTCGGGCGTCCGCAATTGGGACGATCTGCCGCAGGCGGCGCGCGATTACGTCCTCTTCATCGAGGAGCGCATCGGCTGCCGCATCGGATACGTCTCCGTCGGACCCGAGCGCGACAGCATAATAGTCCGCTGAGGCAAAGATTAAGTAAAAAAGGAAAAAACGAAATGAACGATAAATACGAGTCTCCGCTCTCTCAGCGGTACGCCTCCGAATATATGCTGCGCCTCTTCTCCCGCGACAAAAGGACCGTCACATGGCGCAGGCTGTGGGTCGCGCTCGCGCGGGCGGAGCATAAGCTCGGGCTCCCGATAACAAAGGAGCAGGTCGCCGAGCTCGAGGCGCACGTCGAAGATATCGACTACGCCGTCTCCGACGAGTACGAGCACAAATTCCGCCACGACGTCATGGCGCACGTCCACGCATACGGGGACGTCGTTTCGCCGTCGACGGCGGGGATAATACATCTCGGCGCGACGAGCTGCTACGTCACCGACAACGCTGACCTCATAATCTACCGCGAGGCGCTCTCGTATCTGAGGGGCGAGCTGCTCACCGCCATAAAGAATTTGGCGGTATTTGCGGACAAATATAAGTCGACGCCGACGCTCGGATACACGCATTATCAGCCGGCGCAGCTCGTCACGGTGGGAAAGCGCGCGACGCTTTGGATACAGGACTTCGTCTCAGACCTCGAGGAGCTCGATTTTGTCATAGAAAACATGAAATTCCTCGGTTGCCGCGGAACGACGGGCACCGAGGCGAGCTTCTGCGAGCTGTTCGACGGGGACACCGCGAAAATCGACGAGATGAACCGCATGATAGCGGCGGAATTCGGATTTGAGCATATGTTCGACGTCTGCGGACAGACGTACCCCAGAAAAGAAGATTCAAGGATACTGAACGTCCTTTCCTCGATAGCGCAGAGCGCGTACAGGATGGCGAACGACATCCGCCTGCTCCAGCACGACAGGCAGGTCGAGGAGCCGTTTGAAAAGAGCCAGATCGGCTCGTCCGCGATGGCGTACAAGCGCAACCCGATGCGGTGTGAGCGCATCTGCTCGCTCTCGCGGTATCTTATCGCGGACGCGCAGAACGCGGCGATGACGGCATCCGTCCAGTGGCTCGAAAGAACGCTCGACGATTCGGCGAACCGCCGCATCTCGATGCCGGAGGGCTTCCTCTGTGCCGACGCGGTCCTGCGCCTCGTTTCAAACGTCACTGACGGAATGAACGTGAACGAAAAGATAGTAGAGGCGGAGGTCAAAAAATATCTGCCGTTTATCGCGACGGAAAATCTCATGATGGAGGGCGTCAAGCGCGGAGGGAACCGTCAGGAGCTGCACGAGATCGTGCGCGAGTGCTCGATGGCGGCAACCGCGAGAATGAAGAACGGGGAGCCGTGCGAGCTTCTGTCGGAGCTCGCGAAGCACAAGGAATTCGGCATGACAAAAGAGGAGATGGAGGCGGTGCTCGACCCGTCGCTCTATGTCGGCAGATGCCCCGAGCAGGTATCGGCTTATCTCGGAAGGCTCGCGCCCGTCATCTCCGACGTTTCCGCCGAGTCGGCGGATATAGATATCTGAGATATCTTACAAAACCAAAGCAAGCATAGTGGCTTGCATTGAAAGGAACAGCATTATGTGCGGCATTATCGGATACACAGGCAAAAACAGGGCATGCGAGATACTGATAGACGGACTTCGCCGCCTCGAGTACAGAGGCTACGATTCAGCCGGCGTCTCGATACTTGACGGCGGCGAGATATCTACGGTCAAGACTCAGGGGCGCATAGACGCATTGGCGGAAAAGCTCAAGGACGCGCAGCACACGGGGACGACCGGCATCGGTCATACCCGCTGGGCGACGCACGGCGCGCCGAACGATACGAACGCGCACCCGCATATGTCGAAGGACGGCAGGTTCGCGATCGTGCACAACGGAATCATAGAGAATTACGAGATGCTCCGCGAGAAGCTCATAAAGCGAGGCTTTGAATTTCAGAGCGAGACCGACAGCGAGGTCGTCGTAAATCTGCTCGATTTTTACTATAACGGCGACTTCAAGGAGGCCGTGATGAAGGTCATAACGAGGCTCGAGGGCAGCTTTGCGCTCGGCATCGTCTGCGCCGACCATCCGGGAAAGCTGTTCGCGGTCAAGAGCATGAGCCCGCTCATCATCGGCGTCGGCGTCGGCGAAAACTATTTCGCGTCGGACGTCACGGCGTTTATAGGTCATACGAAAAACATCATCCATCTCGACGACGGCCAGTTCGCGGAGATAACGCCGAACGAGATAAACGTATACGACCCGCTCGGGCGGCGGATAGAGCCGAAGTATTCAAAGGTCACCTGGGACGCCGAGGCGGCGGAGAAGGGCGGCTACGACCACTTCATGCTCAAGGAGATAATGGAGCAGCCGCGTGCGCTCGAAGCGACGATAAATCCTCGCGTCAAAAACGGCAAGGTCTCGCCCGAAGGCCTCGACGGCCTCTGCCTTGAAAAGTTCCGCCGCATCGTCATCACCGCATGCGGGAGCGCATACCACGCCGGCGTCGTCGGAAAATACGTCATCGAGGAGCTATGCCGCATCCCGACGGAGACCGCGCTCGCGAGCGAGTTCCGGTATTCCGACCCGATAGTGGACAAGGACACGCTCGTCATCGCCATATCGCAGTCGGGCGAAACGGCTGACACGCTCGCCGCCATGCGAGAGGCGAAGAAGCGCGGCGCGCCCGTGCTCGCCATCGTGAACGTCGTCGGCTCGAGCGTCGCGACGCTCGCGGACTATGTGCTCTACACATGGGCGGGCCCCGAGATCGCGGTCGCGACGACAAAGGGATACACGACGCAGGTCGCGATGCTCAACGTGTTCGCCGTATGGGCGGCGTCGCGCCTCGGAACGATCACGCCCGAGCGCGAAGCCGAGCTGACGCATGCGCTCTGCGAGCTGCCGGAACGCGTTCAGAGGGCTATCGACCTTTCCTCTAACATAAGCCATATCGCGCACGGGAACTACAAGCATTCGTCCCTTTTCTTCATAGGCAGAAATATAGATTATGCCTGCTGCCTCGAGGCGTCGCTGAAGCTGAAGGAGATATCGTATATCCACTCCGAGGCATACGCGGCGGGCGAGCTGAAGCA
>CANQYV010000082.1 GCA_947628165.1 uncultured Clostridia bacterium | reverse complement strand
GAAACAGTATCAGAATGTTGTTCACACGGTATTCGCCCGGTCCCAGCACATCTTTGTAGTGCTGATTCCACCCCGGCTCATCTTCCGTAAGATATGACCCTGCATCCCAAAGCACCCGTTCGGGCGCGCAGCCGCCCGCGTTATCCGCGGGATAGTATGATAGAATAACGTAATAGATTATTTCCATCCATTCCTCATCTTCATTAACGGGAACATTATAAAAAGGGTCGAACCATTTGTTATCATACTCACTCGAATGCTCACTCCAAATAAAAGGGATGTCGTCCGTAGTGATCTTTACGGGGGTGCCGGAAGACACATCTAAAAGCGTGCAGGTCACAGTATTATCAGACAGCACCTCATACGGTATCTGTTGACCTGCCAAAAGCTCATATAAGGCGGGCTCGGGCTGATCTTCAAGCAGACTTTCAAAATCAAAGCTTGCAGCCCAGTGCATGAAATTATTAAAATATTTGAGCTCGTCCTCTTCGCGCTGTGAACCGTTCTTGATCAGATGAAGATTTTCACGGTGCTTCCTGACATCGAAAATGTGCCCGGCAGTCACCGCATCCGGTCCGTATTGAAGAGCATAACGCGTTGTGATCCACTCGTTGGCGCTTGCCTTTGTCACTCCCTGAAGATAGAAAAACGCCTGAGATATCCGACCGTCCTTGCCGAAAAACACATCTACGCCGGGAGTTGATGAGAACTGCATCCTGATTTGATTATTTACGGCGTCGATCTGCTGTTCCACTTTGCTCTGAAGCTTTATAAAATCAAGATCGAAAAACGGCTCTTTCGGCTCGTTTTTCGGTGCGGTGTCGATGTTGTTTGTCTCGCGCCTGTCGGTATCGGACTTTGACGTCGAGTCGGTTTTACCTATACCGCAGCCGACAGGGAGCAGGACCAATGTCAAAAGACACAAGCATACGAGGACGGATTTTTTCATATATGACGTTCCTTTCTTTGCAGAAAAAGTATACATCGGAGGGTAGTGGGGAGACAATTTTGCGAAGCAAAATTGTCCGCAAGAAAAACGCGCACAGCGCGTTTTTTTGCCATTCGGCTCCGCCCTTCATCGAGTGTACGGGTTGTGGGGAGACAATTTTGCTTCGCAAAAAGGTCTCCGAGCTCCGCCCTTCATCAAGTGTACGGGTTGTGGGGAGACAATTTTGCGAAGCAAAATTGTCCGCAAGAAAAACGCGCACAGCGCGTTTTTTTGTGTACCTCCGAAAAAACAAGGGGACGCACAGCGTCCCCTTGTTTTTTCGGAGGGTGTGGGATTCGAACCCACGCGCCGTTGCCGGCAAACGGTTTTCAAGACCGCCTCGTTATGACCGCTTCGATAACCCTCCGTGCCATACCGCTTTATTATGCCACACGGACGGGGAAAAGTCAAGAGGCGGGCGAAAAAAAGGCGACGGCATCCGAAAAGACAGCGCCATCCGATAAGACAACGCCATCCGAAAAGGCGACGTTTTTCGAACATACGGCGGCATCCGAAAATACGGCTCCCTCCGAAAATACGGCGCGCCGCGGCGGGCGCGGTTCCTTTTGCCGCACGCGCATTTTTCAAAAATTCGGCCTCTCCGACATAATATCCTTTCGCAAAGCCGCCGCTTTTCGCGTTCGTTTTATGCAAAATAACCATTGACACGCGCGGGGTTGTATGATAAAATATCCCCACTTCCGAAAAAGCTTTAACGTATAAGCAATGCGATGACGGGGAAAAAGGGCGGGGATGCCGTAAAGAGAGCTGCCGGGCGGTGCGAGGCAGCCGGCGAGCCGTTTCTGCACTCACCCCCGAGCAGCCGTGCCGAACGTGCCGCCCCGGCGGCGCAAATAAGCGCGGACGGACGCCCACCGTTATCGGGGCAGGGCATAACGCAAATGTGCCCGAAAGAGGGCGGCAGACGCCGCCGAAAAAGAGTGGTACCACGGGGCATACGCCGCGTCTCTTGTCCGAGACGCGGCCTTTTTGTTCGCCGCCGAAAAAACGCAATACAAAGGAGACAACGCAAATGAAGCTCTCATTCTCAACGCTCGCCTGCCCGGGCTACACCTGGCCCGAGATCTACTCGCTCGCCAAGGACTTCGGCTTTCACGGCATCGAGGTGCGCGGCCTCGGAGACGACATATTCTCCGTCCGCTCGCCGTTTCTGCCCGAGAACATCCCTGAGACAAAGGCGACGCTGCGCCGCCTGAAGCTCGAGATCTGCTGCCTTTCGTCAGGCTGCGCGCTCCGCTACCCCGAGCGCCACGAGGAGAGCATAGCGGAGCTTCTGCGCTACATCGAGACGGCGAAGGCGCTCGGCTGCCCCTATATCCGCGTGCTCGGCGACAGGACGGCGGAGCCCGTCGACGATTTTCCCGACGAGTACGTCATAGAGCCGATGAAGAGACTCGCGCCCGCGGCGGAGGCGGCGGGGGTGACGCTCCTCATCGAGACGAACGGAGTTTATTCCGACACCGCCCGCCTCGCGGACGTCCTCGCGCGGATAGGGAGCGACAACGTCGCGGCGCTTTGGGACTGGAACCACCCGTACCGCTTCCGCCGCGAGATGCCGGAGGACACGATAAGGAACCTCGGCGCGTACATCAAGCATACGCACATAAAGGACTCCGTCGAGGTCGACGGACACGTCGAATATCGCCTTGTCGGCGAGGGCGATCTGCCGCCGATGGAGGAATACATGAAGGCGCTCCGCTCGCTCAATTACGAGGGCTATATCTCGCTCGAATGGCTGCGCCAGTACGCGCCCGAGCTGTCGGAGGCGGGCATCGTGTTCCCGCACTACATAAACTTCATGTCCCCCTATCTCGGAGAGAACCGTGGAGTTGAGCGCCTCCAGCGCTCGGAGCGCGGCGACGGATACTACGTCTGGGAGAAAAACCGCCTCATCGACTACACTTTCCCGCAGGTGCTCGACAGGATGTGCGAGGAATTCCCCGACCAGTGGGCGTTCCGCTACACGGAGTGCGACTACAACCGCACATACCCCGAATTCCGCGACGACGTCGACACGTTCGCGCGCGCGCTCATAACGCTCGGCGTCAAGCAGGGCGACCACGTCGCTATCTGGGCGACGAACGTGCCGCAGTGGTATATCACGTTCTGGGCGACCGTCAAAATCGGCGCCGTGCTCGTCACGGTGAACACCGCATACAAGATACACGAGGCGGAATATCTGCTCCGCCAGTCGGACACGCACACGCTCGTCATGACAGACGGCTACAAAGACTCCGACTACGTCTCGATCATAAACGAGCTCGTCCCCGAGCTTTCGGAGGCGGACGAGCCGCGCCCGATACACAGCCGCAGACTGCCGTTTCTGCGCAACGTCATAACGATAGAATCCCGCCGCCGCGGCTGCCTCTTCTGGGACGACGCCACAGCCCTTTCGGAGCGGACGCCCGTCGAGGCGGTGTACCGCCGCGCCGCGATGATAAACAAGCACGACGTCTGCAATATGCAGTACACGAGCGGGACGACGGGCTTCCCGAAGGGGGTCATGCTCACGCACTACAACGTCGTCAACAACGGCAAGGCGATAGGCGACTGCATGGATCTTTCGACCGCCGACCGCATGATGATACAGGTGCCGATGTTCCACTGCTTCGGCATGGTGCTTGCGATGACGGCGTCGATGACGCACGGCACGACGATGTCGCCGATAACGGCGTTCTCGCCGCGAAAGGGGCTTTACTGCATAAATAAGGAAAAGATCACGGCGTTCCACGGCGTGCCGACGATGTTTATCGCAATGCTCGGCCACGAGGACTTCGCAAAGACGGATTTTTCCCATATGCGGACGGGCATCATGGCGGGCTCTCCGTGCCCGATAAAGGTCATGGAGGAGGTCGTCGAGAAGATGCACATGAAGGAGATCTGCATCACATACGGGCAGACGGAGGCGTCTCCCGCGACGACGATGTCGAAGATAACGGACTCGCTCGAAACGCGCGTCAATACCGTCGGCTCGCCGATATACGGCGTCGAGTGCAAGATAGTGGACCCCGAGACGGGCGAGGACTGCCCCGACAACGTCGACGGCGAGTTCGTCGCGCGCGGCTACAACATAATGAAGGGATACTACAAGATGCCGGAGGCGACCGCCGCCGCGATCGACAAGGACGGGTGGCTGCACAGCGGCGACCTTCTGCGCCGCCTGCCCGACGGCAACTTCAAGGTGACGGGCCGCATAAAGGACATGATAATAAGGGGCGGCGAGAACATCTATCCGAAGGAGATAGAGGACTTCATCTACACGCACCCGAAGGTGCAGGACGTTCAGGTCATAGGCGTGCCCGACAAGGCTTACGGCGAGGAAATAATGGCGTGCATCATAAAGAAGCCGGGCGTCGAGCTGACGGCGGACGAGATAAAGGACTACGTCCGCGACCACATGGCGAAGCACAAGACGCCGAAGTACGTCACGTTCGTCGACAGCTTCCCGATGAACGCCGCCGGCAAGATCCTCAAGTACAAGATGCGCGAGGCGGCGGCGGAGCTGCCCGAGTTCCGCGAGGCGGCGGGGATAGTGACCGCGTAAAAGCGTAAATTTTCCCGCCCCGGGCGGGGCAAAAATAAGAAATCGGAAATTTACGCGAAAAAAATAAAAATACTATTGCATTTTTGTTCCGCGCGTGATAAAATATCATAGCGCGCGTCCGCGTGCTGTCTTTTTTATGCCCATATCTAAGATCTCTTTTGGAGGATAAAAGTAATATATGGATACGGTACAGATCGTTTTAGGTATACTTCTTCTCATCTCGGCGGTGTTCCTCATCGTCGCCGTCCTCATGCAGAACGGCAAGTCTCACGGGCTTTCCGGCGCCATCACCGGCGGCGCCGAGACCTTCTTCGGCAAGCAGAAGGGCTCGACTATTGAGAAGCGCCTTTCCAAGATAACGACGGTCGTTGCCGTCATATTCATCATCATAGTCCTCGTCATATACATCCGTCAGGATCAGACCGACTTTGACAAGCTCCAGGAGGACTATATGAACTCGCTCTCGACCGGCGCGTCTACCGATGAAACGGGCGATGCCGAGACGGGCGACGCCGAGACGGGCGACGCCGCGGGCACGGAAGCCGCCGTCGGCACCGAGGCCGCAACGGAGTAATGCGGGCGGGGCTTTTGACCCGCGACCGCGAAACGCTATAAAAGGGACGGGAGGAGCCGTTTTCGGCGCCTCCCGCTTTTGTTTTGCTCCCCTTATTTCGCGAACGCGAGTCCCGAGTCCGAAAAGGTGACGCGGGAGGCGGGCGCGTTTTCCTCCTCGCGGAATAAAAACAGCGCGCCCGAAGTTGGGTCAAGCCCCGCTGTCGCGAGGCGCGCGGCGTATTTCGCCATCGGAGAGGGCGTCGGGGTGGGGAATATCATAAGGGACGCCCCGTTTGAGGGGATGCTGTCGGGGAAGGAGGCGTCGCGGCACCTGTTTAGGATGACGGCGCCGACGCCCACCATCGCGGGCAGCGACGCGGCGTAGCCGCAGCCGCCGATATAGGAGGCGAGGAGCGCCTCGTCGGAATATGCGTCCGCATCAGCGTCCGCCGCGCACGCCGTCACGGGGAAAAGCAGAGCCGCGAGCACCGCTGCGGCAAGTATCGACGATAATTTTCTCATATGCGTATTTTTCCCGCAAGCGCCGCCGCTTTATGCCCGCGCGCCGTTTGAAAAAGTTGACACGGGGACGCGTTTATGATATAGTATATTTTGGAATTACAAATTATAGACAAGCCACGGAAAAAGGAAGTTTCACGATATGGCGGTCACGAAAAAAGCCGGCATCCGCGTCGTTTCGAGGTTCCATCCGATCGAGGAGGACGCCCCGGAGGCGTTTTTATATTTTGCCGAGATGATGGACGTCATGACGGGCGGCGAGCCCGCGGGGGCGGAAGTCTTTTCTGATATCGGCGGCGACGGCGGGGAGCCCGAAGGCGTTGACCCGAGGGTGCGTCGGGCGGCATGCGAGATGGTGGACGCCGCGCGCGGCGCGCTCGAGGACGTCGACGACAAATACGAGATATACACCGAGGGCGAGCTCATCTGCGGCGGCGGAAGGCTCGAGGTGCGCTACCGCGAGCCCGACGAGCTGACGGGCATGGGAGACACCGTGACGTCGATCTCGTTCGAGGAGGAAAGGCGCGGCATCGTCACGGTGACGCGCGGCGGCGACGTTTATTCCGCGCTCGTGCTCGAACGCGGCGTCCGCCACTCGTGCGCATACAGCACGGAGCCGCTCCCGCTCGTCGTTTACACGACGGCGCGGAGGATAGACAACGGAATTACCGAAAACGGCGGCACGCTCGACATGATATACACGGTCGAGGCGCGCGCCGGAGAGGCGCAGTACAACCGCGTGACGCTGACGGTCACCGTCTGTGAGGAGGAGATATGCCCGAAATAACGGAGGCCGAATACAAACTGGCGCTGAAATCACGCCGCGGCGGCGTCTTTGTCCTCTGCGGCGAGGAGGATTATCTCATACGCCACGGCAGGCGGATGGCAAAGGAGCCGTTTGAAAAGGACGCCTCATCGGAGTTCAACTGTACAGTCGTGACTTACGCGTCCGCAAGCGACGCCGAATATATCACGGCGTCATCGTCGTCGCTGCCGCTGTTCGGTTCGCTCGACGCGGGCAAGCTCGTGGAGGTCGCGGTCGAGGATCCGTCCTCGCTCTCGGCGGCGGATATGGACGCGCTTATCGGCGCGCTCTCGGCGTCGTCGGGATACGAGGGGACGACGGTGCTCTTCTGCATCACGCCCGGCACGCTCGACCTCGGGACGGAGAAAAAGCGCTCCGAGGCGTACAAAAAGCTCGTCTCGGCGGACGGCGTCAACGTCGTATATTATCCGAGGTCGACGCAGGCGCAGCTGCGGCGCTGGATAGAGCGCCATTTCGCGCACGAGGGGCTGTTTGCGGAGCCCGGCATGCCGGACGCGTTCCTCTCGTTCTCGGGCACGGGGATGACGGCGCTGTCAAACGAAATAGACAAGCTGACGGCGTATGTGAAATCGCGCGGGCGTGACAGGGTCACGGCGGACGACGTCCGCGCGATCTGCTGCCGCGTCGACGCCTACGACGCGTTCGCGCTGTCGAACGCGGTCCTCGACGGCAGACAGAACGACGCGCTCGAGGCGCTCGAGGGCGAGCGCGCGCGCAAAACGGAGCCCGTCGTCGTCAGCGCGGGCATCTCGCGCACGCTCTCCGACATGCTGACGGTGAAGCTGCTTTTGGAGCGCGGCGAGCCGCAGGGGGCGATATCGTCGCGCCTCGGGATGCATTCTTATAAGGTCGGTCTCTACATGAACGCGGTCAGAAGAAAAAATGTGTCGGACCTCGAGCGCTGCATCCTTCTTTGCTCCGAGGCGGACAGGCAGATAAAGACGTCGGGCGGTGGGTACACGGTGCTCGAAAAGCTCATCGCGAGCGTCGTTTCGGGAGGCTGAGACGGTGGGCGGCAGCGACGGAAAAATAAACAAAAATGAGGCGGGGACGCCCCGCCTCCATCTCGACAGGCCCGTCATCGTCGAGGGCAGATACGACAGGGAAAAGCTGCTCTCGTTCGTGTCGGGCGCGGTCATAACGACGGAGGGCTTCGGCATATTCTCCGACAGGGAGAAGCTGGCGCTCATAAGGCGGCTCGCGGCGCACGGCGGCGTCATTCTCCTGACGGACAGCGACGGCGCGGGCGGCGTCATAAGGCGGTATATCACCTCCGCCCTTCCGAAGGAGGCGGTGACGCAGCTCTACATCC
>CANQYV010000081.1 GCA_947628165.1 uncultured Clostridia bacterium | reverse complement strand
TATCCGTCGCCGTCGTATGTGCCGTTGAATGGGGTTATCTCCGTACCTATCGGTGTGTGATTATAGCTACTCACCGCGGCTGCGTTGAGGTCGTGTTCCTGTTTGAATGTATAGCCTTTATTCACATAGTTGCCATTTCCGACATTGGCGAGCTGTGCCAGCGTTCTGACATTGTAGGGAGTAGTGTATGTGCCGAAAGTAGTGCCTGCTTTCGCTATCATCGCGGCGAAATCGACGTTGACGGTCACGGAGACGGATGCATTCATCGCAGCGGTCACGGTTCTATCGGAGCCTGAACCGCCTATGTTGTAGGCACTAAAAGTATATCCGGTGAAGCTGCGCTTTGTGTTCCCTTCCAGCACACCCATCAGAGCGGTTTTTATGCTTTCGTTAGCGGTGCCACTGCCCGAGCCGCTGAACGAAACGGCAGACCCCGGGATCGTGATGCTGAAATAGCCGTAGTCTGTCGCTGTTATTGCGTGGACAGGAGCTATATCGTGATATTCATAGCAAAGCGTGTCGATAAGCGTCGGCGTGGATTCGGTCGGTTTGCCGAGGGCGTGCCAGTTTGCATCCGCTTCGCCCTTCTCCCACAGGAGGATATAGAAGTGGTCGGCTTCGTCTTCTGTTTCATGATAGAAGAAGCCCACGATCGCGGAGCCCGGCCAGTCGCCATGATGCTCGGTTAGGTTGCTTGCATAAGGATACACATTCCCGAGCGTCGTATCATACGGCACGGCCTTGACATCCCCCGTCGCCGTCGGAACGGATGCGCCTGTCTTTACGCCGCTGATATCGCCTGTGGCGGTTACTTCATCTCCGTCATTACTGTACGCCTTGCCGAGCGCATAGACTTCTGAACCTACGGCAATAGTGTAACTGCCTCCGGCAAACAGCGCCATATTCTTTGAAGCATTGCTTACGCTTCCATCGCCGATGGAGCAGGTCGAATAGCATATGCCGCTGAAAGTCGTTCCTGTCGCCGTGACTGCAAAGCCGCCGGCTTCTTCGCTGCCGTTTTTGGTGCAGCTGACGTTAGGTTTATCGCTCTTATAAATACCGTTTTCGGTATGGCCGCCGGAATAGCAATCCGTAACCGTCACGCCGTTGAGCTTGTAAGCAAAGCCGCCAGCCATTCCTCCCGAGACCTTGACAGCCGCAAAGGAGCTGCTTATTGTTGTCGAGCTTCCGCTTGCGGTGCCTATAAGTCCGCCTGCGTACGAACTGTTGTCACTGCCAGAAGCAACTGTGAACTTATCATAATTTGCCGCGTTCTCAACATAGATGCCGCAGTTTGTCACGCTGCCGTCGTTGAGTTCGTCAACAAGGCCGCCGACAGTACCTGTTCCGGTCACGCTGACATTTACAAGGCGGATATTTTCGAGTTTGCCGTTCGTCGTGACTGACGAGAACAGGCCCCTGTTCATGTAAAGGTTCTTTATGAGGTGCTCGTTCCCGTTATAACTGCCGCCGGTGAGAACAGCGCCGGACATTCTGTTGTCGTTATCTCTGCCGGTTTTAAACTCCGACCAACCTGTATATGCCGCAAAATCGATGTCGAGCTGCTGCTCATAATTCCACGTTACCGCAGCTGTGCCGACAGTTGTGTCGTTTGTATATTTTGACACATGGGCAAGCTGACGCGCCGTGCGGACTTTAATGTTGTTGGTATCAAGTTTTATCTTGTTTTCATTCCATGCCTCGCACGCGAAATGCGGGTTGAACCAGTAGTTATTTCCGCCAATATTTACATCGTAATATCCGTTTTTAAGTGCAATATTTTCTATCGCCTCATACGGAAGCTCGTAGATATATTTCCCGTCTTTCTCCACCTCCTCCGTCAAGGTATATGTATTTACGCCAACGGTGGCAGTAAGGTCGGTCAATTCCTCACTGCTCACGAACGCGTAGCCGTCTTTTACTACAACTTTGTTATTGAGGAGAGAATTTTCGATGCCCGTTTTTCCGGTCGGAACATAGTTCGTGTGGAAACCGTATGTTTCATCTGTTCCGTCGCTGTATTTTTCGTAATATGCGAAATATCCTTCGATCGTCTCCACGTCGTCGAGCCAGTCTCCGTAGTGAATGACGGGCATCGTGTCGTTTTTCAGCATCGGATAAGGATAGCTCGGGGCAAGGCTCTGCGTTTCCGTAATCTGCTTATACGGGAACACGGCATAGGCAGGGTTTACGCTGTCTTCCGCCGGCGTGTACCATGCTTCATTGTCTTTAAACTGTTCTGTCAGATCCTTAGTATTTTTGATGTCTCCGCCGTTGAAAGTAACACCGGACTGACCGATGTGAGATACACCCGTTTCTAACGTAACTGTACTTACTCCGACGTATCTGACGGCGGAATAGCACCTCTCCACGGTACCGTCCGACAAGCCGTTGACAGCAGCACCTGCCTCGCCCGCGATTATGCCGGCGGCATATGAATCGGTGACTTTTGCCGCAGTGCCTGCACTGCCGACAAGACCGCCGACTTTTGCGGTTCCCGTGAGATATCCGGCGGCATAGCAGCAATCTATCACAGCGTCGCCTGCTCCAATAAGGCCGCCGACGGTATTTCCGCTCTCGTTCGTTGAAGCGAAGCTCGACGTTATTGTGCAGCCCCCGTTCGCCTGACCTATAAGTCCGCCGACGCTGTCGCCTTTAAGCAATATGACGGGTTTTTCGTCAGAGTCCTTCTCCGTCTTTTTATTTTCAAGATAGACCTCGCAGCCTTTGACCGTCACATTTTCGACCGTGCCGGCGAGCGTGCCGACATTGCCCGTATTTGACGACGTTGCCGCGCAATCTGCAAGGACGATATCGGTGAGCGTGACAGGGGTGCCCGATTCACCCTTTATATCTCCGAAAAGCCCTGCGGGATCCGAGCCGCTCACATACACAGTCATATTCCTTATCGGGAGCTTATTTCCGTCATAGGACAGAAGCTTGTCATTTTCTATCGGGACAAAAGTTTTATCCGGATATGTGCTTGCCCAGCTTTCGACAGGCTTGGCTTCATTTATCTTCGCAAAGTCGATCTCTCTGACCTGCACGGCGGAAGTGATGCCGTCCACGCCGGAAATGGTTTTATTGAGGTTCTGTAGATGGCGGCCGTAGGCGATATTCGCGGTTTTGCCGTCCTCGCTCACGGACGCGAAGAGGCTGTTGCCGGTCACGGTTACTGTCTGCGATGTGAAATTCTTTTCGCCTGCGTCGGCTTCATACGAAACCGTTACGGTAAGTGTGATGTTGTCACCGGGCTGTATGCCGGTGCTATCAACAACTTTACTGAACTTCCCGCCGTATTTGTTTCCCATTAATGCGCCACTGGTCGCAAAGGGGACAAAATCAGATTTCAGTGTATCAAGAATAATTGCAGTTTCATTCAGCCCCGCACTAAACGTAACATTAAGAAGCTGTTTCTCATTGCTGCCTGAGCTTATCTTTACTTCAAGGTTTGTATTTGCCCGCTTCACTTCGGGGCTGTCGAACGGCATCTCTATTTTGAGAACGAGCTCTTCGGCGTTGGTGAGGGTTACTTTCGGGATCGGGAGCTGACCTACTTCGGCGCGGTTTATGGATGTGGTCGTCGTGTCGCCGTAGTAGCCGACGAGGACGGACTGCTCGAGACGGTCGTCCTTGTCTGTATGCTTCGTATATTCATCCCACTCGGCACTGTCCTCTTCGCAGTACCAAACGGAATAGACGGCGCCGCTGTTCGGGAAGAAGTATATGATATAGAGCCCCGACGTCAGTGACGACTCTATCGAGCCCGCGGGGAGAAGAAGAGATATCTCGGCGTCGTCGCTCGAAAGCATATAGAGGCCTTCCGGCGTGCCGGGCGTCACGGGGGGTTCGGCGGCGGCAGGCCAATCAGTAACTGCATTCCCCGCTTTCGCCAGCTTTTCCGCTTCGCCGGAATTTACGAGCGCGGTCAGCCTGTTCTGCGCGGCAAGGAAGATCGTCCGCGCGTCGTCGTCAAGCTCGGTGAGCCTGAGCTCGCGGAAATACGCGAGCACGTTCGGCATTGCGAGCGTCAGAAGCACGGCGAGGATCGCGATGACGATAAGCACCTCCGCCATCGTGAAGCCGGCGGCGCGGCGCACCTTTCCGAAAAATTTCTTCATCATATCTCACACCTTCCAAAAAAGGGATAAAACCGAAGATTATCCTCAAATGTGACGAACGCCCGAAAATCGGCGTCGGGACATGGGAGCCAACCCCGCCGGCGTCATAACGCCGGACGGGGGGTCCCGCCGGCGTCATAACACCTCGCGGGGTTAAAGTGTCCCATGCTCTCTCGCTTATCCGGGTGTTGGGTAAATGCTTAATTTTCCGCGCCGGTACTCGTATTCGTATTCGTACCGGGAGCGGGAGTCGTTTCGGCGGCGTTCTCGTAGAACGTGATGACGCCCGAGACGCGCACGCCGTTTGTTTCAAGGTCGCCGTCCGTCGGCGAGAACGTGAGACCCGAGAGCAGGCAGCGGAAGCCCGTGCCCGTCAGGTTCTTTATGACCTCTTTCGCTTCGTCATATCCCGAAGCCGAGAACGTGAACCGCACGGTGCGGACGGCGACGCCGTCGCTGACGGTTACGCTGTCAAAGCTGAGCTCGGGGTTGACGTTTGCGAATATAGTATTGAAATGCTGCATCAATACCTGAATGTTGTCATACTCCGGCATGACTGTTATCTTGTCCTCGGGCATGGCGAAAATCTCGTCAAGCTCGGACCTCATTGACTTATAAATAGTACTGCGCGCGTCCGCGACTATCTGCTGGTCGGCGACCTCGCCGCGCTCGTTCTCTATCTCCGCCATCCTGTTGACTATCGGATAGTGGACGAGATAGAAGTAAAGACCTATAAGCCCGATGAGGGCAAGAACGAGAAGAAGTACCTTCTCTCTGCGCGATAAGCTCCTCTTAATTCCCGACATCAGCCCTCACCCCCTTCGGCGGTATTCGCGGGCTTGCTCGCGTCCGCGAGCTCGACCGTCATGTTTGCTCTCGGCTCACCGCCGCCGTCGTTGTCGCCGTAGCCCGTCGTCGAGACGGTGACGTGCGAGACGAGCGCGTCTGCCTCGAGCTTCTGCAGGAGCTCCGAGACCTGCTCGAGCGTCAGCCCGCGCAGCGACATCGAAACGGTCTTCCCCGAGACGGAGAGGCTTTCGACGCCGGCGACCGGGAACACCTCGCGCTCAAGCAGCGCGAGCACATCGAGACGGTCCGCTATCGTCTTGTCGTAGCCCGTGTAATTGTAGCGGCTGTATTCCTCCGCGACCTCGCTGTAGTCCGCGTAGCTCTGTCTCGTCGACTCGAGCGCCGCCTTTTCGTCGGCGAGCGCCGCCTCAGCCTCGCTGAGCTTCGCAAAGCGGTCTATAACCGCGAACTTCGCGAATACCGCCGCGACGATGAGGATCGCCACAACGCACGGTATCACGACCGAAAATCTTATCGGGCTCTTTTCTTTTTTCAGAAGGTTCAGCGTCGTCTTCGCGGGCGCGCTTCCCTTCTTCCCGGGGGCCCCCTTTACCGGTAAAGCCTCGGTGTTTCTGTCTTCAAGGGCAGCGTTTGTCATAACTTATGCCTCCCTCCCGTTTACTGCATCGCCGCGCCGGCGGCAGCGGCTGCAAGATCGGCTCCCTCCGCCGTTTCGACGGCGTCCGGCCAGAATTCGCTCATGTCCTCGAGCGGCATCGGAAGCGCCGCGCGAAGCGCCTCGACGAGAGCCTCATTCTTCGTGCCGCCTCCGCAGAGGTGGATGTGCGAGAGCTCAACGCCGCGGTTGTTGAAATTGAAGAAGTTGACGGCCTTCAAGACCTCGAGCGCGATGTCGCTGTAGACGGCCTCGCACGCGGGGAGCCTTGTCGCGTTGTCGTAATTCTCGGCGAGATACGTCTGCGCGACGTGGACGTCTATGTTGTAGTGATCGGCGATAACGTCTACGAGAGAGGCGCAGCCGAAGTCGAGCGCGCGGACGCTCTCGTATCTGTCGCCGTTGAAGACGTAGAGGCGGATGCCGGAGTGACCGATATCGAGTATGCAGTGCGAATGATTCTCGCACGCGCCGCGGCGGATCAGATTGATGTACGCGAGCTCCTCGGGCACGATCGTCTTGAGGCGGAAGCCCGCGTGGCGGAACATCTCCTCATAATCGCGGACGAGAGACTTTGCGACGGCGGCGGCGACGAGCTCGAGCTCGCGCGGGGCGCCGTCCTCGCCCGTTATCGTTTCGACGACGGTGTAGTCGAAGAAATAATCGTTCTTGTCGCCCGTTATGTAGTCGCGGAACTCATAGGGCAGATTGAATCTGAGCTGTTCGTCCGACATATAGGGCACGCGGGAACGGCGGCAGTAGCAGAGCGACGGCGGAAGAGAGAGCGCCGCTTCCCTGACACGGAATTTCTTTCTCTTGCGGATGTCGCGAAGAAAATCGCTCATCGCTTCGTATGAAAGGATCCTGCCGTCCCGGATGAGCCCCTCGGGGAGCGCCTCCATCACAACGCGCTTTATCCTGCCGCGTTCGCGGACGGCAACATGCAGGTATCTGCTGCCGAAATCAAATCCGGCGCATTTTTCCTTCAAGCCACTC
Source organism: uncultured Clostridia bacterium (assembly GCA_947628165.1). Lineage (GTDB taxonomy): Bacteria > Bacillota > Clostridia > Oscillospirales > CAG-272 > DTU064. The sequence goes on along the minus strand of CANQYV010000081.1, from coordinate 1,547 downwards.
ATAAATTTTTTACTCCTTATATATTATGCAAAACGGTATTGTCCTGTTTTATCTTACGAAAAGCCCGAGATACCAAGAGACTATATTCTCGCCCCACAAAACGGCGGGAACGGCGGCAAGAGCGAGAGACGGCCCGAACGGGAACGGCTCGCCGCGCTTTTTGCCGAACGCAAAGAAGAGACCGACGACGCACGCGAGAATGACGAGAAGCAGGGCGGGACCGGGACCCGTGAAAAGGGCGAGCACTGCCAGGAGCTTTATGTCGCCGCCGCCCATCGTCTCTTTTTTCATCACCTTGTCCATGACGAGCGAAACCGCAAGAAGCGAGCCCCCGAAGACGAGAGCCGAGCCGAGACCCCACAGCAGGCGGGAGAGCGGCTCTTTGTGCGCGGGGAGGAAGGCGAGGAACAGGACGGCGGCGAACGCCAAAGCCCCGTTCGGCAGCTCCATCGTGTCAAGGTCGACAAGGGAGAGATAGAAGAGAGCGGCGAAGAGCAGGCACGTCTCGACTGTGTAAAGCGAGAGCCCGAAGCGGGCGGACGCGAGCATGAAGAGCGCCGCCAGAACCCCTTCCGTCACCGGGTATTTTGCCGGAATGCGGGCGCCGCAGAAGCGGCACCTGCCGCGCAGGAACAGCCAGCTGAAAACGGGGACAAGGTCGCGGACGCCGAGCTCATGTCCGCAGGACATGCAGTGCGAGCGGCCGCGCGGCAGCTTCTCCCCGGTGCGGCGGCGCATGGCGGCGCAGTAGAGGAAGCTGCCGGCGCACGCGCCGGTGACAGCCGCGAGAAAAAGCAGATATATTGCCGCCGCCGGCGGCAGGTTTATGATATCAAGCATTTTTTGTCGGGTCTTTTCTCGATTATTTTCCGGAGGCAGGGGTTAGGGGTCAAAACGCGCGGCGCGGGCGCCGCTCTGATCCTTAACCCCCGACCCCGGGGGTCCCCCCGGCGCAACCCTTCGCCTGGGGAGTTATGTTTTTAATGAATAATGGAGATTGATGTTAGACTGGATTAGGCGCCTGAGTATTCAACGTTTGTAGCGTAAACAGTCCAAAGCTCACCCTCTGGGGTGTAATACTTGCCGCCCCATGTTGTAGGTGTCCCCTCTGATTTAACACGCGTTATAGAGACGTTTGTTATGTTGCCTTTCGCGTCTACGTTACCTTTGATTTCGTAGACATCACCGTCACCCTTTATATTATCAGGGCCATCTTTGAGAATAGCAGTAACACCGGCAGCCTTCAGCGAACGAAGGTTAGCATTGAACGTCTGCTCCTTCGCGTTGTCAAGAGCGCCGAAGAAGAGCGGGAGAGCTATCGCGACGAGGATAGCGATGATAGCAACAACGATGAGCAGCTCGGCAAGTGTAAAGCCTTTCCTGCCCAGCTTCTTGTTGAGAATGTTTTTCATTTCTGAATTCTCCTTATATAGTTTTTTTAAGAGCGAGACGGAGCGCTGAGGCTTTTGTCAAGCGGCATACGCCCCGCCTGCCCGTCTGTTCTTTATATATTTCAACGCGGGTGGGTTGTTACCCGCGGTGAAAAC
>CANQYV010000080.1 GCA_947628165.1 uncultured Clostridia bacterium | reverse complement strand
TGCGCTCTTTCTCATGAGTATTTGCTTAAAGTTTTTGCTTCTTCTTGATCCTTTTTCGTAAGCGATTGCCGTGGGCGCAGGCTCGATTTGCCTTGACGCGCTGTCACTTTCGTGATAAAATAAAGAAAAAAGGTTCTTTTTCAAAAAGAAAACCGCCGTGCTTCAGAGGCTGCCATGATGGCGCCGCGCAAATTCTCGTCTCACACGCGGAGGGCGCGCTCCCGATGCGGGAGGAGCTTTTGAGCAAGCACGGCACGAACCTTCAACGCTTACGAAACTTACTGCGGACAAATCAAGAAAAACGGGGACGGGGTGCGCCGACGCGCGTCACGTCCCCGATTTTTCGGGAGAGAATATGGAAAAAATACTCATTGTCGACGACGACGTTTATATCAGCGACGTGGCAGGCGAGGTCCTTTCGCGCAGCGGATACGAGGTTCTGCGCGCGTATTCGGGGACCGAGGCGAAGCTGCTTTTGGAGCGTGACGCGCCCGACCTCGTGCTGCTCGATCTGATGCTGCCGGGGCTCTCGGGCGAGGAGCTTTTGCCGCTGATGCGCGGCGTTCCCGTCATCGTCATGAGCGCAAAGACAGACGTTGAGGGCAAGGTGGCGCTTCTTCTCGGCGGAGCCGCCGACTATATCACAAAGCCTTTCGACACCCGTGAGCTTGTCGCGCGTGTAAAAGTCGCCCTTCGCCGACCGGCGCTCTTTGGGGAGAGGGACACGCTGTCATTCTGCGGGATAACGCTCGACCTCGGCATGCGCACGGTGTCGTCTTCATCGCCGATGTCGCCGATGTCGTCCGGCGCGGAGGCGGTGCGCCTCACGCCGACGGAGTTTGCGATACTGAAAGCGCTGCTTTCAAATCCGTCCCGCGTCATAACGAAATCGTCTCTTCTCGACAGGATAGCGGAGGAGACGCCGGACTGCACCGAATCCTCGCTCAAAACGCACGTCTCGAACCTGCGCGGCAAGCTGCGCATGATATCGGGGCGCGACATGATAGAGGCCGTCTGGGGCATAGGCTTCCGGCTCTCGGAGGAATAAATCTTTACGCTTTCTTTACCTTTTTCTTTGCCGGTCCCTTGACGGTGCGGTGATATCATTATTCCGGAACAAAAAACTACCGGGAGGGCAAAAACATGGAATATGTTCTGCAAACGTCGGGGCTGACGAAGAAGTACGGGCGCACACGCGCGCTCGACGCGCTCACGGCAAACGTACCAAAGGGGGCGATATACGGCCTTGTCGGCAGAAACGGCGCGGGAAAAACGACGCTTCTGCGCGTCGTCTGCGGGCTTTCGCTGCCGACGGCGGGCGAATATACGCTTTTCGGCGTCGGGTGCGGCTCGCGGAAAATAACGGATGTGCGTCGGCGTGTCGGCGCCGTCATCGAGGCGCCGGCAATATATTCCGATATGTCGGCGGAGGAAAATCTAAGACAGATGTGCATCTCGCTCGGCATGCCGTCTTATGAGCGCATACCGGAGGTGCTTTCTGCGGTGGGACTCGCCGACACGGGGAAAAAGCGCGCGGGGAAGTTTTCGCTCGGGATGAGGCAGCGGCTCGGCATTGCCGCCGCGCTGATCGGCGACCCGGACCTGCTCATCCTTGACGAGCCGATGAACGGGCTCGACCCGCAGGGGATAATAGAGATGCGAGAGCTGATACTGCGCCTTAACCGCGAGCGTCGGGTGACGGTTTTGCTCTCGTCTCACATACTTGACGAGCTTTCGCGCGTCGCGACGCATTACGGCTTCATCGACGGCGGACGGATGCTGAAGGAAATCAGCGCCGACGAGCTTGAGCGGTCGCTTTGCAAGTGTGTGCGCGTCGAGGTCAGCGACACAAAGCTGCTCGCGGCGGTGCTTGACGCGTTCGGAGTCGAATACCGCATAAATTCCGAGCGCGAGGCCGATATTTTAGGTGAGCTCTCCGTGTCCCGACTGGCGGAGGCGCTCGGCGGGGCGGGATGCGAGCTTTACGCGCTGCACGAGCGCGACGAGAGCCTTGAAGGATACTTTATCAACCTTTTGGGAGGCGCCGTATGATCAATCTCTTGCGTGAACGAATGAGAAAATATTTTAAAAGCGTCCTCTTTTGGCTGCTGCTCGCATTGTCTGCACTGATGGGAGCCATAATAGGCCTCTATAACTTCAGGTACGGGGATATCGGATTTTTTGCGCCGTATGCGATAGTGGTGCTTGCGGCGGCGGTCGCGTTTGCATCCGCGCGCGAACGTGCGGACGGGATCGTGAAAAACAAGGTGCTGACCGGCAGCCGGAGGCGGGATATCTTCGTCTCCGAGATAGTCTCTGCGCTGGCGGTCATCTCGATTTGTTTTCTTATCATGACCGTGATCTCCGCATTGTGCGCGCCGAGCAAGCTTGAGCCGCTCTTTGACGAGCGATACAGTGAGTGGTATACTAAACTGTATCTTTCATGTATGTTTGTGTATTTTATGCTGACGCTAGCGATCGGCGCTTTTGCGGCTGCTGTCGGGATGCTCGCACCGCGCCGCGCCGCGGCGGTCGCCGCCGCGATGGCGGTTTTCGCGATGATACTCGGCTCCGCGTATCTGCATTCGAGGCTCGGGGGGGAAGAATTTCTCATCACATACGAATACGACGACTCGGCGACTGTACCGGAGCCGATCGGAGAGGGGACAAAAACTCCTAACCCGGGCTACGTCGGCGGCGTGTGGCGTCACGTCTGCGAGGCGGCGGAAAAAATTCTTCCGACCGGGCAGTTCGTGATGTACAACGAAATCATGTATCCGGCGCTGCGCTTCTGGAACCCGTCCTTTTTTCCTGCCGACGATCCATCCGGCGAGAAGTTTTTGGATCTGGGAGTCAGCGCGGCGATGAGTGAGGTGAAAATTGACGCCGCCTCGCCGCTGTATTCGCTGCTGTGCATCGTTGCCGTCACCGCCGCGGGAGTGCTGATATTCGAGAGGCAGGACATCGAATAAGTTTGGAGGCAGTTATGGTATATATCGCCGCTGCGGCTGTTTTTGCGGTGCTCGTGCTCGCCGTCAGGATAATATTGCAAAGACGCGCCCTTTATATGCTCGGGGAGGACGCTGCCCGCATACTTTCCGCGGACACGAACGCGCACCTGACCGTCAGGACCGGCGATCGCGCCGTCAGGGCGCTTGCCGCACGGCTCGACGGGGAGATACACGAGCTGCGGCGGATGAGGCTCAGGTACGAAAGCGGGGACCGCGAGCTGCACGATGCCGTTGCAAACGTTTCGCACGACCTGCGCACCCCGCTGACGGCGATTTGCGGCAGCCTCGATTTGCTTGAAGGAGAGCAAATGTCGGAGGACGCGCGGCGCTACGTCTCAACGATACGAAACAGGGCAGACTCGATGCGAAAGCTGACGGAGGAGCTGTTCAGGTATTCTATCGCGACGGACGGTGAGCTTTCGCGCGAGGACGTTGACCTAGGGCGCATGATAGAGGAGGAGCTGGCGGATTTTTACGGCGCGCTGACGAAGGCGGGGATCGAGCTGTGCGTCACGCTGCCGCCGCGCGCCGTCGTGCGCTCGCTTGACGGCGGCGCCGTCCGCCGCGTACTCGGAAACATACTTGACAACGCCGTCAAGTACAGCGGCGGCGACCTTTCGGTCACGCTGACGGAGGGCGGGGAGATGATGTTCTCGAATTCGGCGCCGGGACTGTCCGCGGTCGAGGCGGGGAGACTGTTTGACAGGTTTTATACCGTCAGCACGGCACGCACCTCGACGGGGCTCGGGCTTTCTGTCGCGCGCAGTCTCGTGTACCGCATGGGCGGCACCGTTTCGGCAGACTGCGAATGCGGCAGGCTCACGGTAACGGTAAAATTCCCCGCGGAGGCTCCCGAAAAAAGCGGCAGTCCGGACAATCTATCGAGAAATGCCTGACGGAAATTTTCACCGTGATGCCGAGGCCCGCAAAAGTCATATGGGGACGTGTAAAACCGGCATGTGAGGGGCGGGTATTGGCGAGAATTTTGTGCAGAATTGCCTTTGCGGAAAATTGTTTTATCTGGTATAATAACGACAGTGTGTTGCTGAAAAGGCGTAAGTCCAACTTTATGGGCTTACGCCTTTTTGCGTTATTCGGGAGGTCATAAAATGGAACAGGATCAATCATACCTTGCTGAGGAAAAGATCGGCAGACTTATGGGGAAATATGCCGTACCGTGCATTATATCGCTGCTCGTGGGCGCACTTTACAACATCGTCGATCAGATATTTATCGCGAACGCAAGCTATCTCGGCTCGTACGGCAACGCGGCAAACACCGTCGTGTTCCCGCTCACCGTGATCGCGCTCGCGGTCGCCGTGATGATAGGAGACGGCTGCTGCGCATTCGTCAGCCTCAATCTCGGGTGCGGGAACAAAAAAGACGCCGGAAACAGTATCGGAATATCTGTATTGATGACGGTCGCCGGCGGCATTTTCCTATGCGCCGCGTACCTTATTTTCGCCTCGCCGATAATAAAAGTGTTCGGCGGGACAGTCAACGCGGAGACGTTTGCGCTTTCAAAGGAATATTTCTTTTATATTTCGCTCGGGATCCCGTTTTATATGTTCGGCCAGGCGATGAATCCCATAATACGCGCCGACGGGAGCCCGAAGTTCGCGATGGCGTCAACGCTTTCGGGCGCTGTGCTGAATATCATACTCGACCCCGTCTTTATTTTCGGCTTTCACTGGGGCATGATGGGCGCGGCTGTGGCGACGGTCGCGGGTCAGGTCGTAACGGCGGCGCTGTCGCTCTTCTATATCCTTCATACGAAGTCGGTAAAGCTGTCGGGAGATGATTTCCGCCCGAATAAGGCGATCATCATGCGGACGCTGTCGCTCGGCGCGTGCAGCTTCCTTTCTCAGATATCGCTCGTCGCGGCGATGGCGGCGATAAACAACATGATACGCAAATACGGCGCCGAGGACCCTGTTTTCGGGCGGGAGATCTACGCTCAGATACCGATGGCGGTCGTCGGGATCGTGATGAAGGTGTTCCAAATCGTGATATCCGTCGTTATCGGCATGGCGGCTGGATGCATACCGATCGTGGGATATAACATGGGCGCTCGCCGCCGCGACCGCGTCAAAAATCTGTTTTCGCGGCTGCTTTTGTGCGAGGCCGCCGTCGGATTTATCGCGCTTCTTTCGGTGGAGCTTCTGCCGCGCCAGCTCATAGGAATTTTCGGTTCGGCGAACGAAAGCGCGTATTACACGGAGTTCGCCGTAAAGTCGTTCCGCATCTATCTCTCGATGGTAGTGTTCGCCTGCGTCAACAAAGCGACGTTTATTTTCCTTCAGGCGATGGGGAAGGCGGCGGCGTCGACCGCGCTGTCCATGATAAGGGAGATAGTGTTCGGCGTCGGCTTCGCGATTCTTCTGCCGATGTTTTTCGGACTTGACGGCGTTTTATACTCGATGCCGGTGTCGGATATTCTGACGGCGGTCGTGTCGACCGTCATTATAGCCTCTACATATAGACAACTGTCGCGGAAATTAAAGAATTAAGCTGCCCGACGGGGAAAGCGCCTACTCTTTGCGGGCGCTTTTCTTTTTTCCGCCGAGAACGCTTTTTTTCTTGCTTTTTTCCCTTATTTCCTGTATACTGAATGTAGAGCGTCATATCTTTTAAAAAACGGGTTTACAAAATGGGAAGAGTGGACAAATTCTTTAAAATCACCGAGCGGGGCTCGAACGTCCGAACCGAGATAATCGCGGGACTCACGACGTTTTTCGCGATGGCGTATATCGTCGTGACGAACCCGAATCAGATAGTGGGCTTCAATCACCTTTCCGAGGGGGCGGACCCCGCGTTCGGGCAGATATGGAACGCGGTGTACGTCGCCTCCATCCTCGTTGCCGTAATAGGCACGCTTTTGATGGCGCTGTACGCGAGGATGCCGTTCGCGCAGGCGTGCGGCATGGGGCTAAATTCGTTCTTCTTCGTGTCGTTCATTCTTCCGCACATCGTCGAGGGCGACGGCGGGGAAGGTCTCGTCCGCGGGTATCAGTCGGGACTTGTCATAATCCTTGTTTCGGGACTTATTTTCATGGTACTGTCGCTTTCGGGTCTTCGCTCGCGCATAGCGAAGGCGCTGCCGGACTGCCTCAAAAAAGCGATACCCGCCGGCATCGGGCTTTTCATAGCGTTTCTCGGATTTCAGAACGCGGGGATACTTGAGGACAACGAGTATACGCTGCTCCAGTTCGCCGATATTCATGGTGCCGTCGCCGACGGGGAGTTCATCCGCGTCGTGCCCGCGCTTCTCGCGCTCGCCGGGCTCATCCTTATCGCGGTGCTCGAAAAATTCCGCGTCAAGGGCTCCGTTCTCATCAGCATTGTGTCCGTGACCGTGTTATACTATATCACGACTTGGACCGTACCGTCGTTTGACGTGTCTCAGATAGGGCAGACGTTCTCCGATTTCGGAAAAATAGGCATAACGGGAGTGTTCCACGGACAAGCGTGGGCGGACGCGTTCACGGGCGAGGCGATAGGAGGGATATTCTCCGCCGTTATGCTCGTCGTGACGTTCTGCCTCGTCGATATGTTCGACACGATAGGAACGCTTTACGGCACGGCGTCGTCGGCGGGAATGCTCGACGAGAGTGGCGACCCGATAAACGTCAACGAGTGCATGACGTGCGACTCGATAGCGACGGTCGCCGGCGCCGTTTGCGGAACCTCGACCTGCTCGACGTTCGTCGAGTCCGCGTCGGGCGTCGCCGCGGGCGGAAGAACGGGGCTGACCTCGCTCGTCACCGCCGCGTGCTTCGCGCTCTGCCTGTTTTTGAGCCCGCTCGCCTCGCTCGTGCCGGCGTGCGCCACGGCTCCGTCTCTGATATACGTCGGCGTCCTCATGGTAAAGGGATTTGCGAAGGTCGACATGGACGATATGCGCTCGGCGGTGCCGGCGTTCCTCGCGTTCGTAATGATGCCGATGACATACTCGATATCGAACGGCATAGGCATAGGGGCGATCGCATACGTCATCATCACCGTCTTCACGGGCAAATACAAGAAAAGCGACATACCCGTCACAATTATAGCCGCGCTGTTCGCGCTTCGCTTCGCGGCAGTGACGATGTAAATAAGGAGGAAGAAATGGTAAATGAAAGACGTCCGAACAACATGGTCCGCATCACGACGCCCGAGCTCGCGGAGGCGTTTATTGAAAAGCAGGTGGAGGCAGCGAGAGAGCAGATAGGGGACAAGCGCGTGCTGCTCGCGCTGTCGGGCGGCGTCGACTCGTCAGTCGTGGCGGCGCTTTTGATACGCGCCGTCGGTCAGCAGCTCGTGTGCGTTCATGTAAACCACGGGCTTCTGCGCAAGGGCGAGCCGGAGCAGGTCATCGAGGTGTTCAGGAACAGGATGAACGCGAACCTCGTTTATGTCGACGCGACGGACCGCTTCCTCGACAAGCTCGCGGGCATCACCGATCCGGAAGAAAAGCGGAAGATCATAGGCGGCGAATTCATAGAGGTGTTTGCGGAGGAAGCTCGCAAGCTCGACGGAATAGAATTTCTCGCGCAGGGCACGATATGGCCCGATATCCTCGAGAGCGAGGGCGGCATAAAGGCGCACCACAACGCGGGCGGTCTGCCGGATTATATGGATTTTGAGCTTGTCGAGCCCGTGAGGATACTCTTCAAGGATGAGGTCCGCGTCGTCGGGAAGGCGCTCGGTCTGCCGGACGGCATGGTATACCGTCAGCCGTTCCCGGGACCGGGGCTCGGCGTCCGCTGCCCCGGCGCGATAACGAGGGACAGGCTCGAGGCCGTCCGCGAGTCTGACGCGATACTCCGCGAGGAGTTTGCGAAAAACGGGCTCGAGGGCCGCGTGTGGCAGTATTTCACCGTCGTGCCTGACTTCAAGTCGACGGGAATTAAGGACGGGAAGCGCTCGTTTGAGTGGCCTGTCATCATACGCGCCGTCAACACGAAGGACGCGATGACCGCCACGGTCGAGGACGTCCCGTTCTCGCTGATGCAGCATCTCGCGGACAGAATAACGCACGAGGTCAAGGGCGTAAACCGCGTTCTCTATGACTTCACGCCTAAGCCCACGGCGACGATAGAGTTCGAATAAGTTGAGAAGTCGTAAAAACCCAGTATTTATGCGGGTTTGCAGACTTTCGAGAGGTC
>CANQYV010000079.1 GCA_947628165.1 uncultured Clostridia bacterium | reverse complement strand
GCTTTCCTCTTGGCATAAAAATGCACCCCCTTGTTAGACATTATATCACATTGTCTAACTTTTGGGGTGCATTTCAGTTTGTCCCGCCGCCGTCCTTATTTTCTTTTATTCTCTTATCTCCGCGATCTCGCCCATCCGCTTGTATATCGAGCGCTCCGGGACTGTTCCCCTGACAGATGACAGCGGATACACGCGCGCGCCGCGGCATACGACGGTTCCGGGATTCAGCACGCTGCCGCAGCCGACCTCTACATTGTCTCCGAGTATTGCCCCGAACTTGCGAAGTCCCGTCTCGATCTTCTCCCCGTCGGGAGTCTTCACCGTGACGTTTTTCTTGTCGCTGCGGACGTTTGACGCGATGGCACCCGCTCCCATATGCGCCTTATATCCGAGTATTGAGTCGCCGACATAATTATAGTGCGGGACCTGCACGCCGTCGAAAAGGAGCACGTTTTTCAGTTCTGTCGAGTTCCCTACAACAGCGCCCCTGCCGACTATCGCCGAGCCGCGGATGAACGCGCAGTGGCGTATCTCGGCACCCGCTTCGATAATGCACGGGCCCGAAATGCTCGCCGTAGGCGCGACCTTCGCCTCGCGCGAAATATATACGCCCGGGGATGGATTATCATATTCGTCAGGCGAGAGAGTCTTGCTCCTTTCGACGATATATGCGCTTATTTTTCCTATCGCCTCCCAAGCAGACGCACATCCCTCAAATATATCCGCCGACTGCGTTTTTTCAAAATCAAAAAGCGCCGCGGGCGAGAAAATGCTGCCGTTCATGTTTCTGTTCCGTCCTTATTCAGCCTTACTGTTTTGCCTCGTAGCCCTTTTCCCTTATAAGCGCGAGCAGCTCCTCGACCGCCGCGTTGCAGAGCTCCGTATTTTCACCTTCCGCCATAACTCGGATGAGAGGCTCCGTCCCGCTCTTGCGCAGAAGCACCCGACCCGAGTCTCCGAAGCGCGCCGTTATCTCCGCGACCTTCGCGTTTATATCGGCATCCTCCATCACTGCCGCCTTATCGGTGACCCTGATATTCTTCAGCACCTGCGGGAATATCGTGACGGCTGAGGCGAGCTTTCCGAGCGTCGTCTTCCGTTCGAGTATCTCCTCCATGAGCATTATGGCCGTCAGTATGCCGTCGCCCGTAGTTGCGTACTTGTGGATGATTATATGCCCCGACTGCTCGCCGCCGAGCGAATACCCGTGGCGAAGCATCTCTTCATAGACGTATCTGTCGCCGACAGTAGTCTGGACTGTATCTATGCCCGCCTCGCGGAGCGCGCGGTAAAGGCCCGCGTTTGACATTACCGTCGTGACGACCGTATTGTTTTCAAGCGCGCCGCGGCGCTTGAGCTGGCATCCGAGAATATACATGATGACGTCCCCGTCGACGGCGTGGCCGTTTTCATCGACAGCGATGCAGCGGTCGGCGTCTCCGTCAAACGCGAAGCCGACGTCAAGATGGTTCTCTTTGACGTAACGGCAAAGCTGCTCAACATGCGTCGAGCCCGCGCCGCGGTTGATATTCTTGCCGTCCGGCTGACCGTTTATGACGCGTATCTGCGCGCCGAGAGCCTCAAAGACAGAGGGCGCTATCTGCCAGGACGCGCCGTTTGCGCAGTCGAGGCCGACCTTGACGTCACGGAAAGAGTGTGCCGCGACGGAAATAAGGTATCCGACATAGCGATTGCGTCCCGCGGCATAGTCTATAATCGCGCCGACGCGCTCCTGATGAGCGAGCGGTATATCGTCGCCCTCGAGGCCGAGCGGCTCCATGTTGCCGTCTATGTAGGCCTCGATGAGCGCGAGCGTCGAGTCGTCCATCTTCTCGCCGTACTTGTTTATGAGCTTTATTCCGTTGTCGGTATATGTGTTGTGCGATGCCGATATCATTATGCCGCAGTCGAAAATATCCTGCCGCGTGACGTAAGAAACGCTCGGCGTTGTCGTGACGTGGAGCATATACGCGTCGGCGCCGGACGAGGTGAGCCCCGCCGCTATCGCGTATTCAAGCATATAGCTCGAAAGACGCGTATCCTTGCCGATGACTATGCGAGGCTTGTAATTGCGGTCGCGGCAGCCCGATATCGGATCTGAATAGTACCAGCCGAGGAATCTGCCGACGCGGAACGCGTGCTCCGCGGTCAGTTCCCCGTTCGCCTCTCCGCGGAAGCCGTCCGTCCCAAAATATTTTCCCGACTGCAGCTCGTGCGCGACCGCAGGCGCGGCGTCGCGCGTGCGCACCGGGGCGTCCTCGCGTATGAGGTCGTCCGTCGAAACGCGGAACAGCTCGCAAAGCTGCGGTATCTTATCTATCCTCGGCTCTGTCTGGCCTACCTCCCACTTCGAGACGGCCTGACGGGAAACGCCGAGCGTGTCTGCAAGCTCCTCCTGCGACATTCCGAGCGAGGAGCGGTAATATGCTATTTTTTCTCCGATCTTCATTATAAACGTTGTATGACCTTTCGTGACTTTTCTCGCTGTATCATTATATTACGTCGCGCTCAAGCATTTCAACCAATTTTTATTTGTATTTTTCTGCAACTTAAAGTGTCACAACAGCAAAATATCGCGGGGTGAGCCGTTTGTCGGCACACTTCCCGCGATATTCTTGTCAAGCATGTGCAACTTTGAGTTGACCTTATTGCTTCAGAGCCGAGCACGGACGCACACCGGTTATCACCCGAACGAGTTCGTCATACGGCACGCCTGCGGCACTGACGAGAAAGCAGCTGTCCTCCTCTACCCAGAAGTACGCATCGCCGTAATTGTCCATGATCTTCGATACAGCCCTGTCCCCGATTTTGAGCTTGGATATCGTGCCGTCAGACGTGGAGATCAGAAAGCAGCAGCTCGAGTCTGTGATGCGGCGTATCTCTATCTCGCAGTCTCCCGACTCATCTTTCCATGTGATATACTTATAATTTTCGTTTCCGTTCGCACCCGCATCCGACTGAGTAAATCCCTTGGGAATATATTCTGCGGTGAAACCGCCGTTTTCTGCCGGTTGTCTGTCGTCAAGATCAAAAGATATGATAAACGTCGTATCTTCAAGCTTGATCACAGGGCGCAGGATGCTGTCCCGCGACGCACTGACTGACATTACGACCGCTGCAAACAGCGCTGCGACAAGAAGCAGCTTGAGCGTTTTCTTGATGCACGGCCGCGAAAACGGACTGCTGCCACCGAAACGTATGCTCATTATTTTCTCGCGGAAGCCCGGAGAAAAAACAACATCTTCCTCCGCCGCGCACGAATACTCGGCAAGCTCTTCTCTCCCCGCTTCCGCAAGCGCGCGCTCCAGGAGCTGTCTCTGCCATGTCTTCATGAAAACTCCCCCTCCTTCTTTTTTTCGGCTCTTCCCGGCATTCTCTCTTTTGCGCCGAATTTCCTGTTCAACATGGACACGGCGCGTGTGAGCTGACTTTTGACCGTATTCACGGGCCTGTTCAGTGACCTTGCAATTTCGCCGGGCTTCATGTCGAACAAATACCTCATCGTCAGAACGTCCGCGTATTTTTCGTCCATCGTCGTTATAAATTCAAGGATATTTTCATAGAGCTCATCGTCGGCAATGTTTTCGGCAAAATCCTTTATCTGAATGAAATCGTCGCTCACGCAGTCGATGGAGACGCTGCATACCTCGCCCCTCAGCTTGCTGAGTGCATGGCTTCTTGCGGCTTTGCAAAAATAAATCTCTGCCGCTTCCTTGTCAGGGTCGGGCACGCGGTCGATAATCTTCGCTATCGAGACAAACGTGTCCTGGACCGCGTCCTCGGCGTCATGATGGTTTTTGGTGACGCTCATGGCGGCGAGATACATCTTTTTCCCGAACTTCACAAAAATTGCTTCGACCTTTTTCCTGTATTGTTCGTTTTGTGCGTCGTCTTTTTCGTCAATGACATCGTATGCGGCCTCAAGTATCGGGAACATATGTATCGCCTCCCATTTTAAAACACTTATCTTCAATTTATTGTATCATATCCGTTTGAAAAAATCAAATTTTTTTATTTTTTTCTTCTTTTTTTGCATTCGATTTGTGTTTTTTTGCGTCTATATATATAGAGGGGTAAAAATCAATTCAAATGAAATGAGGGTAAAATGAAAATGAAGAGTAAAATCAAAAAGCTGAAAGTCGTCTGCTCCGTCATACTTTGTGCGGCGTCGCTCGCAATTCTCGTTGTTCCGCTGTATGCCGCCGCTCCCGAAGAAGTTGCACCCTGTTTTGAAAACGTGCGTGATGCCTCACCGTACTTTTCAATATCTTCATCGGGACTAGCCACATTAGGCTGCAGTATAAAGCCTATCGCGAATGTTACTCAAGTCGTCGCAGTAAGAATAAAAATTGAGAAAAAAACATTATTCTTCTTTTGGACCGAAGTCGACATCGGACGTGACGGTAACATATGGGTGCTTTTCTTAACGAAAGACCATACCTCCGAATCGGTCACGTTCCAACTTCCAAAGAAAGGTACATACAGAGGTTCGTTTTTGATTTGCCCTGCCGGTTCGGCGGCTCCCACCGAAGAAAACGAGGTATTTTTAGAGGTTAAATACGAATGAGATAATATTATCTTTGCTTCGTAATACGGTCATGGCACAGGTGACTTTCGGCGCCCGCATTCATGCGGCCCTGTGCAAAAAAATTATCGGTGCATCCGCGGCCATGCCGCGTCTGCATATGGGCTTCGTCGGATCCGGAAGTATCTCTCGCTTTTTGAATACATGAAGCCCATGAAAAAGACCTGAAGGCATCCGACGGATGCTTCAGGTCTTTTTCGATTTTTTTATTTTTATGCGTCCTTAACGTCTGCCTGTCCTATACGGGATGCTATATATGCGTCCACAGACGAACGGTCGAGCCCAAGTACGAACGAGATTTCATCGCATAAAATTCGCTGCGCGCGTTCAAGAAAAATCTCGTCCGCAATGTGAAGGCGCTTCTTTTTCATTCTCTGCGTCTCGCGACGGCCTCGAAGCGTTTTTATGAGCTCCGTCAGCTTTTTCGGCTCGTTCTCAAGCAGTATTACGGAGTAGACCTCCCGGCGCTCGTTGTCGTTGTCTATCCAAATGTCCTCGGCGTTCGGCATATAATTGATGATGCCGTTGACCTCGTCCTTTGTCATGGCGTCTCTGATCCTCGAAACGAGCGTTTCATTTGATGTCGGAACATATATGAGCGAGCCCGCATCGTAAAGCGGACGAAGAACATAATACTCGGTGCGTTCTCCGTAAAATTCGTTTTCGGTAATGTCCTCAACGGCGCAGACACCGGACTGACTGTAAATTATTTTTTCTCCTATCTCATACCTTTTTGCCATAATAATAAAACCCCGATTAAAATGCCTTTGGCGTCAAAGCTTCGCCGCGCTCACCGATCTTTCCGGCTTCCCCTTCGGTGCACATGCTGAATGAACAAAAACGCCGTCAAAAACACATTTCCTGTGCGAACACGAGCTGAAATAAAAACGAAAAGCAGCAGTCGTGCTCACGCATGGAAGACTTCTTTGTGTTTTGTGCGTCTGACCTGTTCATACAGCATCACCCCTCGGGTCTTGCCGGAAGACCGCCGTGTTAAAAAAACACTTGCGGCGATAACATATGTAATACTAATCCCACATATATTATATTAAAAATACGGGGATTTTTCAATGGAGATTTTGCCTAAACCTAACTTTTCTTTTCGCGGTTCTATGAGCATTTTTATTGTTTTACCCGTTTTTTCGAGTTGGGCTTTTTTTATTTTGACATATGACGCATATTGTATTATAATATATGAAAATAGGGAGAAAAGAGGTGCGCGGTGAAAAACGAAAAACAGAAAAATACGGTCGTGACTCTGTCGGTCCTCGTATTTCTTAATCTGCTGCTGATATGGGGAAATTCCCTGCTCTCAAGGGAGGATTCGTCCTCGAAGAGCAGCTTTCTGACATCAATTCTTATGCATTTTCTTCCGAAAGACGCAGACTTCGGAACCGTAGAACACATCATCCGCAAGTGCGCGCATTTCACGGAATTTGCTCTTCTCGGCGCGCTCACACTCTGCCTCACATATGCCGTGTGCGCCTTTGAACTGCGCCGCACATGGTCATGTACCGCGATTCCGCTGCTCGGATGTCTGTTTGCAGCCTCGACAGACGAGATGATACAGATCTTCACGGCGCGCGGAAATTCCGTCGCTGACGTCGCGCTCGACTTTTCGGGCTCGCTCACCGCATTCGTCATAGTCTACGCCGTCCTCCTTATAATGCAAAGGCGAAAGCGCGGCGTGCGTCCCGAAACGCCGCCGGATGCGGCGCAGGAATAAAACAGTCAGAAGCAGCGTTCAAGGCGCTGCTTTTTGCATGTCTCGGTGTTGCCGCAGTGATAGCAGAGCTCGTTGTCGCAGGTCCCTTTTTCCGCAAAAGTGATGATGTTGGAGGTCGTCGTTTCGGCGATATTGTGCAGCGCCTCCTCCGTCAGGAATGCCTGGTGAGACGTTACGATGACGTTCGGCATTGAGATAAGGCGGGCAAGCGTGTCGTCGTCCATGATATGCCCCGAGAAGTCCTCGAAGAAAATATCGGACTCCTCTTCGTACACATCGAGGCACGCGGCGCCGACTATCCGGGATTTGATGCCGGCAAGCAGCGCCTCCGCATCAATGAGGGCTCCGCGCGAGGTGTTGATTATAACGGAGCCGCGCTTTAGCAGCTTTATCGTGTCTGCGTTCAGCATATGGTGCGTTTCATCCGTCAGCGGGCAATGGAATGATATTATGTCAGAGCGCGAATAAAGCTCCGGCAGCGTCACATAATCTATCCCCGACCCCTCCGCCTGGAACTTGTCATACGCTATTACGTTCATCCCGAAGCCGCGGCATATGTCAATGAACACCCTTCCGATCCGTCCGGTCCCGACAACGCCGACGGTTTTTCCGTGCAGGTCGAATCCCGTCATGCCGGAAAGACTGAAGTTGAAATCTCTCGTTCTGTTGTATGCCTTGTGTATGCGCCTTATCGACGTCAGAAGCAGCGCCATTGCGTGCTCCGCGACGGCGTAAGGAGAATATGCCGGAACATGAACGACGTGCAGCTTTCCGAACGCATATTTGACGTCGACATTGTTGTAGCCCGCGCACCTGAGGGCGACGAGCCTGACCCCTTCTCCGTAAAGCCTGTCCACGACCTCGGCGTCGACGGTGTCGTTTACAAAGACACAAACGCCGTCATATCCTGCCGCAAGGCCCGCGGTATCCGCCGTGAGCTTTGGCTCAAAGAATTTGTATTCTACCCCCGACTTCTCACCGCACGCGCGGAACGGCTCGATATCGTACTGCTTCGTGTCAAAGAATGCTATCTTCATATCATTTTTACCTCTTTATTATTTATTATTGACAATCGGTTTCCGTTTTAACGCAAAAAAATCTTTAGGAGGAAAAAATTGCAGACCTCCACGCATCCGCAAGCATGTCAAGCGACCACGCGGCGTTTGCCGGGCTCGTCGACGGCACGGCTGACGTCGGCACGTCGAAATCGGGGAAAAAGCGGCGGAAATACCGCTCCGCGGTCCTGCCGTTGAGTATGATGCGCTGTATGGGGATCTCCCGGCAAAGCTGCGAAATATCAGTAGGAACAACGCCGCGAATCGATGAGTCGCTTGAGCCTTTTATCTCACAGCTTTCGACGACGTCCCAAAGCGCGACGCCGTGAGAATGAAGAAAGCAGTGCTTCTCGAAAAGCGTTTCCGGCACATCATCGTCGAAAAGGAGCGCAAGAACCCGCCAGAATCGGTTCTGCGGATGAGCATAATAAAATGATGCTTCGCGGCTCCTGACCGACGGGAAGCTGCCGAGAATGAGGATTTTGCTGTTCCCGTCATAAAACGGTCCGAACCCGTGTCCCACTCTCTCCATATCAGATATTCCGCCCCTTTGTTTTTTTATTGTATAATTATTTTATCACAAAGCCGTGTCCCGCGCAACGGAAAGAAAAAAAATCAGCCCCGGGTACAGGCTGAAAGACGTTTTTTGCGGTCCTGATTTCATGGAAAAAAGCACGGCAGGAAAATAACCTGCCGTGCGGGTTGGAAACGGCTGGAGTCGAACCAGTGACCTCTTGGATGTCAACCAAGCACTCTAACCATCTGAGCTACGCTTCCGTATTTTGCTGCTGCGCCGCGAAAAACATATTCTGAAAAACATATTCTCTCGCCGAACGCTTTGCTATTATAACACATATCTCCGTGGAATGCAAGTGTTATTTTTAGTTTTTTAAGAAAAACTTCAAAATCTTCGAGATGCAAAAAAGTCGTGCGCAAGAGCGCATTTGCGTAATATTTTCGCTTTTCTTTCCAACGCTCTTGCAGGGTTCATTCACTTACTTCTGCATAGAAGAATCGGCACCCTTTCGGGTGCCGATTCTTCTATGCGGG
>CANQYV010000078.1 GCA_947628165.1 uncultured Clostridia bacterium | reverse complement strand
TTGTTGTTCTGTTTTCAAGGTTCTCACTGCCCCGGAGCTTCCGCTCTCGCCGACAGCTTTGTTAGTATACCACTTTCACCCCCTTCATGTCAACACTTTTTTTGAAATAATTTTGCACAATAAAAAGTGTCATTCAGGGTGTCGATAGTTGTGCACTATTCACAACCCCATACTGCACATCTATATGTGCAGTATGGGTGACACTCTCTTATACAAGATATAGCAGATGACGGAGCATACAACGCCTTTGATAAGATTAAACGGGAGCGTACAGGAGACGACAAACATCAAAAGATTCTTCACCCACGGGAAAATAACGGCTCCTGCGCCGATTATCACGCCGATATCGCCGCCTGCATACGCCTGCGCATAAGCGGGCACAAGGACAAAATAGTTTATCACGGCGCCTACGAGCGCTATCGACAGCGTTCCCGTCAGAAGCGAGAGAGCCGCGCATTTGCGCGTTTTATGATACTTATATATAAATGCCGCCGGTACCGTGAAAGAGCATCCTATAAGGAAATTGCCGAGCTCTCCGATACCGTATGTAGACGTCCCGTTGATGAGCAGGTTCAGAAGGTTTTTCAAAAGCTCCGTAAGCACGGCTGCGAGCGGACCTAGCGCGAAGCCGCCTACCATTATCACGCTCTCGCTTAAGTCGAGCTTGTAAAACGACGGCGCCACGAACGTAAGCGGAAAATCAAGCAGCATGAGCACGACGGCGGCCGCCGTGAGCACGCCTATCTTCGCTGCATATTTTGCACTGTTCTTCATAACATTATACCTCTTTAGTAAAAAAATCGCGCACCCCAAACGAGAACTTCGGGTGCGTGATACGCGGTGTTATGAAAGAACGCGTCCTTCATATTCGTATCAGATCTTCTTTCATCCAGACTGTAACTGTTGGTTTTGGAGTTTCACCAAATCATGCGTATTCGAGCTTTGCTCGAATGCTCGCGGACTGTACCGCCAATCGGGAATTTCACCCTGCCCTCGAAGATTTCTCTATTCGGTTGTCGTGTGTTGAAAAAAGCCAGACCGGGCAGGGGTCATTTTGACCCCTGCCTCGACCGTTTTTTGAAAGAAAAGATTACTCAGCGATAGCCGTAACGACACCGGAGCCGACCGTTCTGCCGCCCTCGCGGATAGCGAAGCGGAGACCGACCTCGATAGCGATAGGTGTAATCAGCTCAACGTTC
This sequence comes from uncultured Clostridia bacterium, assembly GCA_947628165.1. Classification (GTDB taxonomy): domain Bacteria; phylum Bacillota; class Clostridia; order Oscillospirales; family CAG-272; genus DTU064. The sequence continues at coordinate 7,282 of CANQYV010000078.1, read as the reverse complement.
ATGTCGACGTTGTCGCCGGGACGGCACATCTCGACGTCAGCGGGAAGGCTGATCGTACCGGTAACGTCTGTCGTTCTGAAGTAGAACTGCGGACGGTAGCCCGGGAAGAACGGCTTTTCGCGGCCGCCCTCAGCCTTGGTAAGGACGTAAACCTGACCCGTGAACTTCGTGTGCGGATGGATGGTGCCCGGCTTAGCAAGAACCTGGCCGCGCTCTACACCCTTCTTATCGATGCCGCGAAGGAGCAGACCTATGTTGTCGCCCGCCTCAGCGGAATCAAGGAGCTTGCGGAACATCTCGACGCCCGTGATAACGGTCGTCTTCTTCTCATCGGTAAGGCCGACGATCTCGACGGTATCGCCCATCTTGACGGTGCCGCGCTCAACTCTGCCCGTAGCGACCGTGCCGCGGCCCGTGATGGAGAAGACGTCCTCAACAGGCATAAGGAACGGGAGGTCGGACTTACGGTCGGGCGTCGGGATATACTCGTCAACAGCCTTCATAAGCTCATGGATGGAAGCGTACTCGGGAGCGTTCGGGTCGGTGGAGGTGGACTCGAGAGCCTCGCGAGCGGAGCCGCGGATTATCGGGATGTCGTCGCCGGGGAAATCGTAGGAGCTGAGGAGCTCACGGATGTCCATCTCGACGAGCTCGAGGAGCTCTTCGTCGTCAACGAGGTCCGTCTTGTTGAGGTAAACAACGATAGCGGGAACGCCGACCTGACGGGCGAGCAGGATGTGCTCGCGGGTCTGCTGCATCGGGCCGTCGGAGCCTGCGACAACGAGGATAGCGCCGTCCATCTGAGCCGCGCCCGTGATCATGTTCTTGACATAGTCGGCGTGGCCGGGGCAGTCGACGTGAGCGTAGTGACGGGCTTCCGTCTCATACTCAACGTGACGCGTGTTGATTGTGATTCCGCGTGCCTTTTCCTCGGGTGCGTTGTCGATCTGGTCATATGCGAGGAACTCGATCTTATCATTGCTGAGAGCTAAGACCTTCGTGATCGCAGCGGTAAGTGTCGTCTTACCGTGGTCAACGTGACCGATCGTACCGATGTTAACGTGCGGCTTGGTTCTTTCAAATTTCTGCTTTGCCATGATTTGTGATCCTTTCGTTTTGATTTTTTATATTGTTTTTTCGATCGTGAAAATTAGCTGTGGTGCCCGCGCTTTGACACTATCTCCGCAGAGATATTCTTCGGCACCTCCGAGAAGTGGTCGGGCTCCATCGTGTAGACGGCTCTGCCCTGCGAACGTGAGCGAAGCTCGGTCGCGTAACCGAACATCACCGCGAGCGGGACGTGCGCCGTCACCTGCTGCGCGCTGCCGATATTGTCTATCGAGACTATCTGGCCGCGTCTCGCGTTCAGGTCTCCGATAACGTCGCCGAGATAATCGTCCGGCGTTGTGACCGTGACCTTCATTATGGGCTCCATGAGCACGGGGTCCGCCTTTTCGAGCGCCTCGCGCAGGGCCAGTGACGCGCATATCTTGAATGCCATATCGGAGCTGTCGACCTCGTGATACGAGCCGTCTATGAGCGTCACCTTGACGTTCACGACGCTGTATCCGGCAAGTACGCCGGAATTCATCGCGCCGCGCAGACCGGCCTCTATAGACTTCATATACTCGCCGGGTATGACGCCGCCCACCGTCTTGTCGATGAACTCGAACTCTTCTCCGTTCTCCGTCGGCTCGACGACGATCTTGACGTGGCCGTACTGACCGTGACCGCCGTTCTGACGCGAGTAGACCTCGTCGACCGTTGCCGTGCCTCTGATCGCCTCTTTGTAAGCGACCTGCGGCTGACCTACGTTCGCCTCGACCTTGAATTCGCGCAGGAGTCTGTCAACGATTATCTCGAGATGGAGCTCTCCCATGCCGGCGATGATGGTCTGTCCCGTTTCGTCGTCGGTGTAAGTCCTGAACGTAGGATCCTCCTCCGCGAGCTTTTCGAGCGCTATCATCATCTTTTCCTCGCCGGCGCGCGTCTTCGGTTCGATCGCGACCCTTATGACGGGCTCCGGGAATTCCATTGACTCAAGGATTATGGGGTGCGCCTCGTCGCAGAGCGTGTCGCCCGTTTTCGTGTTCTTCGTGCCGATGACGGCGGCGATGTCGCCGGAATAGACGCAGTCTATGTCGCGGCGCTCGTTGCTGTGCATCTGAAGGAGCCGCGAGAGCCTCTCGCGCTGTCCCTTCGTCGAGTTGTATGTTGCCATACCCGCCTCGATTTTGCCCGAATAAACGCGGAAATAGGTGAGACGTCCGACGAACGGGTCCGTCATGACCTTGAAGGCAAGCGCCGCAAACGGCTCGTCGTCTCCCGCCGGTCTCTCTTCTTCCTCGTCCGTCTTCGGATTTATTCCGGTGACGGGCGGGACGTCGAGCGGCGACGGCATATAGTCGACAATCGCGTCGAGCAGCTTCTGGACGCCCTTGTTGCGATAGGATGTGCCGCATACGACGGGAACGATCTTGTTGCTTATCGTTTCCTTTCTTATCGCGACGCGAAGCTCATCCTCCGTTATCTCTTCCTCGTTGACGAATTTCTCGAAGAGCTCGTCGTCGGACTCGGCGACGGCCTCGATCATTTCCGCCCTGTACTTCTTCGCGAGCTCGAGCATATCGTCGGGGATAGGCTCGATCTCCATGTCGCGTCCGAGATCGTCATAATATATGACGGCGTCCATCTTGATAAGGTCTATGATGCCGCGGAAATCGTCCTCTGCGCCTATCGGAAGCTGTATCGGAATGGGGTTCGTGCGCAGGCGCTCCTTCATCATGTTGACGACGCGATAGAAATCGGCGCCCATGATGTCCATCTTGTTGACATACGCCATGCGCGGGACCTGATACTTGCTTGCCTGATGCCAGACAGTTTCGGACTGCGGCTCGACGCCTCCCTTCGCACAGAAGACGCATACGGCGCCGTCGAGAACTCTGAGCGAGCGCTCGACCTCGACCGTAAAGTCAACGTGGCCGGGAGTGTCTATGATATTGATTCGCGTATCACGCCAATGGCAGGTCGTTGCGGCGGACGTTATCGTAATGCCGCGCTCGCGCTCCTGCTCCATCCAGTCCATGACCGCGGCGCCCTCGTGGACCTCGCCGAGCTTATGAGTTATACCCGTGTAAAAGAGTATGCGCTCCGTCGTCGTGGTCTTTCCGGCGTCGATGTGGGCCATGATGCCGATATTGCGTGTACGCTCCAGTGAGTATTCCCTGGACATGATTTCTTTTTTGCCTCCGATTAACCGACGAAAGACCGCCCGAAAACTGAAGGCTGATCTTGCGGCACGCTCATTCTGCCGCTCCGTGGTTCAAATGATGTCTTTGTTTTGTTTAAATCAATAACGATAATGAGCAAACGCCTTGTTTGCTTCCGCCATTCTGTGCATTTCTTCTTTTCTCTTGAATGCACCGCCGGCGTTGTTCTTGGCGTCCATGATCTCGGCAGCAAGGCGCTCCGACATCGTGTTTTCGCCTCTCGACCGCGCGTAGCTTACGAACCAGCGCAGACCGAGCGTGAGCCGTCTTTCCGGACGAACGTCCATCGGGACCTGATACGTCGCACCGCCGACGCGGCGGGCCTTTACTTCAAGCAAAGGCATGACGTTTTCAAGCGCCGCCTGGAAGATCTCAAGCGGATTCTCGTTCGTCTTGCTCTCTACGATCGCGAACGCGTCGTACACTATCTTCTGAGCAACGCCCTTTTTGCCGTCAAGCATTACGTTGTTGATCAGCTTTGTGACGAGCTCCGAATTGTAGAGCGGATCCGGCAAGACCTCTCTCTTGGAAATCTGACCTCTTCTTGGCACTGTTATTCCCTCCTTCATTAAATAATGTTATCACAGGTACTCGAAAAATAATTCCCGATCGTGTCACCGCCGAGGACAGACGCGCAAAAATGCGCCCATAAACTTTTTATTGCCGAAAGCTTATATTTCTGTAGGGGGCAGAACACACCGATAAAATCAAAATGATTTACAATTATTTCTTCGGTCTCTTCGCGCCGTATTTGGAACGGCTCTGGTTGCGGTTCGCGACGCCCTGAGCGTCGAGCGTGCCGCGGATGACGTGGTAACGGCAGCCAGGCAGGTCGCGCACACGTCCGCCCCTGATGAGGACGACGGAGTGCTCCTGAAGATTGTGTCCGATACCGGGTATATAAGTCGTCGTCTCAAGTCCGTTCGTAAGACGTACTCTCGCGATCTTGCGGATTGCGGAGTTCGGCTTCTTCGGGCTCGTCGTCGTCACCTTCGTGCAGACGCCGCGCTTCTGGGGCGCGCTCTGCGCGATGCTTCTGTTCTTGAGCGTGTTGAAGCCCGTCTGAAGCATCGGAGCCGTTGACTTATAAACTTTGTCGTGTCTTCCCTGCTTTACAAGCTGGTTGAATGTCGGCATGGTTCCCTCCTTTTCTCGGTAATAAAAAGCTCATGCGCGCAAAGTCGGTGCATACGAAAATGAGCATGGATATACACCTCCAAATGCGCACATAGATTATATCTCAATAGTTCGGCTTTGTCAAGGAATTTTTTGCTCATGCTTATTTTTTCTCTATTGCACAAAAACGATACTCTCAAATCCGACCTTTTTGCCTAAAGATACCGCCCCAACACCTCTACCGCCGGCAAAAAGAACATAAGGAGGGCGGCGGATGCCGTCCTCCCATGCTTTTATGACGTTATTTCACGCCCGTGCCCGTCAGTCCTCGCTGACTGTCTCGGACTTGTCGGCGTGTATCTGCTTTTCGAGCAACTTGTCGATCGCGTCCGCATATGCGTCCTCGTCGAATTCCTCGTCCTCGTCGTCGACTTCGTCGGAGTCGTCCTCGGCGCCGTCGTCATATGCGTCGTCCGCCTCGTCCTCGTCGTTGTACGCGTCGCCCTCGTCGGAGCCGTAGGCGTCGTCATCATCGTCATCGTATCCGCGGTAGTCGCCGTACTCGTCGTCGGAATCGTCGACCGCGACGCTCGCACCCGTCAAGAGGTTGCGCATCGTCTCGGAGCTTTCCTCTGTCTCGACTATCTCCACGTTGCGATAACGCTCCATGCCTGTGCCGGCGGGGATGAGCTTGCCTATGATGACGTTTTCCTTGAGGCCGAGCAGGTGGTCGACCTTGCCTCTGATCGCCGCCTCCGTCAGCACCTTCGTCGTCTCCTGGAACGACGCCGCAGACATCCAGCTGTTCGTCGCAAGAGACGCCTTCGTTATGCCGAGCAGCACCGGCGTCGCCTCTGCGGGACGCAGACCGATCTCGCCCGCCTCGATGCGCGCGTTGATGAGGTCGTTTTCCTCTTCGAGCTCGCTGACGTCCACCATCGTGCCGACGAGAAGATCCGTATCGCCGGGATCGTCGACCTTGACCTTGCGCGTCATCTGGCGCGTTATGACCTCGATGTGCTTGTCGTTTATCTCGACAGACTGGAGGCGGTACACCTTCTGGACCTCGCGAACGATATAATCGTAGGTCGCGTCAAGTCCGCTGATGCGCGTGATGTCGGTGGGGCTCATGTGACCCTCTGTGAGCGGCTGTCCGTGTGTGACATAGTCGCCCTCCGAGACGAGCAGCCTCATGCCGAACGGGATCGTATAAGAGATTATCTCTCCGCTCTCGGTCGTGATGTCGACGACGTGGACGCGCTTGTCGTCCCTTATCGCGACTGTGCCGTCGACCTCCGTGATAATCGCGGGCTTCTTCGGCTTTCTCGCCTCAAAGAGGTCCTCGACGCGCGGCAGACCCTGCGTGATGTCGGAGCCTGCGACGCCGCCCGTATGGAACGTTCTCATCGTGAGCTGCGTGCCGGGCTCGCCTATCGACTGAGCGGCTATAATTCCGACAGCTTCGCCGACGCTGACGGGAGTGCCGAACGCGAGGTTCGCGCCGTAGCACTTCGAGCAGACGCCGTGGCGTGCCTTGCACTGGAGAACGGTGCGGACGTAGACCTCGGTGATGCCGGCGTCAACTATGCGCTTAGCGTCCTCCTCGCCTATCATGTGATTGTCCTCGACGATGACCTCGCCCGTCTTCGGGTCTACGACGTCGCCGATGACGTAACGGCCGAAGATGCGGTCGCGGAGAGGCTCGATGACTTCGTTGCCCTCCTTGATATCCGTCATGAGGATACCCTTTCTCGAGCCGCAGTCGTCCTCGCGGATTATGACGTCCTGAGACACGTCAACGAGACGGCGCGTCAGATAACCGGAGTCTGCGGTACGCAGCGCCGTATCGGAAAGCGACTTGCGCGCGCCTCTTGCCGCCATGAAATATTCGAGGATGTTAAGACCTTCGCGGAAGTTGGACTTTATCGGCAGCTCCATCGTCTTGCCGTTCGTCGCGAACATGAGTCCGCGCATACCGGCAAGCTGTCTCATCTGCGTGATATTTCCTCTCGCTCCGGAGTCCATCATCATCTTGATGGCATTATATTTATTGAAGTTTTTCTGAAGCGATTCGACAACGTCTTTCGTCGTCTGCTCCCAGACGTTTATGACGCTCGAATATCTTTCAGGCTCGGAGAGCTCGCCGCGTGCGAAGTGGCGGTTGATGTTCTCTATCTTCTTCTCCGCCTCGGAAACGAGCGTGTACTTCTCCTCCGGCACCGCGATGTCGGCGACGGATATCGATATCGACGCCCTTGTCGAATACTTGTAGCCTATATTCTTTATGTCGTCGAGCACCTGAGCCGTCACCGAGAAGCCGTGCTTCTTGATGCAGGCGTCAACTATGCCCGACAGCTTCTTCGACGTCATCGCCTCCGTTATCTCGAGGTCAAAGAACTTCTCGGGATCGGTCCTGTCGACGTAGCCGAGATCCTGCGGGATCGCGCGGTTGAATATGAGTCTTCCGAGCGTCGCGTCTATTATCTTCGACTCCATCTTGCCGTCGCGCTCCTTGAAGACGCGGACCTTTATCGGCGCGTGGATGCCGAGAATATGGTTCTCATACGCCATCATCGCCTCGTCGAAGTTGCGGAACGCCTTGCCCTCGCCGGGCTCGCCGGGCTTATCCATCGTGAGATAGAAGTTGCCTATGACCATGTCCTGAGACGGAACGGTAACGGCCTTTCCGTCTGCGGGCTTCAAGAGGTTGTTTGCCGACAGCATGAGGAAGCGCGCCTCCGCCTGCGCCTCCGCGGAAAGCGGGACGTGAACTGGCATCTGGTCGCCGTCGAAGTCCGCGTTGAACGCCTTGCAGACGAGCGGATGCAGCTTTATCGCCTTGCCCTCGACGAGCACGGGCTCGAACGCCTGTATCGAAAGCCTGTGGAGCGTCGGCG
>CANQYV010000077.1 GCA_947628165.1 uncultured Clostridia bacterium | reverse complement strand
GACGGGGACGTGCAGATGGGGGATGCCGTTGTAGGGGACGAACTCGACCTGCTTCGGGTCGATCATGATGAGGCGCACCTGATCGGGCGTCGTTCTGTAAAGGATGCTCATTATGATGCAGTTGATGCAGACGGATTTTCCTCCGCCCGTCGTGCCCGCGATCAGAAGGTGCGGCATTTTGGAGATGTCGCAGAATATCGGCTGCCCCGCGACGTCGAGCCCGAGCGCCGCCGTCAGGAGCGACTTCGCCCCTCGGAACTCGTCGGTGTCGAAGAGCTGCCGCAGATATACCGTCTCGCGCGTGCGGTTCGGCACCTCGACGCCGACGGCGGCCTTGCCGGGTATCGGCGCTTCGATGCGGACGCTCTCCGCCGCAAGGTTAAGCGCGATGTCGTCGGAGAGATTCGCAATAGAGGAAACGCGCGTGCCGACCTCGGGCGTCAGCTCGTAGCGCGTTATCGTCGGCCCGTGGAAGATGTCGGATATTTTTGTCTTTACGCGGAAGCTCGCGAGCGTGTCGACGAGCCGCTGCGCCGTCTCGCGCAGCTCCGCGATGTCAGCCTCCGTCGCCGCCTTCGGCTTTGCGAGAAGGTCGAGAGGGGGAAATTCGTAAACGGGGACGGCCTCCTCCGCCTCGGGCGCAAGCGTGCCCGCGCCGTCGTCGGGGACGGTGTCGTCGACCGCCTGCCGCTCCGCCTCGAGGATGTCCTCGCGTGCCGCCTCGCCCTCGCGGGCGCTCTCGTCAAACGCGGGGGCGGCGGATGAGGATCTCTTCTTAAGCAGCGCGATCGCGTCGGGGTCGACGAAAATTTTAGACAGATCTATCCCGTCCGCGTCCGCGTTCTTTTCGACGGGTTCGAGCCGCTCTACCTTTTTGTGCCTCTCCGCCTTCGCCGACTTGTCATTCTTTTCGGCAAGCTCCGGCGAGCCCGAAGCGCCCTTTTCAAACGACTGCTCGCCGTACCGCTCGCGCGTGCGGCGCATCACCTCGTCGAATATCTTTTTGTCGATGTCGGCGACCTCCTCGCCCTCGGGCGTGAGGTCCGGTATGCCGTGCAGCTCGCCGTCCTCATGACTGTCGCCAGACATATCGACATCCGTGTCAAATTTCTTGCGTCCGCCGCGCTCCTTTGCGGGCGCGGGAACAATCGCGGCAGCCTCCGGCTCCGGCTCGTCTTCGTAGCCGTCGTCGGTCTCAGCGAGCTCCGCGCGCGCCTCGCGCCTTTCGGCGGCGCGCGATTTTGCCGCCATGTAGACTGCGTTCGGCGTCAGCCCGAAGAGAAGCAGGCAGAGCACGAACAATGCGGCGATAAGGAGGATGAGGGAGACGACGCGGCCGAGGCAGGCGAGAAAGACGGAGCCGAAAAATCCGCCTATGACGCCGCCCGTCGAGTAGTCGATGCCGCCGTTATAGAGCGCCGGAATATCAAACACCGCCTCGCCCGAAAGGACGATATGGAGCGTTACGGAAAAGACGAACGCGACGGCGAGCGAGCAGTAGAACTGCCAGCCGACGCGCGTCCCGCCGCCGCCCGAGCGCCAGAAAACGCCGAGCAGAACGAGCAGAACGGGCACCGCGAACGCGGAGGCGGAGAAAAGTCCGAACAGCGCGCGGCGCAAAAATGTTATTACGATGCCGTCGCCGGAGGCGGCGGGGATGAGGACGAGAAGGACGAGCAGCGCCGCGATGTAGAGGCAGAAGGGGACAATCTGCGCCCCGAGTCCGCTCTCGGCTTTGCGGCTGCCCGACTTGGAATTTGCGGCTGCCCGCGTCGGCTTTTTTGCCGCCGATGAGGAAGCCGAAGGCTTCCTTTCCGCCGCCGTTTTCTTTGCGGCGGGCGCGGAGGAAGAAGCCCGGGGCTTTGAGGAGCTTCCCGCGCTTTTTGTGCCGCCGCCCGCGGGCTTTTTCGCGGGCGTATTTTTTGATGAAGTCGAATTTGCCATCTTGATTTTCGTTTTATCTCAAATCTTTTTTTGTCTGTTATATTGGAGTGCAGGTGCATGCTTGCGCTTTCCCGCGCGCGGCGAGATGTGCTCCGAGTATATGATAGCAGATTTTGAGTTAAAATACAAGTGGTATTGCCAAAAAAGAGAGATGAGAGCATGACAACAGGGTACGGCAAAAGAGGCGCGGCGCATGTCGCGGCGCTCGTTTTCACGGGTATTCTCTCGGGCTTCTGCTCGGGATTTTTCGGCACGGGCGGCGGCATGATAACGGTGTTCATGCTTTCGCGCGCGGGGAGGCTGCGCGCCGGGGATTTCGACCGCCGCGACGTGTTCTCCGAGGCGCTCGCCTCAACGCTGCCGGTCGCCGCGTTCACGGCGTTTTTATACACGCGCGGCGGCGTTTCGATTTCGGGAGCGGAGACGTTTCTTTTGCCGGCGGCGCTCGGCGGCGTGCTCGGCGCGTTTCTGCTCGACAGGCTCCGCCCCGGCGTTGTGGGGAAGATCTTCTCCGCGCTCGTCATCTGGGCGGGGGCGTCGATGCTCCTGCGCGGCTGAAAATTATGGATATGAAGAGCATGATAGGCGTCCTCGCCGCGTTCTTCTGCGCCGCGCTCTCGGGCATGGGCGTCGGCGGCGGCGGGCTCTTCCTCATTTATCTGACGGCGCTTTCGGGCACGCCGCAAAGGCAGGCGCAGCTTTATAATCTCGTCTTTTTCGTCTGCGCCTCCGGCGCGTCCCTCATTTATCACGCGTGCCGAAGGAATATCCGCCTGCCGGTCGTAATTCTTCTCGCCTCGGGCGGCGTTTTCGGCGCGTATCTCGGCTCGTTGGCATCCGGTGCGGTTGGAGACGGCGCGCTGCGCGCGGCGTTCGGCGCGTTCCTCGTTCTGACGGGGACGCTCTCGCTCTTCCGGCGGGGAGAGGGGAAAGAGGAAAACCGCACAAAAAATATTTCCGGAAGGAACATAAAAAAGTGAAAAGCCGTATTTACAAAGAGATTTTTTCGTGATATAATAGCTTTGGCTTTCGGCTCGGGGCGCGGATACAGGGCCCGGGGTAGCGGGCGCATCACCCGCCGCGCGCTGGGACGGGAAGCAAATACAAAAAACGAAAGGTGATACACAAAGATGGCTATCACAAAGGAAGAAAAGCAGGCTATCATCGAGGCTTACGCGACCCACGAGGGAGACACCGGCAGCCCGGAGGTGCAGATTGCGCTCCTCACCGCACGCATCAACTCGCTGACGGAACATCTCAAGGAAAACAAGAAGGACCACCACAGCAGGCGCGGACTTCTCAAGATGGTCGGACACCGCCGCAATCTGCTCGGCTATCTCGCAAGCATCGATATCGAGCGCTACCGTTCGATAGTCGACAGGCTCGGCATCAGAAAGTAAGCCTTCGGTTGGGCTGCCGCACAAGCGGCAGCCCAATTGTAAAATCCAAAATCAAGGGCGGCGTCACCCCTGCCGCTGGTAGCATTTACAAATGCGGCGCCTCACCGCGACGTTTTTGTAAGTGTTATCACGCCGAAAAGAGGGCGCCCCCGTTTGATAAAAAAACGAAAGGGAAAACCGAAAAAATGTTTGAAAACAAAAGAATATTCGAGACCGAATACGCCGGCAGACCGCTCAAGGTAGAGGTCGGCAGAATAGCGGGCCTTGCGAACGGCTCGTGCCTCGTCTCCTACGGCGAGACGACGGTGCTCGCCTGCGCGACGGCGTCCGAAAAGCCGCGCGACGGCATAGATTTCCTGCCGCTGTCGGTCGATTTTGAAGAGCGCCTCTACGCCGCCGGAAAGATCCCCGGCGCGTTCCTGCGCCGCGAGGGCCGTCCCTCCGAGCACGCGGTGCTCACCTCCCGCGTCATCGACAGACCGATACGCCCCCTGTTCCCGAAGGACCTCAGAAACGACGTCGTCCTTTCGATGACGGTGCTTTCCGTCGACCCCGACTGCTCGCCCGAGATAACGGCGATGCTCGGCGCGTCCATCGCGCTCTCGATTTCCGACATTCCGTGGAACGGACCGATCTCCGGCGCGTTCGTCGGCATGGTGAACGGCGTCCCCGTCATCAACCCGACGGCGGAGCAGCGCGCGGTGAGCACGCTTGAGCTGACGGTCGCCTCGAGCGCGAAGAAGGTCGTCATGATAGAGGCGGGCGCGAAGGAGGTCTCCGACGCGAACATGTTCACCGCCATCATGCTCGGTCACGAGGAAAACTGCAAGCTTTTGCACTTCATAGACAACATCATCGCCGAGGTCGGCAAGCCGAAGTTCGAGTACCCCTCGGGCGAGCTTGACCACGACATGGTGGAAAAAATATTCGCGTTCTGCGAAAAGGACGTCATGTTCGCGCTCGACACGCCCGACAAGAACGTCCGCGACGAGCGCATGACGCCCATAAAGGACGCCATCATCGAGCGCTTCTCGGAGGAATATCCCGAGGTCGCCGACGTGATGGACGAGCTCGTCTACAAGATTCAGAAGAAGATAGTCCGCCGCTGGCTCCTCGAGGACGGCAAGCGCGTCGACGGCAGACGCCTCGACGAGATACGTCCGCTCGACGCCGAGGCGGGAGTTCTGCCGAGAGTACACGGCAGCGGCCTCTTCACGCGCGGACAGACGCAGGTCATGTCGGTCTGCACGCTCGGCACGCTCGAGGAAGCGCAGGAGCTCGACGGCATCGACGATCAGACGACAAAGCGCTATATGCACCACTACAATATGCCCGGCTACTCGGTCGGCGAGGCGAAGGCTTCGCGCAGCCCGGGACGCCGCGAGATAGGTCACGGCGCGCTCGCAGAGCGCTCGCTCATCCCCGTGCTCCCGTCCGTTGAGGAATTCCCCTACGCGATACGCGTCGTCTCCGAGGTTGTGTCCTCGAACGGCTCGACGTCGCAGGGCTCAGTCTGCGGCTCGACGCTCGCGCTGATGGACGCGGGAGTTCCGATAAAGGCGCCCGTCGCGGGCATCTCCTGCGGCCTCATCACAGAGGGCGACAGGTGGATGACGATGATAGACATTCAGGGCGTCGAGGACTTCTACGGCGACATGGACTTCAAGGTCGCCGGCACCCACAAGGGAATCACCTCGATCCAGATGGACCTCAAGATCGACGGACTTACGCCCGAGATCATAAAGGAAGCGCTCGCCGTCACCCACAAGGGCAGGGATTATATCATTGACGAAGTTCTGCTGAAGGCGATCCCCGAGCCGAGAGCCGACGTCTCCGAGTACGCGCCGAAGATGCTGACGATGCACATCAAGGTCGACAAGATCCGCGAGGTCATAGGCACGGGCGGCAAGGTCGTTCAGAAGATAGTCGCCGACACCGGCGCGAAGATAGACATCGAGGAGGACGGCACGATATACATCGCCGCCGTCAACCGCGACGCCGCGTATGAGGCGAAGAAGATAATCGAGGGCATCGTGTTCGAGCCCGAGGTCGGCGGCATCTACACGGGCCGCGTCACCCGCATAATCCCGATCGGAGCGTTCGTCGAGTTCGCGCCCGGCAAGGAGGGCATGGTGCACATCAAGGACCTCGAAAACAAGCGCACCGAAAAGGTCGAGGACGTCTGCCAGGTCGGCGACATGATGACGGTCAAGTTCCTCGGCACAGACGAGCGCGGCAGGCTCAACCTCTCGCGCAAGGCGTGCCTCGAGGACTAAAAGGGAAAGAAATTGAGCGCCCGATTTGGGCGCTCATTTTCCAATATCCACATCTTTACAGAATTTAACAAAATACCGCGTGCGGACGCGGGGAACATAAGAAAAGACGGGTCAGAAAAAAACGGCAGGAGGCATCGCGTCACATGAGAAAGCGCATCGCGAGATATAACGACGCCTTCGGTCCCGACCTCGCCCCGGGGATGATGGTCCTTATGATATTTCTTATGGCCGCCGTTCTGCTCGCGGTATTTTTCGCGCTGAACGCGGAGACGGACCGCCCGCTTTCGGGAGATGGGACGTACCGCGACTGGAGCGTGACCGAGCCGCCGGTGACGGACCCGCCCGTCATCCCGCCCGAGCTGACGGAGACGTTCACGGTCCCCGACACGGACATGACGCGCGGGTATCTCGTCCTCGTCAACGCCGACCACGAGTACAAATTCGGCTCCGAGGACATCGTGACGCTCTACCACAACCCCGACAAGAGCGGCAGCTACGGCCTTCTGACCTCGTCCCTCGGCGTCGAGCGCTCGATTCTGCCTTACCTCAACGCGCTGATGGACGCCTACGTCGCCGACACCGCCGACGATCACGCGCTTCTGAGCAGTGCGTACAGGAGCTACGAGGAGCAGGAGAAGGAGCTTAACGACAGGATCGAGAAGGACGGGGAGGAGGAGGCGTACAGATACGTCGCCGTTCCCGGGCACAGCGAGCACCACACGGGGCTCGGCGTCGACCTCGGCGCGAACGCCGACAGGGACTGGATGCCGAACAACAGCTGGCGCTACGGCTTCATACAGCGGTACAGGACGGACAAAATAGCGATAACGGGCATCGCGTACGAATACTGGCACTACAGATACGTCGGCGCGCCGTTCGCGGAGCTCATGCATCACGAAAACCTCTGCCTTGAGGAATTCGTCGAGCTCGTGCACACGCACCCGTATGAGTCCCCGTTCGAGTACACGACGGAGGACGGGAAGAGTTACTACATATACTATACTCCGTGCTCGGGAGAGGGGCAGACGGAGATAAAGGTGCCTCGCGGCGCCGCATACACCGTTTCGGGCGACAACGCGGGCGGCTTCATAGTCGCGGCGGAAAAGACGCCGGCGGGAGGTTAAGTCTGAAAAACGGGTCGTTTTTCAGACTGAAGTTTTGTGGCTTAGAAGTCTAAACAACTTCTATTCCGACTTCGTCGGAACCGCACAAAACTTCTAAAACACATAGAAAGGAGCGGGCATAAAATATGGATAATAATATGGAAAAGAAGCATATGTCGGGGACACTCGTCCGCATCGGGGCGCTGCTCCTTTGCGCGGCGATGGCGCTGCCGCTCGCCTCGTGCTCGTTTATCAAGCTGAACAAAGATAAATTCGGCGGCGAGACGTCTGCCGAGGCTGCGGGCACGGAGGCTCCCGAGACGAAGGACAACGAAACGACGAAGGAGCCCGAGCCGTTCGTGCCGCCCGTCGAGTACGAGTACACGGGCAAGGCGACGGCGGAGGCGCGTCTCTCGAAAATAAACTTCAGCTTCGGCGGGGAGAGCGTGTTCATCCGCTCGACGAGCGAGGCGGGGCTATCCCGTATCTTCTCGTTCTCGGGAGAGGACGCCGACAGCGAGGACACGTTCTCGGCGGCGAAGTACGAGCGCGTGAAGATGGTGGAGGACAAGCTCTCCTGCGAGCTGCGCTGGGTCGCAACGACGCTCGACGGCATGAAGGCGGACATCAAGGCGACGATTGCGAGCGGCGATTATTACGCCGACCTGCTCGCGATAACGGCGACCGACGCATACGCCCTCATAAATGAAGGGTATCTGATGAATCTGCACAGTCTGCCGTTCTTCACGACGGATGAGGAATATTTCCACCCGGCGACGGGTGCGCTCGCCTCGGGCAGGGCGGCATGGCTCGTCGCGTCGGCGGTGACAGTCGAGCCGGACGACGTGCCCTGCGTCTTCTATGACAGGGGAAAGCTCGGCGGGAAGGTCGACGAGCTCGTTAATGCGGGCAGCTGGACGTGGGCTTCGATGACGGAGCTCGCCGCGGGCGGCGGCGTCTCGATCTACACCGCAGACGCGGCGGAGGACGGCGCAGCCATTCTCGACCGCTCATGGCTCGAGCAGCTCGTCTCCTCTTCTGCGGAGCTTTCGTTCGTCAGCGCCGCGCCGGGCGCGGCGGCCGAGGCGACACTCCCTGAGGGGTCCGCGCTCGCGGCGGCAGTCGAGCTTCTGCGCGGTCTCATCGCCCCCGGCAGTCTCATTCCCTCAAACGGTTCGGACGCGTTCGCGGAGGGGAAGAGCGTATTCCACATAGGCTGGCTCGGCGAGATGAACGCGCTCGCAAACTCCCGTGTCGACTGGGACATCGCCCCGATGCCGAAGGTGACGGGGCAGGAGGCGGCGTATCACGCCGCGATGCCCGCAAGCTCCCTCTTCCTCGCCGTCCCCGGGACGACGACGAATCCGGAGGGCGCGTCCGCGCTCCTGCGCGCTCTCGCTGCCGCGTCAGACGCGTATCTCATCGACGCGTATGCGGAGTATCACATGTACAACACCGTGCACAGCGAGGCGACCGTCGGCAAAATAGCGGAGATATACGGCGCCGCCTCGTATGACATGGCGCACGTCTTCGGCTACCCGAGCGCCGACATCAAAGACGGCACCTACGGCATCCTCTCCTCCCTCGTTGACGACCCATCCGCCGACGCCGCCAAGCTCTTCTCCAAAGAGAAAACCCCCGCCACCCGCGCCCTCGCCAAGCTCTTTCCAACTGGATGATAATTTATGCGGGGGAGGAAATTTTCGTGAAAATTTCCTCCCCCGGACCCCCTCTTTAAAAGCTTTTATGACTGGGGGTATTTTATTTAGGTTTACCCACCCGTTTCAGAGGCTTCTATGCTGAATAGGAGCCTTTTTGTTTTCATGCGGGCAGCGTCGGCGCTTAGGGCAAATCCCTATGTTTTCTAAGCCAAAAGCACCCCGCGAACGCCCCGCACCATACCCAAGCCAACCCCCCAGTCATA
>CANQYV010000076.1 GCA_947628165.1 uncultured Clostridia bacterium | reverse complement strand
CACGGGCTGCTCGCCTCGAACGGCTGGACACCAGTCACCGCCGTCTGCATGATGGTTTTCTGCCTCATGCACAGCCCGTGCCTGACGACGCTGTTCACCGTCAAAAGCGAGACGAAGAGCCTGCGCTGGACGCTCGCCGCCGCCCTAATCCCGACCGCCGCCGGAGTCATCGTCTGCTTCTTCATAAACCTCATCTTCGGTCGGTTCGTGTAATATAAGTCGGGGGGAAAACTTTTGTCTAAAAGTTTTCCCCCCGAACCCCTCTTTTAAAACTTTAATACTTGGGGAATGGTATTGAAATTACACTGTCAGACGTAGTATGTGTCGGGCTTGAAGAGAAGCTGGATAAAGTCGACGATAACGCCGATGAAGAATAGTCCGCCTGTGAATATGTATATTATACCAAGACCGATTTTGCCCTCGTAAAACTTATGTGCGCCGACGAAGCCGAGGAACAGGCAGAGCAGGAGCGACACCCATTTGCTTTTCGGCTTCAGCCCGAAAGCCGCGCCTGCAGCGACGTTCTGGTTCGTGTTTTGGTTCATGTTCGTGTTGTTTATCACGATCTGAGGCTGTGGCTGCGCCGCCTGCGCCTGCTGAGGCTCAGAGTCGGGCGCATCGAGTATCTTTTTCTTCTGCGTCTCGTATTCCTCGTCGTTTACCACTCCGCTGTCGTGAAGCTCCTTCAGCTTTTGAAGATCATCAAATTTCGGCATTTTGTCTGTAAACTCCCTTGTCTTTGCTGTTTTATGAGCTTATTATACCCATTTTATTGGGTATAGTCAAGACCTTTTCAATAAAATATAATTAAAAAAAAGAGCGGAGGCGTGGGAGAAAATGATATCGTATGGACCCCTTTGGGAAACGATGAAGAAAAAGAACGTCACCACATACTCCCTCATCAAGACCTACGGCTTCAGCAAGGGAACGCTCGACCGCCTAAAGCACGGCCTTCCTATCACGACCGTCACGCTTGACGACCTCTGCCGCATCCTCGACTGCGGAGTTTCCGACATAATAAAATACACGCCCGACGACAACACTTCACGTCCGTAATAAAACCCCCTTATCAAAAGCTTTTGAAAAAGGGGGCGCGGGGGAAAGAACTTTTGCAAAAGTTCTTCCCCCCGCATAATATTAAACTCAATCCTCGTCGATCGGCGAGATGCCTATCGTTATTTCCTCGAGGACGTCGAGCAGGACGCGGACGGTGTCAAGAGAGGTAAATATCGTGACGTTGTTCTCCGTCGCGCAGCGGCGGATCTGAACGCCGTCCTCGTAATGGACGCCTGACATGACGGCGCGCGTGTTGATGACGTAGCTGACGTACCCCGCTCGGATCGAGTCAAGGATATCGGAGCTCCCCTCCGATATCTTTTTTCTTACCCTCGTTTTTATGCCGTGCGCGCGCAGGAAATTCGCGGTCCCTATCGTCGCCTCGATGTTGAAGCCCATGTCGTAGAACCGCTTCACAAGCGGCAGCGCCTCTTCCTTGTCCTCATCCGCGAGCGTGACGAGCACCGTGCCGTAGTTCTGTAATTTCATCCCCGACGCCGTCATAGCCTTATACATCGCACGGTGCAGCTTTTCGTCATACCCTATCGCCTCGCCCGTCGACTTCATCTCCGGCGAAAGGTAAGAATCCATGCCGTTCAGCTTCGAGAACGAGAACGCCGGCACCTTGACGTAGTACCTCTTCTTTTCGTCGGGATAAAGCGAGAAGATCCCCTGCTCCCGCAGACTGTGCCCGAGGATGACGTTTGTCGCGATGTCCGCGAGGCTGTAGCCCGTCGCCTTCGAGAGGAACGGGACCGTCCTCGACGAGCGCGGGTTTACCTCGATTATGAACACGTTGTCGTTCTTATCTACTATGAACTGGATATTGTAAAGTCCCACAATGCCGATGCCGAGCCCGAGCTTCTTTGCGTAGGTGAGTATCGTCCCCTTCACCTTGTCGGAAACGCTGAACGTCGGGTAGACCGAGATCGAGTCTCCGGAATGGACTCCCGTCCGCTCGACGAGCTCCATTATGCCCGGTATGAACACATCCGTACCGTCGCATATCGCGTCGACCTCGAGCTCTTTGCCGCCTATGTACTTGTCGACGAGCACAGGCTTGTCTTCATCTATTTCGACCGCCGTCTTGAGATAATGCCTCAGGTGCTCCTCCTTTGCCACTATCTGCATCGCGCGCCCGCCGAGCACGAAGCTCGGACGAACGAGCACAGGATATCCTATTTCTTCTGCAGCCTTGACGCCGTCCTCTATGTTCGTGACCGCAACGCCCTTCGGCTGCGGTATGCCGAGTTCTAAGAGCACGCGCTCGAACGCGTCCCTGTTCTCCGCTTTCTCTATCGCGTCGCAGTCCGTGCCTATGATGCGGACGCCGCGCTCCGCGAGCGGCTCGGCGAGATTTACCGCCGTCTGCCCGCCGAGAGACGCAATAACGCCCTCGGGCCGCTCGAGCTCAACGATGTTCATGACGTCCTCGGGCGTCAGCGGCTCGAAGTAGAGCTTATCGGACGTCGTGTAGTCGGTCGAAACAGTCTCGGGGTTGTTGTTTATTATTATCGCCTCGTAGCCCGAAGCCTTTATCGTCCTCACGGCGTGGACTGTCGAATAGTCGAATTCCACCCCCTGCCCTATCCTTATAGGACCCGAACCGAGGACCACTATTTTCTTTTTGTCCGAGACGACGGACTCGTTCTCGTCCTCGTATGTCGAATAAAAGTACGGAACGTAGCTCTCAAATTCCGACGCGCAGGTGTCTATCATCTTGTATACGGGGAAAATTCCGAACCTGCGCCTTGCCTCGAACACCTCGAGCTCCGAAACTCCCGCGGCGTCCGCTATGGCGCGGTCGGAAAAGCCCATGCGCTTCGCGGCGTAGAGCGCCTCTTTTTCGAGCTTCGCGCCCGAAAGCGCCCGCTCCGCGGAGATGATATTCGAGAACTTGTCGGTGAAAAACCTGTCTATACCCGTAGCCTTTGACAAAGCCTCGGAGGAGACGCCGCGGCGCAGAAGCTCCGCCATCGCGTATATCCTGTCGTCGGTGCCCTCGCGGATGTAATCCGAGAGCGCCTCCGTCTCCCAGCCGTCGAATTTATGCATGTGAAGACCGTATGCTCCGATTTCGAGCGAGCGTATCGCCTTTTGTATGCTCTCCTCAAACGTCCTCCCGACGCTCATGACCTCGCCGGTCGCCTTCATCTGCGTGCCGAGCTTCTGATTTGCGTCCGTGAATTTGTCGAACGGGAAGCGCGGCATCTTCGTCACGACGTAGTCGAGCGCGGGCTCAAACGACGCCGGCGTGTTCGCGAGCATTATCTCGTCGAGCCTCATGCCGAGCGCGATTTTTGCCGACACGCGGGCGATAGGATATCCGCTCGCCTTCGACGCGAGCGCCGACGAACGCGAGACGCGCGGGTTCACCTCGATGAGATAATACCGGAACGAGTTCGGGTCGAGCGCGAACTGCACGTTGCAGCCGCCCTCGATGCCGAGCGCGCGGATTATCTTCAGCGCGCTGTTTCTCAGCATGTGGTATTCCTTGTTCGTCAGCGTCTGCGACGGGCAGACGACGATGGAGTCGCCGGTGTGTATCCCGACGGGGTCGAGGTTTTCCATGTTGCAGACGGTGATCGCGGTGTCGTTGCCGTCCCTTATGACCTCGTATTCTATCTCTTTATATCCCTTGACGGACTTCTCGACGAGCACCTGACCGACAGGCGAGAGCGCAAGGGCGTTTTTAATTATGGCGCAGAGCTCTTCCTCATTATCCGCAAATCCGCCGCCCGTGCCGCCGAGCGTGAACGCGGGGCGCAGAACTACCGGATATCCTATCCTCTCCGCCGCCTTTATGCCCTCATCTATTGAGTGCGCGATCTCAGACGGCAGGACGGGCTCTCCGATCGAGACGCAGAGCTCACGGAACAGCTCCCTGTCCTCGGCGCGCTCGATGGAGCTGCTCGGCGTGCCGAGCAGCTCGATGCCGCATTCGTGCAGTATCCCTTTCTTTTCAAGCTGGACGGCGAGATTCAGTCCCGTCTGCCCGCCGATGCCGGGGACGATCGCATCCGGGCGCTCGCGGCGCAGGATGCGCGCGACGAACTCGAGCGTCAGGGGCTCCATATACACCTTGTCCGCGATAGTAGTATCCGTCATTATCGTCGCGGGGTTCGAGTTTGCCAATATGACCTCGTAACCCTCCTCGCGGAGCGCAAGGCACGCCTGCGTGCCCGCGTAGTCGAACTCCGCCGCCTGACCTATGACGATGGGGCCTGAGCCTATAACGAGTATTTTGTGCAGATCTGTTCTTTTAGGCACGTCTTCTCGCCTCCATCAACGATATGAAGCTGTCGAACAGATGCCCGCTGTCCTCAGGCCCGGGCGCGCTCTCCGGATGATACTGAACGCTGAAAACGCCGTCGCGCGCGCACTCGACGCCCTCGACCGTCCCGTCAAGGATGTTGACGTGCGTGACCGAAAGGTCTGTCCCCTCAAGGCTGCCGGCGTCGACGGCGAACGAGTGGTTCTGCGACGTCATCTCGATTTTCCCCGTCCGCAGGTCGCGCACCGGGTGGTTCCCTCCCCTGTGACCGAACTTCAGCTTGTACGTTCTCCCACCGTATGCGAGGCTTATCATCTGATGCCCGAGGCATATGCCGAACATAGGGTGCTTCCCTCTCAGCGCGCGCACGAGCCCGACAACGGGCATAACGTCCGTCGGGTCGCCGGGGCCGTTTGAAAGGAAGATGCCGTCCGGCTTCAGCGTCTCGACCTCGGCGGGCCTTGTGTCAAACGGAACGACCGTGACGCGGCAGCCTTTTCGGCACAGGCAGCGCACGATGTTCTCCTTCATCCCGCAGTCGACGGCGACGACGTGAAATTTCGCGTCCGGCGCGCCGTATACCTCGATATTTTTCCTGCTGACCTTTGAAACGGCGTCATGCGGCGGGGTGTACGCGCGTATCTTTTCGACCGCCTCCTCCGTCGGGACGTCCGCCCCGGTGAGGATCCCCATCCGGCTGCCCCTGTCGCGTATCGAGCGGACGAGGCGGCGCGTGTCAATGCCGGAAATCCCCGGGATGCCGTATTTTTTCATCAGCTCGCCGAGCGTCATCTCAGAGCGCCAGTTCGACGGCAGGTCGTTATACTCCCTGACCGCAAGTCCGCCGATAGTGGGCGTTCTCGTCTCGAAATCGTCCTTTGCGATCCCGTAGTTGCCGATCAGAGGGTACGCGAAAACGACCGTCTGATAAGTATACGACGGGTCTGACACTATCTCCTGATATCCGACGGGGGAGGTGTTGAACACGACCTCCGTGACCGCGTCTCTCCCGTCTCCGAAGCCGACGCCGGGGTATTCGTCCCCGTCCTCGAGCACAAGCTTTCTGTCTATTGCCTCTCTCACTTTGACCTCTTGACCGAAGTTTCGTTTTTTTTCACACAATTATAGCACCGGCACGCAGTTTTTACAAGCGGCGCACAGACAAAAAATGAGAAAATGATTTCTCACATATTTGGTGACTTTTCAAAAGTCGCCGCAAAAAGGACGCGCCGTCGGTGCGGCGCGTCCGTGCCGGGCCGCCCCGCAAGAGCGGTGTGCCCTATAGCTGACGGGAAGTGAACCTCACCGCTCAACGCGGGCGCTTTCCTGAGCCCGCGTTGAGCGCTTTGCAGTTTTCGGCGTCGTATCATCGTTCGGGCAAGGAGAATGCCGGGGCATTGACGCAGCACGGGCGTTGATACGTCGTCGAAAACCGGTGTGGGTTCGCATTCCGGCAGCTATTATATGTACGCCGCGGGGACGGAGCTGATGCGCGACTACAACGATGCTTCCCCGCGGCGGACATATCATAATTCGTTATTCGACGTCCTGAAGCGCGTCGTAGCCGGGCTGCGCGAGCTCTTTGCTATTCGACGTCCTGAAGCGCGTCGTAGCCGGGCTACGCGAGCTCTTTGCTATTCGACGTCCTGAAGCGCGTCGTAGCCTTCCTCCCCTGTACGGACCTTGACGACGTTTTCGACGTCGTAGACGAAAATTTTCCCGTCTCCGATGTGGCCCGTGTAGAGCACTCTCTTCGCCGTCTCAATGACTGTTCTGACGGGCACCTTCGAGACGACGATATCTACCTGCACCTTCGGCATGAGGTTCGTCTCGACCGCGACGCCGCGGTAGTATTCGGGCTTGCCCTTCTGCTGACCGTAGCCCATGACGTGCGAGACAGTCATGCCCGTAATGCCTATCTTCGACATAGCCTCCTTGAGCGCGTAGAGCTTCTCCTCCTTGAAGACGATCTCCACCTTCGTGAACTTCGGAGCACCTTCGTCAAACGACGGCACGCGCTTCACAGGGACAGCCTCCGCCTCGGGCGTGTCTCCCGAAACGACGACCGGAGGTGTCGGCATGGGACCGAAGTCCGCGTATTTGTCGACGGCGGGCGCGAAATCCGCGTATGCGGACGGCAGGCCGTGCTCGGTCACGTCGAGGCCGAGCATCTCCTCCTCCGCCGTGACCCTGATGCCGTGCAGCTTCTTAATGAGCTGGAATGTGATTATCATCATAACGACCGCATACGCCGCGACCGAAACAAAGCCGAGCAGCTGGAGCCCCGTCTGCTTGAAGCTGCCGGTGTAGAAGAGACCCGAAAGTCCTGCCGGAGCGTCGGGATTTGCGAGCAGACCGACTGCTATCGTGCCCCACGCGCCGTTGCACATGTGAACGCCTACGGCGCCGACGGGGTCGTCTATGTGGAGCTTGAGGTCGAGCACCTCGACGGCGACGACAATCAGTATGCCGGAAACTATTCCGACGACTGCGGCGCCGACCGCGTCGAGCGCGTCACATCCCGCCGTTATGCCGACGAGCCCCGCGAGCGAGGCGTTGAGGCACATCGAAACGTCGGGCTTGCCGTTCTTTATCCATGTGAATATCATCGTCGTGCACGTCGCGACCGACGGCGCGATCGTCGTCGTGAGGAAGATGGAGGCGAGCTCCGACGGCGTTGTCGCCGCGGCTCCGTTGAAGCCGTACCAGCCGAGCCAGAGGATGAATACGCCGAGCGCGCCGAGCGGGATCGAATGACCTGGGAACGCGTTGACCTTTATGACCTTGCCGCTTTCGTCGCGCACATATTTTCCTATGCGCGGTCCCAGTATTATCGCGCCGACGAGCGCCGCGATGCCGCCGACCATGTGGATGGCGCAGGAGCCTGCGTAATCGTGGAAGCCGAGCTGAGAGAGCCAGCCGCCGCCCCATATCCAGTGCGCCTCAATAGGATAAACGATGAGGGATATCACCGCCGAGTATATGCAGTATGCGGAGAACTTCGTCCTCTCCGCCATGGCTCCGGAGACTATCGTCGCCGTAGTCGCGCAGAAGACGAGGTTGAAAACGAACGTCGACGCGCCCGTGAAGCCCTCCGCGGGGCTCGCGATGAACGCCTTGAAGTTCGCGAAAAGATCCATGTTCGGAAGTCCTATAAGCCCGAACAGCGTGTCCTCTCCCATCATCAGCGTGTAGCCGAGAAGCGAGAACACGACGGTGCCTATACAGAAGTCCATCAGGTTCTTCATTATGATGTTGCCCGCGTTCTTCGCACGGGTGAAGCCCGTCTCCACCATCGCGAAGCCCGCCTGCATCCAGAAGACGAGCGCCGCGCCGATGAGATACCAAAATTCGATTGTCATACCTTAGATTCCTTTCCCTATATGACGTATTACGAAGAAAAGGGCGGCTCCGATCCCTTGCGGAATCGAAGACGCCCTTGCCTTCATGTGCAGGATTATACATCTCCGCGCGCCGCTTGTCAAGCCCCTTTTTTGAAATTTATAAAAAAATTTCTTGCAGTTTTGCGGACAAACCTAAATTCCCTCTTGACAATTTGAACTTTTAGGTATACACTACTTGCATACGACTGCGAAAAACGTGTTTTTTCGCGCGATATCCTCCGATATTTGCCGTCGTGTGATACCGTAATCACTCGCGCGTATAATAACGGTAGGCAGCACTTTTTCCCGGAGACTTAACGCAAATGAAAAAAGAGGGTCAGGTACGCATCCCGTCCGGATGCGCCATCTCCGCCGTCATCTCTAAAAGCGGCGAGCGCATGTCGGGCGGCAGCATCATCGAGAGCATGATACCGATGCACGACAGGTCAAACGGGCTCGGCGGCGGATTTGCCGCATACGGCATATACCCCGAGCACCGCGAGTTCTACGCTCTGCATCTGTTTTATGACGACGACGCACGCCGTCACGACTGCGAGACATATCTGAAGGAGAGATTTGAAATAGTAGACGCCGAGCCGATACCGACGCGGACGATGAGGGAGATAACGGACGAGCCGCTGATATGGCGGTACTTCGTTTTCCCGCGCCGCTCCGCGCTGCGCGCGCTTCAGATAGACGACAGGGAGTACGTCGTCCGCGTCGTAACGCATGTCAACTCCTCGGTCGAGGGGGCTTACGTCTTTTCCTGCGGGAAGAACATGGGCGTATTCAAGGCCGTCGGCTTTCCCGAGGACGTCGGGCGCTTCTACCGCCTCGAGGAATACGAGGCGTACTCGTGGACGGCGCACGGCAGATATCCGACGAACACCCCGGGCTGGTGGGGCGGCGCGCATCCGTTTTCCCTGCTCGACTATTCGATAGTACATAACGGCGAGATATCGTCCTACGACGCGAACCGCCGCTTTATAGAGATGTTCGGCTACAAGTGCACGCTCAAGACCGACACCGAGGTCATCACCTACATCATCGACTACCTGCTGCG
>CANQYV010000075.1 GCA_947628165.1 uncultured Clostridia bacterium | reverse complement strand
CCCTCTTCAAAAGCTTTTATGACAGGGGGTGGGTGGATTGGGTTATGCTGTCCGGCGGGTTGTGCGGACATCGCTTTTATTTTTCGGCGTGGGGCATACCGACGAGTTCTAACGAGGCGGGGGCGCCGTCTTTGTAGACTATGCGCCAGCACGTCTGTGTTTCGCTCCACGGCGCGCATGTGTAGAGGTGGACGCCGTCCGTCGCAAGGTCGCAGAAGTCCTCGTGACTGCCGTCCGTCGGCAGCGGCGTGACCTCGCCGGTGCGCGTGCTTATCGACACGATCTCGTTTTCGGACGACGACGCGGCGAAGAGATATTCGCCGTCATCTGTCGCGCCCTCCGTGAGATATTTTCCGTCTATCGTTATGATGTTGTCGCCTGTACCGTCGGCGCGGGCGACGTAATAGCGGTCGTTTTCAGAGCTGCCGGGGTCGATAACGGGGAACAGGATGATATTATCGCCGAATTCCCGCGGGTAGATATATGTTCTCTGCCCTTCGGGAAGTAGGGAGACCCCGTTTTCGGTGAGCGTTCCGCTGGCGGGGCTTGTTCCATCCAATGTCAGCGTGAGCGTCCGCTCGCCGAGCGTGAACTCCTTTTTGTCCGGCGTCTCTCCCATCGGTCTTTCGCCGAGCGAGCGTATGACCTGTCCCGTCTTTTTGTCTATCAAAACGAAGCGGCGGGCGCCCTCCTTTTTGTCGTATTCCGTGACGGTAACGGTGCCCTCCCCGTCCAGCTCGGGCGAAAATCCTATTTTGTCGGCGCCGTCTGCGGTATAGAGCTTTTCGGTCCTGCCGCTTTCGTGCGGGATGACGTAGAGGCTCCTGCCGCGCGCGTAGTAGAGCCCGTATCCGTCAACATTCCAGCTGTCGTAGAAGTATTTGCCGAGCAGCTTTTCTGAATCTCCGCCGGGCTCATAGCGATAGACGCCGTCGTGCGGCACAGAGTAGTAGTAGACGCCGTCGGCGACGGTGCCGGGGCTCGCCCCGCATGACGCGGCGAAGTAGTCGAGCCTGTAAAGGACGTGGAGCGCCCCCGTCAAAATCAGGCAGAAGCAGGCGGCAAGCGCCGCGGCTGCAATTATTCCGCGCTGCGTGTGATGTGAGCGGCGCAGTTTTTCGTTTGTTTTTATTTCGGCGTGGGCGTCCTCTACAAATTCGTCTCTTATCCCGCCCAGCGCCTCGCAGATATCGTATGCGTTCATGTCGTCCTCCTTTATTGCTTAAATTCCTTTTCAAGTGCGCGGCGGAGCTTTTCTCTCGTCCGCAAGAGCGTCATTTTGACGCGGCTCTCGCCGAAGCCGAACCTTTCGGCTATCTCCGCCACCCCGTCGAAGTACCAGTACCGGCAGACGAAGATTTTCCGTTCCGTCTCGGGCATGCCGGAGAGAAAGCGGTCTATCGCGGCGGAAAGCTCGTTTTTAAGCACCTCCTCTTCGACGTCCGTCGGCGCGGGGACGCATTCCGCAAGCTCGTCGAGCGCGGCGGTGAACGTCCCGCCGCCCCGCTTTTCGGCGTTCCTGCCGCGCACCGCCTTCAGCGAGAGGCGGCGCGTTATCTTGCATAGGAACGTTCCGAGCACGGCGGGCCGTGCCGGCGGTATCGCGCCCCACGCGCCGACGTATGTGTCGTTGACGCATTCCTCCCCGTCCTCCCGACTGCCCGTGATGCGGACGGCGACCGATAAAAGGAGCCGCCCGTATTTTCTCGCCGTCTCGTAAATCGCGCGCTCGTCGCGGCGGAAATAGAGCTCCACTATCGCCCCGTCAGCCATCGGGATGCCGTTTGGCATGCCGTTTGAAATGCCGTCTGGAATGCCATTTGGCATGCCGTTTGGCGGGTCGTGGGTCTCATTCGGTTCCATTTGGATTTCCTCCTTTTTGTTTTTTGCTATTCGTCTATTATCTACCGAAAATGCGCCCGTGCGTCACAAAAAATTGAAAAAAAGGACGCGGCAATTTTGTCGCGTCCGGTTTCTTTGATTTGTCAGTGCCCCATTGCCGCCTCGATATCGGCGACGGTGCGCGGCGTATCTTTTGAGAGATTCTCGCAGCCGTCCTTTGTTATGAGGCAGTTGTCCTCGAGGCGGAAGCCGATGCCCCATTCCTCGACGTAGATGCCGACGTCGACGCAGAAGACCCATCCGGGCATCATCTCGCCGCGCGCGTCCGTCATGTCGTGGGTATCAAATCCGACGTGATGCGCGCCGCCGTGCCACATATAGCGCGCCTCGTTCTCGGGCTTGTCGAGCAGGCCGATGTCGCAGAGCAGCCCGCCGCAATAGCGGTGGATCTCGCTGTCGACGAAGCTCATCGGGACGCCGGGGCGCAGCAGTCCGAACATGTGCTCGGACGTTCTGTATGCGCATTCAAACAGCACGCGCTGCCTGTCAGAGAATTTGCCGTTGCAGGGGAAGCCGCGCGAGACGTCAGTGTGGACGCCGTCGAACTGCGCGCCGACGTCGTTCAGTATCATGTCGCCGTCGCGCGCCTGTCCCGTATAGGAATAATAATGTATGCAGAAGTTGTTTTTCCCCGCCGAGATGATCGAGGGAAACGCGGGCTCGAGGCACCCGTGCGACGTCAGGACGGAATCCCACACCGCCTTGTATTCGTACTCGTACATCCCGGGGCGCGAGGCGCGCATCATAGAGAGGATCCCGAGGCGCGTCAGCTCCTCGGCGCGGCGCATCGCCTCTATCTCGCACGGCGCCTTAACGGTGCGCAGGCGGCGCAGGTCGGGGCGGACGTCGACGACGGGCAGCGCGGGCAGAAGCTCACGCATCGCGGCCTGAAACCTCGTCTGCGACGGGGAGCTTGCGTTCATGTCGTCAAGGTCGAACGCCAAGGTGCCGGCGGAACCCGAGCATTTGCGGACGGCGTCACAGAGCTCCGTCACGGGTCTTACGTCGGCGACGCCGGAGACCGCGTGCGCGGCGTCGGGCGTTATGCGCGCGCCTGTCCACCGCTCCTTCATCGGGTCGGGCGGCAGCGTGAAGAGCGTCTCTTTGACCTCGCCGCCCGACTTTTCGCACATCAGGACGGAATTTGCCTGCCTTATGCCCGTGAGGTAGAAGAAATTCGTATCGGCGAAGAACGGGTAGTCCTCGTCCGCCGTCTTGCGGACGGGCGCGCCCGAATATACGAGCAGCAGCGCCCCGTCGGGGAGCGCGCCGCAGAGGCGCGCTCTGTTTGATGAAAAGAATGATGAGTTCATTTTGCAGTTCTCCTTTATTCAAAATCGGGCAGAAGCTCGCGCGCGGCGTCCCCGAGCGCGTCGCCCACCGAGCCGTGTATGACGAGCGAGGCGAGCCTGTCGGCATGCGTTTCGGTATAATTTATTATGACGAGGTCTCTGCCCGAAAAATACCTCACGAGCGACGCCGCCGGGTAGACTGACAGCGACGTCCCGCCGACTATCATGAGCTCGGCGCGCGCCGTCGCCTCCGCCGCCGCCTCGAACGCGCCCTCGGGCAGCGCCTCGTCGTAGAGCGTGACGTCGGGGCGGACGATGCCGCCGCAGTCGGGGCAGCGGGGCACGCCCCGGCTCTCGGTGACGGCCTCTATCCCGAACTGCCTTTTGCAGCGGACGCAGTAGTTGCGCGCCGTCGTGCCGTGCAGCTCGATGACGCGGCGGCTCCCCGCCGCCGCGTGCAGGCTGTCTATGTTCTGCGTGACGACGCAGGCGAGCATTCCCGCCGCCTCAAGAGATGCGAGCGCGCGGTGCGCGCGGTTCGGCTTTGCGTCCGGAAAGACGAGGTGCGTGCGGTAGTAGTCGAAAAACGTTTCGGGGTCGCGGGCAAAAAATCCACCGCTGATTATCTCCTCGGGGGAGAGGGTGCCGTATTTTTTCGTATAGATGCCGCCTGCCCCGCGGAAATCGGGGATGCCGCTCTCCGTCGAGACGCCGGCTCCGCCGAAAAATACCGTGTTTTTTGATCCCTTTATAAGCTCCGCAAGCTCCGTCATAATATGCCTCCGCGCGCGTATTTCTTTTTTCGATTGTACCACACACGCGCCCTTTTTTCAAGCGGCGGAGGATATAGAATTGACAAAGGGCGCGGCTTGGGATATAATAAACTATAATGATGATATATGACATCCCCGCGTATGCGGGAAAATAATGACGGCTTCGGCATAAGACAGGAGGGCTTTATTATGCAGGGAATTAACGAAAGAAGGCGGCGCGTGCGCAAGCTGGCGCTTTCGGGAATATTTGCAGCTCTTGTGGCGGTGTGCTCGCAGGTGTCGATACCCCTGCCGTCGGGCGTTCCGATAACGCTCCAGACGGCGGCGGTCGCGCTCACGGGATACATGCTGGGCGTCCCCGGCGGCGTCGCGGCGCTTGCGGTATACATCATCCTCGGGGCGGCGGGCGTGCCGGTGTTCTCGAACCTCGGCGCGGGCTTCGGCGTCCTTCTCGGCAAGACGGGCGGCTTCATCTTCGGCTTTGTGCCGATGGCGGCGCTCTGCGGGCTCGCCGCGGGGCGGCGTAGCTTTGCCGCGCGCATAGCGCTCGGCATGGGAGGGCTTCTCGTCTGCCACGCGTTCGGCGTTTTGCAGTTCGCGTTCCTCACCGGGTCTGGGATTGCCGCGTCGGCGATGCTCGTTTCGGTGCCGTACCTTTTGAAGGACGTGCTCTCGACCGTCGCGGCGTGCATTATCGCCGACAGGGTGCGGCGCGCGGTCACAGCGAGGGGCGCCGAGGTCTGATTTTGTTGTCATTCCCGCCGGGCGGCGGCTGAAATATGCTTTTTGGGAGTTTGACATGAGAAGAAGGATACTTTTCATTCTTGCGCTCGCGCTCTGTGTTTTTCTGATGTTTTCCGCCTGCGGCAAGCGGGGCGGCGGCGAAGAAAGCGGCGGCGCGGGCTCGGATGCTCCGTCGGGGACGGAGGCCGGGACTGAGCCGAAGGAGACGGACGCACCGTCGGAGACAGGGAAAGACAAGGACAAGGAGCCCGAAAAGGATACGGGGAAGGCGGCGTTTGCGGCGGATTACTTCGAGCCGGGGCAGCCGATCAAGCTCGTCGGCGTGCCCGACGGCGTGAAGCTCCGGTGGCTGATATATGATTTTGTGACCGGCAGCAAGGCGGAGCGGACGACGGAGTCGCCGAGCCTCATGCTCGGCGAAAAATACAAGGAATGCCGCGTGACCGTCGAGGGCGACGGCATAGGGCCGCTGACGGTATACTGCAGCGAGCTGCCGATAATAAAAATCGAGTGCGACACGGACTTTTACGACGTGCAGCGCGACTACTGCGAGGCGGAGCTTGAGATAGCGGCGCCGCAGTCTTTCGGGAAGCAGTACTCGGGCGGCGCGAAGCTGCGCATCCGCGGCAACTCGACGGCGGCGCTCTGGAAGAAGCCGTTCAAGGTGAAGCTCGACAAAAAGGCGGACCTTCTCGGCATCGACGGGGAGGGTGAGAGCAAGCATTGGGTACTCCTTGCGAACGCGCGGGACCCGGCGCTTCTGAGAAACAAGGCGCTCATGGATTTCTCCGAGGCTATAGGCATGGAGGCGCACATCTCGTCCGAATACGTCACTCTCATATATAACGGCGAATACTGCGGTGTCTACGAGCTGACGGAGCACGTCAGGGTCGGGAAGACGAGCGTTGACATCTTCGACTGGGAGGGATACGCGGAGGACATGGCGAAGGCGCTCTCCGAGAAGTACTGCGCGGACAAGGGGCTCTCCGCTGCCGACAAGGACCGCGTTTCCGACGAGGTCGAGGACATGATGATGGAGGATTTTTCCTGGATGAGCTCGGGAAAGGTCAGATACGACGGGAAGTCGTACTCTTGCGGCGACCTCGGGCTCGACGCGCCGCCGAAGCAGACGGGGGGCTTTCTCGCCGAAATGGACTTTTATCATCAGGATCAGAGCAATTGCGCCGGGCTCATGACCGCGTACTCGCAGCCGCTCTATTTCTCGACGCCGGATCCGGTCGGGGGGCGCGCGCTACAGTCCTTTATGAAGACGGATCTTTACTCATACGCGAGAAATTATCTTCAGTCGTTTGAATACGCTGTTCACAGCGACGACTTCTTCTTCCGCAATTCGGACGATCACTACTTTGTCTCGAACTGGTGGGACAGGTGGGTAGAGCGGGCTTACGACCGCGTCAACTACCGCGACGATCTCGCCGACGGCAAGCATTACAGCGACCTTTTCGACATGGACAATCTTGTGCAGAACTTCATCTTCTGCGAGATCGCGATGAACTGGGACAGCATGAAGAACAGCTTCTTCGTCTACAAGGACATCGACGGCAAGGCGAAGATCGGACCCGAATGGGATTTCGACTGGGCGTGGGGCAACGAGACATGGAAGATGGCGTTCGGGACCGACACATGGGCTCCCGAGGCTTGGCACTGCACGTTCCCGGGCTTCATGGTCGAGCAGTATTATCAGGAGGTCCAGTGGAACTGCCTCCTCATCCGCGACCCTTATTTCCTGACGAAGGCATACGAGGCGTGGCATGAGATGCGAGACAAGCAGATAAACGATCTCGTCGGCAAGGGCGGCGCGATAGATCAGCTCGAAGCAAAGCTGCGCGGGCCCGCCGCCGCGAACGACGCGCTTTGGGCGGATCTCGACGCGTTCGGCATCACGTTCGACCAGTCGATGGAGAAGCTGCGCGAGTTCGTCACGACGCGCATGACGTGGCTTGACGCGCAGTTCTCGAGCATGGATTCGTTCGTGAACTCGCTCGGCGTCTGGCGCGCGTCCGCGATGGTGCCCGTGCCGTCGGTAAAGGTGACGGGCAGCGGCGCGGAGGTCTCGGTGAGCGGGCTGCACTCCTCCGTGAAATATGTGAAATTCCAGGTCAACGGCAAGACTGTTGTCGAGGCACCCGTCTCGGGCGGCAAGGCGACGGCGACCGTCGGCGCGGACGCCCTGACGGACGGGCTCAACTGCGTCGTCGCAAACGCGTGCGACGGCTCGCACAACTACATCATCAACGACGCGGCGTCGATGCCCGGCAACTACCTCTGCCCCGCCTCCAACTTCGCGACGTTTGAGAGGTAATGGATTTCTTGCGGGGGAAAAACTTTTGGAAAAAGTTTTTCCCCCGCGCCCCTTTTTCAAAACTTTTTAGGCAGGGGTGTTTTTTTGGGGGATCTTTGGGTGGATGAGGGCTGAAAAGGGTTAGTTTTAACCACTTTCTTTTCGACAAATAACGGAGCTTGACAAAAATGCGGGGGCGGGATATAATCATATGTACGATATCGGAAACGGAGGCGGCGTGTGGCTGGCAAGTCTGACAAAAAGAAGGCGGACGGCAGGCAGATAGCGCAGAACAGGGCTGCGCGTCACGAATATTTCATTGAAGAAACGTATGAGGCGGGCATCGCGCTTTTCGGGACCGAGGTCAAGAGCGTGCGCGCCGGCGCCGTCAATCTGAAGGATTCGTACTGCCGCATAGAGCAGGGCGAGCTCTTTGCCTTCGGGATACACATCAGCCCTTACGAAAAGGGCAACATTTTCAATCGCGATCCGCTTCGCCCGAAAAAGCTTCTGATGCACCGCCGCGAGATCGAAAAGCTGCACGCGAAGGTGACGCAGCAGGGATACACGCTCGTGCCGCTGTCGATGTACTTTTCCGGCTCGCACGTCAAGGTCGGCGTCGGTCTCTGCCGGGGCAAAAAGCTCTACGACAAG
Source organism: uncultured Clostridia bacterium (assembly GCA_947628165.1). Taxonomy (GTDB): domain Bacteria; phylum Bacillota; class Clostridia; order Oscillospirales; family CAG-272; genus DTU064. The sequence goes on along the minus strand of CANQYV010000075.1, from coordinate 1,468 downwards.
CGCGACGCCGCGGCGGAGGCCTCGGCAAAGCGCGAGATGGAGCGGTACGCGAAATCGAAAGGGTATCGGGAATAGGAGAATATATGGAAGTCAAAAATGCGATAGAGGCGCGCAGGAGCATCCGCGCGTACACTGAAAGGGAGCTGACGGAGGAGGAGATACGCGGCATACTGAACGCCGGCATCCTCGCCCCGAGCGCGTGCAACATGCAGTCATGGCATTTCTACGCCGTGACGGGCGAGGCGAGAGCGCGCTTTTCGGGCGTGTGCGCCGACTGGGTCAGGACGGCGCCGCTCGTCATCATCGTCTGCATTGACGGCAACGGGATCGAGGCGCGCTTCGGCGAGCGCGGGCGGAAGTTCCCGTATCAGGACACCGCGTTCGCGATAGAGAATATGCTCCTTTATGCGACGGAGCGCGGGCTCGGCGGCTGCATCATCGGCGCGTATAACGACGCGGCGTGCAGGGCGGCGTTCCCGGAGATAGACGCGGCGCACCGCGTCGTCGCGCTTCTGCCGATAGGCGAGCCCGCGGAGCATCCCGAGCCCCGCGGAAGAAAGCCGCTTTCGGACGTCGTGACATTTGTGTCGTGACATTTATAAAATAAACAAGGGGGCGTAAAGGTTTCGACGGGGGATCCGAGATACGATAAGCGGGCAGAGCATGGGGCAAGCTCTATAACCGGCTCCGACTAAATTTTAAACGCTGATAATAATACAGCTCTCGCCGCCTAAGTGCGGCGCGTCCGCGTCGGGGGGACCACGACCCGTCGTCGGGCGTCACATCAGTGGTGAACGTGCGCCGCTCTTTAGTGCTTGAAGCGGCCACGCATAAAAGCGCTGCCCCGTGTCCGCCGCGTTCATCCGACGGTCACGGGGGAGAACAAAGGTGATCTACGCCCGTAGAAAGTCGTAAGGAAGGTCTTTCGGACAGGGGTTCAATTCCCCTCGCCTCCATACCAAAAAGGAGCCCCACCGGGGGCTCCTTTTTGTGTATTGCGGCGAGGGATTGATGCGGGACCCCTCGGGAGAAACGGCGCGCCGCAAGGGGCGCCGTTTGCTCTCGGCAGCACGACAAGGCGCGAAAGGGGCGAGAGCCCCCGCGCCTCGTGTCGGCGCAGCCGACACAACTGTCGTGGTGCGTGGGTTCAATTCCCCTCGCGCGCCCCTCGTGGGGGCGCCACGAAGGCCGCCTGTGGGGCGCCGTTTGCTCTCGGCAGCACGACAAGGCGCGAAAGGGGCGAAAGCCCCCGCGCCTCGTGTCGGCGCAGCCGGCACAACTGTCGTGGTGCGTGGGTTCAATTCCCCTCGCGCGCCCCCGCGGGGGTGCCGTTGGCTTTTATGTCGGCGAGGGATTGATGAAGAATTCCTCGGGAGAAACGGCGCGCCGCAAGGGGCGCCGTTTGCTCTCGGCAGCACGACAAGGCGCGAAAGGGGCGAAAGCCCCCGCGCCTCGTGTCGGCGCAGCC
>CANQYV010000074.1 GCA_947628165.1 uncultured Clostridia bacterium | reverse complement strand
CGCAGCGGCAGTCTCATACCGCCCACCGAGCGCGAATTTGACGCGCCGCCGTAGACGAACTCGCCCTCTATCGCGCCCCCGTCATACTCGATCTTCATTTTGTACGGTCTCAGCGCGAGGTGAAGCCGCGAGGCTCCGTGAAAGAAGTATGCGACCTTGCCGAAAATATTCTTCAGCTTCTGCGGCGTGCCGTATGATGTATCCGTAAACGTGCCGAACGCCGCGACGTATACGAACGACCTGTCGCCGAGCATCCCTATGTCGCATCCGCGCGCCCTGCCCTTGACAATGACCTCGGCCGCCTCCGGCATATTCGTCGGGATATCGTGGCTGCGGGCGAAATCGTTTACCGTTCCCGCGGGAATATAGCCGAGCTTCGGTACCCTCTTGCCCGCGTCCTTCATCTTCAGAAGCGCGGTCACCGCCTCGTTCAGCGTTCCGTCGCCTCCGGATACCGCGACGACGTCGTATCTTTCGCCCTTCTCGAAAATTATCTCCGTCAGGTGTCCTTTGCGCTGCGTCGTCTCGACGGTGACTTCAAATCCGCCGACGACGAGCTTGTCTATGATGGAAAGCAAAAAGCGCTCGGTTCCGGTTATTCCGGCAACGGGATTCGCCAAAAGCAACAGCTTTTTTGTCTCTTCCAAGGCCCTCCGCCTCCCTCACAACAAAGTATTACAGTATATTATACACACCGCCGCATTCGTTTTCAATATGCCAAATGTGAATTTATTGTTAAATAATCGTTTCATGACGACATGATATTGCTTTTTTCGACCCCATGGTGTATAATCATTTAGAAAGAGACACTTGCCAAAAAGAGGATTTCAGCCGATGGATAAAATAAAAGACAGGCAGAAGCTCGTGCTTGCCGCGCTCGTCGTCGCGGCTTTTCTGATGTTCGTCATCCTTGTTATCGCCGAGGTGCGCCAAGGCGGACGGGGAGAGCATCCCAACAAATGGGGCGCCGAAAACGGTGACGATACGGGACATGACATAGACAACTCGGGCGAGACGGTCGTTTTGCCCGACTACATCACCGTCGACCTTCTTCCGATAAACGAATATTCGCGGCCGGGCGAGCCCACGGATGAGATAACGGGCATCGTTATCCACTATGTCGGAAATCCGAACACCTCCGCGCAGGCGAACAGGAATTACTTCGCGGGTCTTGCGAAATCGGGCGCGACGTCCGCCAGCAGCAACTTCATCGTCGGGCTCGAGGGCGAGGTCATCGAGTGCGTCCCGCTCGGCGAGATCGCTTATGCCTCGAACAACCGCAATCATGACACGATATCGATCGAGTGCTGCCACCCCGACGAGGGGGGAAAATTCAACGACGCCACATACGCGTCTCTCATAAAGCTGTGCCGCTTTCTCGTCGATCTCTACGACCTCGGGCCGGAGGACATCATACGCCACTACGACGTGACCGGCAAGCTCTGCCCCGTCTATTATGTCGAAAATGAGGACGCGTGGCACAAGCTCGTTGAAGATATCTTCAATTATATTCCTGATACCGAGGGCGCCGTCAGCTGACGGCGCCCCCATTATTATTCCGATTTTCTCAGCCGAGCCTGTAAAGCGCGCTTCCGTGCGCCGGAAGGACTGCCTTCACGCCGTCCTTTGCCGTGCCTATATCCTTATGTGCCCAAAGGTCGCGGACCGTGAGCCCGCGGAGGTCGAATGCGTCTATGTCGTCCGCAGAGACGGATACTTCCGCCTCCTCGTTTCTCAGGTTGAAGAGGGCGAGATAATACTTCCCTCCGCCGTCCTCGCAGTCGTCGAACGCATACCACGCAGCGGCCTTGTTGCTTCTGTAGATCTGATTTGCGCCGTATGAATGCTTGTTAAGGCGGAGCACCTCGTCGTTCGTCAGGAGCGAGAGGGTGAACTCGTCGTTGTCTCTGAGCTCCGCGCCGACGATCAAGGGAGAGCGGAATATGCTCCAGAGGTTCATCATCGAGAGCTGCTCGTCCTTCGTCATGCGGCAGTAATTGTCCCCGAACCTGCTGTTGCAGTTGAGGTGCCCGAACGGGAGCATGTCGCAGTCGGGCCATGTTCCGTCGCCGCCTCTGCCCTGCCAGGTCTCGCAGCGCTCGAACATATGCTCAACGGCGCGCCAATTGTCCCAGACGTCGTTTGTCATGCGCCACATATTCGCGTTTTTGCGGAACATCCAGGCGCATTCGATCGGTGCCGGTCCGGGGGAGAGCGAAAGGATGATTTGCCGTCCGCACTTCATTATGGCGCGGTGTATCATCTCGATTTCGGCGACCCCGGGAACGGCGTCGCCGCGCCTGTGGTGCTCGTTTGAAACGGCGGCGGTCGAGGCGATGTCGTCAACCTTGACGAAGTCTATCTCCCACTCGGCATAGAGCTCGAACAGCGAGTCATAATAAGCCTGCGCGCCCGGAGATCGCGGGTCGACGCCGTACATATCGCTGTTCCAGCCGCAGACGGAGAACGGGTCGCCGACGGCGTCCGCCGTGAGATCGGTGCCCTTTATTTTCGTGCGGGCATATATCGCCTGCCTCGGGATACCGCGCATGATATGTATGCCGAAGCGCAGCCCCATCTCGTGTATCTTTTTTGAGATCGGCAGAAATCCCTTTCCGTCCGCCGAGGACGGGAAGCGGTTCGGCGCCGGGATAAGGCGCGAATACTCATCCATACAGAGGCGCGCGTTGGGCGTATACATCGTGTCGTGCGCCCCGGGCTCGCTCCACTGGATGTCGCAGGTGACGATGTCCCAGCCGTGCGAAAGCATGTGATCCCTCATGTACTCCGCGTTTCCGAGAAGCTGCTCTTCGTTGACGGCGGCGCCGTAGCAGTCCCAGCTGTTCCATCCCATCGGGGGGAACGGAGCAAAATCCGTGTGTTTCATAGACATTCTCCTTACTGTCGTTGTCTTTTATGTTTATCCCGCCGTTTTGCGGGCACCGTTCATTTTTTTATTTTCGAGGCCTTGTCAAGTCTTCGCCTCAGGATAAAAAAGAGGATGCATACGCGCAGGACCGCCGCCGTAAGATATAGAAGCGAGAGCGCCAAAAGCGCGGTGTGCGGTATAGAATCCGTTTTGAAATCGTCTCCGAGAGGAATATACGATGCCGGGAAAAGAAACAGCATGAGCGCCGCCAAGCCCGCGGTGTAAAACCCCACAAAGCCCTTTATAAACCCGCGGCGTCCTTCCCTCTCACCTCCTCTCGGGTCGTGATAAGCCGAGACGGCGGAGACGAGCGTTGAAAAATAAACGGACGCCGATAAAAAGACCAAGGCGCACGCGGCGGCGAGCGCGCCGTCTGTTATCATGAGCGTGGAAAGGAAAACGACGACCGCGCCGCCCGCAGACACCGCCGAAAACGCCGCTGTCTCCGACAGCGCGACCATCCATGCCGAGGGCGGCTCGGCTTTGTCCTTTTTCGGGGCTGCCGCAAAGACCCTCATGTCCGCGGCGTCACGGAGCGTGCATCCGGCGGATGCGGCGGCGACACAGCATCCCATTGCGAGAGCCGACACAGCCGTCAGGACATATGCGGGCGCCGAATGCGTCAGCGCGGTCACGGCGGCGCATACGAAAAAGACGGCGGCGGTCACGGCAGACGACGGAAAAAAGCGCCTGAGCGACGACGTAAAATGCGCCCCGCAGCCCTTGAAATGATGCTTTTTCTTTATTTCTCCGCGCGGGGCGGTCCTTCTCTTTTTTTTCATTTCGCACAGTCCGAGCCCGTTTTTCATTCCGCTATGATTTTACCACAAACACCCCGCTCGGGCAAGTCTTTTCTTGTCGGAAAATGTTAAATAAATTTAAAACCTGCTTCGTTTATATTGACAACAAAATCGGCAGGATTTATAATAAAAAGGAAATAATGCAGCCGTATCTTTCCGGCACTGCCGTCCTTTACACCGCCGTCGCTGCAAAAGGACGTATTCCCATATTGCCGAAATGGAGATAATATATCTGTTATGAAAAAGAACATCGGCGCTCAGAGAAGGGAGCGCAAGAGAAAAATACTTCGCTTTGCGGGTCACGCCGGGATCGTCCTTCTGACCCTCGTCGTGTTTGTCGTCGCGGGACTTTATTCCGTCATGCTCGTCCTCGCGAAGGGACCGTCTACGACGGCGCGCGATCTTTTTGTCAGGAGCGTCATGGAGACCTCCGCCGCCAAATTCCTCGCCCGCATGTATTTTTCCGAAGAGGAGATAAACGACATTGTTTCCGTTGTAGGCGAGGACAACGGAGAGGATAAGACGGACACGTCGCTTATCGTGATCCCGGGTCAGAGCGACAATGACGACGCTCAGGAAACGCTCCCGTTCGGAGGCACGGTCACGCCCGACACGAACGATGAGACGGGCACGCCCGACACGCAGCCAGACGATCCGCCCGAAACGGAGGGCGGCGCCGCACCCGTCGACAGCGGGGTCGAGATCGTCGACGTCAAGGGACCCACATATTACGGAAAAATGATTGTCGTGAAGGACCCGTCCCGCGTTGTCGTCGGGACGCTGCCGAATTACGGCGAGAGCTACAAGGGCAAATCTCTGCGCACATTTATCAAGGATTACGGCGCACTCGGCGGCATAAACGCCGGCGGATTTGTTGACGATATGGGCAGCGGCATGGGCGCCGTGCCGGACGGCATCGTCATCAGCGGAGGCAAGATAGTCTGGGGCTCCGCTTCGACAAAATACAAGTGCGTCGTCGGCTTTGACAAAAACCACATCCTCCACGTCGGCAACATGACAGGCTCGCAGGCGCTCGAACGCGGCATTGTGGAAGGGCTCAGCTTCAGCCGCGGACCCGTGCTCATACAGAACGGCGTGCCCGAAACGACAAAGCGCACGCTCGGCGGAGGGCTCAATCCGCGCACCGCGATAGGTCAGCGGCAGGACGGAGCCATACTTCTGCTCGTCGTGAACGGCAGGCAGGCAAACGCGATGGGCGCAACAAACGACGACATATGCAACCTTCTCGCGAGCTACGGCGCCGTAAACGCCGCGAATCTTGACGGCGGCTCGTCCTCCCTCATGGTATATAACGGCGAAACTCTCAATCAGAGCGCGTATATATTCGGTGAGCGCAAGCTCCCTAACGTATTTCTCGTAATGCCGGAATAAGGAGGCTTTGATGTTTGATGGATAACTCTTCACAGTTCACGCCTCCGACGCCTCCGACGCATCCCAAACCCAAAGCGTCCCGCATACCGAAGGCATCTCCCAAGCCTGCGGAAGTTCCTAAGCCTGCGGAAGCCCCTAAACCCGCGGAAGCTCCTAAGCCTGCGGCGGCTCCAAAGCCTGCGGCGGCTCCTAAACATGCGGAAACTCCGAAGCCTGCGGAAACTCCGAAGCCTGCGGCGGCTCCTAAACCCGCGGAATCTCCCAAGCCTGCGGAATCTCCCAAGCCTGCGGCGGCTCCGATCCGTATAAAGCGCAAAAAGAAGCGCGACAATTTCTATATCTACTACGCGGTGTTCTGCGGCGGCCTCGTGCTCTTTCTCATCATAGGAATGATCTTCTTCTATGACTATATCCGCGAATACGAGGCGTCGCGTCCCGAGCACGTCGTGGAAGAGTACGTCGGTTCTCTCGACAGTGAAAAGATAGCGGAGCTGCTCGGAGACGATATCGGGTCCCGGTATTCGGGATTTGAGACCGAGAACGCCGTGGTCTCCGCGCTCGACGCCGCGATGGACGGCGGAGAAAACGGTGCCGGCGGCATCGTTTTCACCAAATGCGTCGGCGACGATTTGCCCGCATACGACATTTTCTGCGGCGGCAAGCTGATGAAGCTCTACCTGAGGCCGACAAACGGCGGCAAATACGGCTTTGTCCGCTATGAGGCGGACAAAACGGAGCTCTATCCCGAATGGGTCGACAACAACTTTTCGGACGCCTCCGTCATCGTGCCCGCCGGCGCTTCCCTCTATATCAACGGGAAATTGGTCGACGAAAAATATGCGACCGGCGAAACGTACAAAAGCGCCGTTCTCTCGGACTTTGAGCCGACGGACAGCACGCTCGTCGGATACCGCGTCGAAGATATTTTCGGGCCCGTCGCCGTCACGGCAACATTCGGCGATGACGAGCTGCGGTTGTCGAGACTCGAAAAGAGCGGGGTCTACTACTCAGACTTCGACCTCCCCTCCCTCGCGGATTACACGCTCAAAGTCCCGTCTGACGCTGAGGTGACGGTAAACGGCAAGGCGCTCTCAGCCGACTTTCTGACCGAGACCGTCGGGCTGACCGAGCTCGTCACCGAGTTCGAGGCGGCAAATGCGCCGACTGTTTCCGTCTACGACCTGAAGGGACTGCTTGAAAAGCCGGACGTCCATGTCGTCTACGCCGGAGAAGAGCTCGCTCCGCTTTCTGCGGACGGGACGAAGCTGGAATATTCGTATCCCGATTCGTCGATGCTTCAGTATACGATAAAGGTCCCGAGCGGACTGACGCTTTACTGCAACGACATCGAGGTCGGCGCCTCCTACCGCGCGGCGGAAGGCGGCACATATCAGTCCCCCTACGAGTCATACGCGGCGACGGAAACTTACGACGTCTACACGATACCGCTCTATCGCCAGCCCGCGTTCCGTGTCTCGTCCGAAAAATCCGCCGTCACGACGGAGGGGCACGAGGTCACGTTCTTCCCCGTCCCGAACGAGTCGGAGGAGGCGGCGATAACGCAGATATCGGACACGTTCGCGAAGCTCTTTATCAAGTACTCGCTCCAGGGCGGCTCCGAGGTCGTGCGCGCAAATCTTGACGAGTGCCTCACCTACACGCTCCCCGGCTCAAGCGCGCGCAAGATGCTCTCAAGCACCTACAACGCTTTCAGGTACAACAGCAACTACAAGATAAAGAAAGACGACAGACGCGTTTACGACATCATAAAGTTTTCCGACAACTGCATGAGCGTCAAGGTCGATTTCGACTCGCTCGGCGTCGTCTACAAATACGAAAAACCCGCCAGCGGCACCTACTATATGGTGTGGGTGAAAAGCGGAGGCGAATGGAAGCTCGCCGTATTTACAATGTGAAACGACCCGAAGGATCGTTTTCTTTCACAAGCTTCGCGCCCAGAGGGCGGGATCATTTCAAATTAAAAACCTGACAGCACTTTGTGCGCTGTCAGGTTTTTTGCCTTTATGTCGGCGGCGTTCGCCGCCCGTTTGTCAGAAGCCGTATTTTTCCTCGTACTCGTCAAAGTAACGGTTGAACGCCGCCGTCTTTCTGTGCTTGAGGTTCGTCAGATACTCGTGAGTGTCGAACATATTCGACTCAAGCTCTATCATCGCGACGCCGATATTGGAGCAGTGGTCCGCGATGCGCTCGAAATCCGTTATCATATCGTTGAACACAAAGCCGTGGTCAAGTGTGCATTCTCCGGCGCGGACGCGCTCGACGTGATTGTGCTTCGCCTTGTCACAGAGCATGTCTATGAGCTGCTCGAGAGGTTCGACGCGGTACGCGAGCGGGATGTCGTTGTTTTCAAAAGAGGAGAAGGAGATGTCCACTATCTCAAGCACCGCCTCGGTTATCAGGTTGAGCTCATGCTCGGCGCCTGTCGTGAACTTAATGTTCTTGCGTTCTATCTCATCCGCCGCCTTCGCCAGATTGACGGCATGGTCTCCGATGCGCTCGAAATCGCTTATCGTGTGAAGGAAGAGCGAGACGCTCTTGTTCTGCGCCTCCCCGATATCGCGCCCCGTGATGCGGACGAGATACGTCCCGAGCCTGTCCTCATATGTGTCTATGACGTTCTCGGTCTCGTTGACCTTCTCCCTTTTATCTTTTCCGTAGCTGCCGAGCAGTGAGACGGAGCGGCGGAGGTTGTCCTTGACGTGGTCCGCCATGTCTACCATCGCGAGCCTTGACTGCTCCACCGCGAGCGCGGGGTGCGCTATAAAGCGCTCCTCAAGGCTGGCAATCATATTCTTGTCTTTCTCCCCGCCCTCGGCAGTCTTTCCGTCTCTGACGAGGAAGCGGGCGAATTTTTCAAGCTGAGTAATGAACGGGAACAGCACCGCCACCATCGCCACGCGGTAAAGGCTGTTGACGACCGCGATCCCGACCGAGCTCGCCGCCCGTCCCATAAACGGGAACTTCGCGAACAGGTGGATGCCATAGAACAAAGCGGAGCACACTATAGTTCCGAGAATGTTGATTATCAGATATATAAGAGACGTGCGCTTTCCGTCCTTGTTCGCGCCTATCGCGGAGATGAGCACGGGGACGGACGCGCCGATGCCTATGCCCATTATGAGCGGGAACGCCGTCGCATATGTGATGACACCCGTTATCGTCAGCGACTGGAGTATACCGACGGCGGCGGACGCGCTCTGAAGCACGGCCGTCACGGCGATACCGACTATGATGCCGACGGCGGGATTTTCAAACGCGGAGAGGATGCTGATGAACTTCGTGCTCTCGCTGAGAGGCTCAACCGCCGACGCCATCGCCTGCATGCCGTACATCAGAACGGCAAATCCGAGAAGGATCTCCGCGAAGTGGCGCTTTGTCTGCGACTTGCACATCGTGCGCATCACGATGCCGCAGAGGGCGACTATCGCTGTCAGCGTCGCCGTCGAGAAAAGCGTTATCCAGCCGTTTCTCATTCCGTCGAGCATCGAAAGGCAGAGGACCCAGCCTGTCACGCTCGTGCCTATGTTCGCGCCCATGATGACGCCGACCGCCTGACGCACCGTCATCATGCCGGAGTTGACGAAGCCGACGACCATTACCGTCGTCGCCGAGGACGACTGCACAACCGCGGTAACGCCCGTGCCGAGCAGGACCCCCTTTATCGGCGTGTTGGAGAGCCGCCAGAGTATGAGCTCGAGCTTGTTCCCCGCCACTCTCTTCAACGCTTCTCCCATCAGCGCCATTCCGAAAAGGAACATCGCGACGCCGCCGAGAAGCGATATTACATCAGAAACACTCATTAGATATTTCTCTCTTCCAAATATCCTTTACACACTTCTACATGCTACATAATACCGCATATCACGCGGGATTGCAAGAAGAAATCGAAAAGAAAGCCCGAAAAAAGTTTCATCGGGGGCAAATTTATGATGGGTGTATAACTTTTTTGTAATATGATGGGGCGGGATGTGGCTTTGAGAGAGGCAGAAGACGGACTCGGGCACATATGAACCCCGCCTCTGCCGGACTTTGTCCCCGACGGCA
>CANQYV010000073.1 GCA_947628165.1 uncultured Clostridia bacterium | reverse complement strand
TGATGTCGAGCTCGCGTGCGTTGTGCTCGCGGACGTGATCTATCTCATGGTCGACCTCTTCGTCGGTGACGGTGAACGTCGTCTTCGTCGCCTCGATGCCGCGATACCCTTCTATTTTGACGTCGGGCGTGACGTATGTCACGGCCTTTATCACGACTCCGTCGTCGTCTATCGAAACGACGTCGAACTCGGGCTGACCGACGATCTCGATGCCGGCCTCTTTGACAGCGGCGTCATAATTGTCGGGGATGAGCTCGTTCAACGCGTCCTCGTAGAAGATGCCCTTGCCGTACATCTTTTCGATGATGGCGCGGGGAGCCTTTCCGCGGCGGAAGCCGGGTACGTTGATCTTCGAGCGTTCCCGAACGTATGCGCGGCTGCACGCCGCGTCAAACGTTTCGCGGTCGAGCTTGATGTGGAGCTCGTGCTGATTTGTGCCGATCTTTTCGTTCTTGATAAGTTCCATTCTATATTAATCCTCCAAAATGGTCAACATAATAAAGTCGCATCACACCGCGCATATTATAGTATGTTTTTCCCTCTTTGTCAACCGCAAAGGTGCGCAAATAACATAAAAAAATAAAAAAAGCATGTTGCAGTATGACGACTGCGGGCGGGAATTTACGATACGAGCCTCGGCAGAAAACCGAGGCGGTCGGCGGAGGTCGCGCAGTGCTCGATGCCGCACGTCTCAAACGTGAGCGGGAATGCGCCCGCGCCGTGGACGTGCCCGAAATAGATGCGGCGCACCCCGTACCGGCGGAGCACATCGACTATCGGCAGGCAGCATTCGTCCCCGAATACGGCGGGAAAATGGAGGAACACGCGCACCGCTCCGGCGTCGCCGCCGCAAAGTCCGAGCGCCGCCTCGATCCCGGTCGAGAGGCGGCGCGTCTCGCGAAGGCAGACGCGGTCGTATTCCGCCTCCGGCAGGGATTTTTTCTGCGCCTCCTCGGAGGAAAACCAGCCGCGCGTGCCGCATACAGCGAGCCCGTCGAGGAGGACGGCTCCTCCCGAGAGCGGGTGAACGGTCGTTATGCTTTCCGACTTGAAAAACGCCTCGAGCTTTGAGGCGGAGGGCCACCAGAAATCGTGATTGCCCTCCAATATGTATTTTTCTCCCGGCAGCGCGTCGAGAAAGCGGATGTCGTCGCGGGCGTCGTCGAGCGTCATTGCCCACGATATGTCCCCGCCGACGACAACGGCGTCGTTTTCGCCGACGACGGCGCGCCACTCGCGTTCGATACGCGAGACGTGACCGTGCCACGTCTCGCCGAACACGTCCATTGATTTGTGTATGTTCCCGCCGCCGGGAAGATGAAGGTCTGATATAGCAAATACTGACACGGCGGCTCCTTTCCTTTAATGTATACCGCGGCATATCGCGGCGAAAACTAACTTTGTATCGAAAAAAGAAAGAGAGGAAAGAAAAATGGCAATTTTCGGACCGAATGAATACTTCAACGTCGAGATGGGGGAGGGAAAGCTTCCCGACCACATCCGCGGAATCGTCTGCGACGTCAAAAACTGTGCGTATCACGACGGCGACAGCTTCTGCACCGCAAGGCGCATCGAGGTGGGCCCGAGCTTCGCAAACAGCTCGGGGCAGACGGCGTGCGCGACATTTAAGCCGAAAAATCTCTGATCATGAAGAGACCGGCGGGGAGCACATCTCCGCCGGTCATTTTTGTGCGGCATATGCGCGAGGGGGCGCAGAGGTCATTTATTGTAGCCGGGGCGGACGGTGACCGCCGAGCGGATGTGGCGCACCTGCGGCAGCGCGTCGTACCTCATATAGACCTCGATGACGTCTATGCGGGAGCGTCGGCCGGAAAACAGCTGCGGGTGCGTTTTCATGTACCCCTCCGCCGCGAAAATAAGGTTCTTCTGCTTTACTTTTCCGACAGCGAACGCAGGCCGCCCGTGATGTTCGGCGACTGCCTCCGAGCGCGCCTTGACCTCGACGAACACGACTGTGTCTCCCTCCGGGGACAGCGCGATTATGTCAAGCTCGGTGTGGCTCGTGTAGTGATTGCGCTCTATTATCCTGTAACCCTTGCTTTTAAGAAACGAAACGGCGATGTTTTCGCCGTAGTTTCCTTTTTCCCTTGTGGTTTTCGGCATTGGGCGCTCACCTCGCTTCGTGATAGGTCAAAAGCCGCTTTTTTTACCCGCGGCGCTTTGTGCCCGAGCCGCGTTCTCTGCCGAGAAACGACATGAAGGTCTTTCTGTGGCACGGGGAAATGCCGTGGGCGCGTATCGCCGCCTCGTGCTCGGCGGTGCAGTACGCCTTGTGCTTCGCAAAGCCGTATTCGGGATACTGCGCGTCAAGCGCTGCCATTAGCCTGTCACGGTAGACCTTTGCGAGTATCGACGCCGCGGCAATCGAGGGGGATACGGAGTCTCCGTGGACGACGGTCACGGCGCGCATCGGAAAGCCGCGCGCGACGTTTCCGTCAACGAGAACAAGGTCCGGGGCGGGGGAGAGCTGCGACACGGCGCGCCGCATCGCGAGCTGGGACGCGGAGAGGATATCCGTCGAGTCTATCTCCTCTACTGAAGCCTCCGCGATCCCGTATGATAAGGCAGAGGCGCATATAACGTCAAAAAGCGCCTCGCGGCGGGCGGGGGACAGTTTCTTTGAGTCGTTGAGCCCGTCTATGACAAGACCGCGCGGCAGTATGCACGCCGCGGCGACGACGGGACCGGCGAGGCATCCGCGCCCCGCCTCATCCGTGCCGCATATTGCGGAGTATCCTTCCGCGGCATACTGATCTTCGAGCGTATATGAAAGAGGAACGGTTTGTTTTTTCATGCTTCGGTCAGACCTCGCTTGGGCGTTCGAGCGAAATGCGCCCTATCTTTGCGGATCGGAACTCGTCAAGCAGCATGAGAGCAACTCTCTCCGTGTCGACGTCTCCGCCTGAAATTAGAAATCCGCGCTTTCTGCCTATCTCGAAGAGAAGGTCAAAATCGGACGCGTCGGAAGACATGACGTCATCGGGCAGCTTGTACCTTGCCGAAAGGAGAGCGGGGTAAAGCCTGCGCAGCTTTCCCGCGAGCGACGCCGCGAGCGTCTCGGTGTCGAGTATCTGATCCTTTATCGCGCCGGTGAACGCGAGCGCCTCGCCCGTTTTTCTGTCCTCGAATTTCGGCCAAAGAACGCCCGGAGTGTCAAGAAGCATCAGCCCCGTCGAGGTGAGCACCCACTGCTTTTCGCGCGTCACCCCGGGGCGGTCCTCCGCCTTTGCCTTGCGCGCGCCGACGAGCCTGTTTATGAGAGTCGATTTGCCGACGTTAGGTATGCCGAGTATCATGACCTTTATGCGGCGGCCCTTCATGCCGCGCTCCTGCCAGCGGGCGAGCTTGTCGGCGAGAAGCTCACGCAGCGCCGGTGTGATTCTGCCCGTGCCCTCTCCCGTGACCGAGTCGATGAGCAGCGGCGTCGTCTGTCCTTTCTTTTTGAAATATGCGATCCATTCGGCGTTTGCCTCGGGGTCTGCGAGCGACGCCTTGTTTAAGAGCGTCACCGTCGGCTTGCCCGAGAGCAGCTTTATTATTTCGGGGTTCCGGGACGAGGCGGGGATGCGGGCGTCAAGCAGCTCAAGGCAGGCGTCTACCTCCTTCATGTCGGCGGCTATCTGCTTCCGCGTTTTCGCCATGTGGCCCGGGAACCACTGTATGTTTTCTCCCGGCATCAGCTTTCTCTTCCGAAAATGCGGAAGTCCGTTATGGGCGCTATCCTCATTATGACGCGCCCGAAGACTGTCCGTTCATCAACGATCCCGATCCTGCTGCTCCTGCTGTCGGACGAATGGTTCCTGTTGTCGCCCATGACGAAAAGCTCGCCCTCTTTAAGCGTTATCGGGAACGTGTAGTCTGACGTTATCGTGTTGTCGGCGGCAAGATACCTGTATTCGGATTCGTCGAGCTCGACGCCGTCGACGGTGACGGTCCATGTGTCAAAATCGATGTCGATCGTCTGTCCGCCCGTCGCGATGACGCGCTTTACGACGGCTTCTTCGCCGAGCGAGCTGTCGAGCTTCTGGAAAACGACGATGTCGCCGCGCTTCGGCTCAAAGCCGAGCGCCGACACGACGAGGATATCGCGGTTGAAGAGCGTGTTGTTCATCGAGTCTCCCGATACCATCGCTATACGGAAGAGCGAGACAAAGACGAGTACGATGGCGCATGTCGCGACCGCGAGCGTTTCGACAATGTCGAAGAGAAGGGAGACTATGTTTATGCTCTCCTCCTCCCGGCGCGGTCCTCTCGCAGGGCGGGATCTTACGGGTTCGGGCGCATTTTCGCGCGCCGTTTCTGCCGCGGGCTCGCCGTTTGAGCCGTATGTTCTGCTTATGTCGCTATTATTCATGTTGTCGTTATTATTCATAATTGACGTCACTCCTTGAAAGGCATTCTGATGCATACATAATATTCTACCATAAGATGCGAAAAAAAACAATCGTTTTTCCGCAATCTTCCTACGAAAGCTCGCCTTTCATGCGCCGTTTTTTGTCCGGGGACGAAAAATGCGCAATTTTTTGAAAAAATTTTCCCGATGCCTATTGCCAAAGACGCGTATATGTGATATAATCCCATTCGTATGCGGCAATCGCACGCCGAGACGGTCCGCTGCCGCTCTGCATGAACGTCTCGATATCAGAAAAAGGACAGGTCACAAACATGAACAACAAAATCGACATGCTTGTAAATGAGCAGCTCAAGGAGCAGATCCCCCAGTTCAGAATAGGGGACACGGTAAGGGTCTACAACAGGATAAAGGAAGGCCAGAGGGTCCGTACCCAGATCTTCGAGGGCACCGTTATCGGCCGCCGCGGAGGCGGTATTTCGGAGACCTTCAAGGTCCGCCGCGTTGCATACGGATGCGGCGTCGAAAAGACGTTCCCGATCCATTCTCCCAACGTCGAGAAGGTAGAGGTCATCAGACGCGGTAAAGTCCGCCGCGCGAAGCTCTATTACCTCCGCGACAGAGTCGGAAAGAGCTCCAAGGTCAAGGAACTTATCTGACGCGAGCAAATCGAAAAGAAAAGCCGAAGCCGGTGCGCTTCGGCTTTTTTTTGCTTTTTTCGACTTTTTTCGTTGCACGGCTCATTTGTTTGTAGTATTATATTATACGGATAAGACGGACGCAGATGTAATAAACATATGTTGTGAAGCAAAAGCAAAAAGAGGGAGGCAGACAGCGCCGATGAAACGAATGAAAAGAATAAAACTAAAATTCGTCCCGCTTTTTATCCTGGCGGCGTCAGCCGCCGTCCTCGCCGGGCTCCTTTCTTCATGCGGCGTCAGAGGTGCAGGAACCGATACGGGCTCGCCTGATTCTACGATGGATACGGGGAGCGTCCCCGAGGTCCCGATGTCGGAAGAGGTGCGCGGCGTCTACATAGCGACCGTATACAACATAGACTTTCCGAGCGAAAAAGGGCTCGATGCAAAGACGCTCGCGTCCGAGCTTGACGGGATCGTGGAGATGACGTCGTCGCTCGGCTGCAACGCAATATATTTTCAGGTCCGCGGCGCGTCTGACGCCATGTACGACTCGGATATTTTCCCCGTTTCGGAATTTCTTACCGGCGAAAAGGACGGCGAGCTGCCGGACGGATTTGATCCGCTTTCATATCTTGTCGGCGCGGCGCACGCGAAGGGAATAGCCGTTCACGCGTGGGTCAATCCTCTGCGGGTGACGCGCGGCGGGACAGTTGACGCCCCGAAAACGGACGTCTCTCTTCTGCCCGAAGGAAGCCCTGCGAGAAAGTCGCCGGAGCTCACGCTCGCATACGCCGGCGAGCTGTATTTGGATCCGGGGATACCAGAGGCGAGGCAGCTCGTCGCGGACGGCGTGCGCGAACTCGTCCGCGGCTACGACATAGACGGCGTTCTGTTTGACGATTATTTTTATCCGTATCCGAAAACGGGGCTCGAGGTGCCGGACGGGAGCACATACGAAAAATACGGCAGCGGTGAGGATATAGGAGATTTCAGGCGGGATAATATAAACAAGATGGTAAAGGAGTGTTACGACGCCATAAAATCAGAGGACGGCGACTGTCTCTTCGGCATCGCGCCGTTCGGCATCTGGCAGAACAACGACGGGAAAAACGGCGGCAGTGACACGCACGGGCTCGAGTCATATACCTCGCTTTTCTGCGACACTCTGGCGTGGGCGGAGGGCGGATACGTCGACTACATCGCGCCTCAAATATACTGGAGCTTCAGCCACAAGAGCGCGCCTTACGGCGTGATCGCCGAATGGTGGAACGCAGCCCTTGACGGAACGGGCGTTGATCTGCTCATAAGCCACGCCGCATACAAGTACGGGACGGACGAATGGAGCTTTGCCGGTACGGTCGGCGAGCTGACGGAGCAGCTTTCGTATTCACGGGAGCTTCTGACTTACAGGGGCAGCCTGCTTTACGGCTTTTCCGCGCTCTCATCGGACACGGACGGCGTCGGGACCGAGGCGAGGATCTGCTTCTCCGAGCGGGCGCTTTATCCCGACGAATATAGGGACGACGCTTTTGTGAAGATAGAGGAGCCCGAAAACGGCTCTGAGGCTCAGTCCGATACGGTCGTGCTACACGGAAAAAGCGCGCCCGGGACGCCTGTTGTCTTTGAAGGGAAGAAGCTCTCCCGCAGGCGGGACGGCGATTTTTACCTTACGGTGAAGCTCGGCGAGGGCACAAACGTATTTGAATTTACCTCCGGGAGGGAAAAGGTGAAGTTCCGGCTCCGATATTCCGGAAAATGAAAAAATTCAGACGCGGGCATTATTTAGAATATAATTTAAGGAAGACAAAGATAATATAAACATAATGCGGCGCACCTCGGGCGGCGTTTTCTGGGATACTGCTCAAAAAAAAGTGTTGCAAAAGGCATAAAAATGTGATATACTGCTCCGTGTATGAGTGCCGTGCGGCAATTTGCGGTTTTTTCGCAAAATTGCATTACGGTTCGTATCACATAAAGTAAAGAAAACCAAAGGATGTTTGCCGTATGGACAATAACAGAATGGTCCAAGAAGAGGAAGACTCGATAGATCTTCTTGAAATATTCGAGCTTCTGAAGCAGAATTGGGTGATAATCGTTCTCTCTGCCATTATCGCCGCCGTCACGGGATTTGTCGCGACAAAGTTTTTCGCGACGCCGAAATATGAGGCATCGGGAATGCTCATAGTAAACGCGCGCGCGAACAGCAACGCTTCAAACCCAAGCGGAACTTATGACGCTTCAGTCGATAACATTAATTCGGCGGCAAAGCTCGCTGCCCTTTACAGCATCATTGTCAAGAGCGACAAGGTGCTCGACGAGGTCAGGGAGGATCTCGCCCTCGACTATACGTTCGAGGAACTATATGGTCTTGTTTCCGTCTCATCTGTAAACGATACGCAGATAATGCGCGTTACAGTGACGACCGAGGACGTCAATCTTTCAAGAGAGATATGTGCGAGCATACTCAAAATTGCGCCCGAAAAGATAAAGGACGCGGCTGAGGCAGGCTCGGTAAAGGTCGTTTCGGATGCCCGTCCGAATGAGTCCCCCGTTTCGCCCCACGTTATGCGCGACACGGCCATAATGGGTATCCTCGGTATTGTTCTTTCGATCGGCATCATTGTTGTGGCGCATCTCTTTGACAACAAAATAAATTCCGAAAACGACGTCGAAAAATATCTCGGAATGACAGTTATAGGCGTAATCCCGTATTTCGAGAAGGAGACGACAAATGGCAAATAAGCATCACAGCTCCAACCGCGAGCTTCTTCAGGTAGGCGACAACGCGCCGTTCCAGTTTACAGAGTCGTACAAGTCGCTGAGAACGAACCTTGAGTTTATGTCGGCGACGTCAGAGTGCAAGTCTATAATGATAACTTCCTCCGTCCCGAACGAAGGCAAGAGCAACGTCGCTATCAATCTCGGCATAACCATGGCTGCGGCGGGTAAGAAGGTCATTCTTGTCGACGCCGACCTCAGAAAGGGAACGCTCTCGCGCTACCTCCATATGCACAGGTCAAAAAGCCATGCCGGTATCACGAGCCTTCTCACAGGCTCCGCCGAATGGAAGGACGCTCTGATTCCGCTCCCACAGCCTAACCTTGTGCTGCTTCCCGCGGGTCCTATTCCTCCGAACCCTGCCGAAATGCTGGCTTCACCGAAGATGAAGTCGCTTATGGACATGCTCGGAAAATATGCGGACTGCATAATAGTCGATACTCCTCCCGTGACCGTCGTTACAGACGCCGCGGTCCTCAGCCGCTTTGTTGACGGCGTGCTCATGGTCGTGCGCCCCGGTGTCACTACCATACAGGGTGCGCAGCTCTCGAAAAAGAACCTTGAGGCCGTGAATGCGCGCCTGCTCGGCGTCGTTATAAACGGCTACAATACAAAGAAGAGCAGCCGCAAGGACGGATATTATTACTCGTACTCCTACGAGTATTACGACACCGGCAGGCGCAAATCGAGCAGCGACAAATGAGCGCACCGCTTGTCGACCTGCACTGCCACATCCTGCCGGGCATAGACGACGGCGCAAAGGATACGGACGTGACCGTCGCGCTCCTTGAGCAGGAGGCGTCATGCGGTGCCGCTGCGGTCATGTTCACCCCGCATTTTTACTACGAGCGGGACACGCTTGAGAAATTCACCGAACGGCGTGAGGCTGCCTATAAAAAAACGGTCGCCGCCGTTAAGGAGAAAGGTCTCAAGATAGCGGGGAAGCTCGGAGCGGAGGTCCATTTTTCGTCGGCGCTGCCGTCTCTCGATCTTCGCCAATTGGCTTTTGAAGGAACGGACTATATTTTGATAGAGCTTCCGACGCTCCATATGCCGCCGAACGTCGCCGATGTGCTGTACGATATCCGCTGCCTCGGGCTGACGCCTATAATCGCGCATGTCGAGAGATATAAATACATCTCCGACGACCCGACGATGCTTTACGACTGGGTCTCGGAAGGCGCGCTCGCTCATGTGAATTCGACATCCCTGATTCGCCGCGGAAAGATTGCGGCGACGATAAAGAAATATATCGAATGGGGACTCGTACACTTCCTTTGCAGCGACGCGCATTCGCCGCACGCAAGACCCGCCAATCTCGGCGAGGGATATGCGCTTCTTCCGGAAGATACGGCAGAGGAATTTAAGAAGAACGCGGTCGATGTATTTCTCGGAAGGGATGTCGACGCGAGGAATCCCGAGATGCCGAAGCACCGTTTCGGAGGCTGGGTCTGACATATTTCAAACAAAACAATTTACAGCGCACGACAGAATATGAAGTGCGCCTTTCTTTTTCGCCAGATATCGGTACGAAACCGAAAATGAGAAATATACCCGCCGGGAGGCGAACGGTGTCAAATTATGATGCCGAATTTATTGTAAAATCGGTTTTTGCTCAAAACAGTTGTGCAAATCGTTGCTCGAAGAAAGAAAAACAGAATGATTTAAAGGGCATTTTTCACAAATCAAAATTATTTCAAAAAAAGTGTTGACAGGGAGGGGTGGAAAGTGGTATACTAACAAAGCTGTCGGCGAGAGCGGAAGCTCCGGGGCAGTGAGAACCTTGAAAACAGAACAACAA
>CANQYV010000072.1 GCA_947628165.1 uncultured Clostridia bacterium | reverse complement strand
TTTATCATACCACACTTTTATTCGTTTGCCTATATCTGCTCTCCCTTTTTTTCTTTTTCGTAAGCGATTGCCGTGTGCACTTGACTTTTCGGACGGATGTGGTAAGATTAAATCAATAAAACCGCTAACACAAAGAGGCAGAACATATGCAGATGACATTAAGATGGTACGGCTCGAAATTCGACACCGTTACCCTTTCGCAGATAAGACAGATCCCGGGCGTTACGGGAGTTATAACGACACTTTACGACACAAAGCCCGGAGAAGTATGGGAGCGCGAGGCTATCGCCTCGCTCAAAGCCGAGGTCGAGGCGGCGGGACTCACGATAGCGGGAATCGAGAGCGTAAACGTCCACGACGCGATAAAGGCGGGCACGCCCGACCGCGACGTTTACATAGACAACTACATCGAGACGCTGCGCCGCCTCGGCGAGGCGGACATACACCTCGTTTGCTACAACTTCATGCCCGTCTTTGACTGGACGCGCACCGAGCTTGCGCGCCGCCGCCCCGACGGCTCGACAGTCCTCGCCTACACGCAGGCAGCCGTCGACGCCCTAGACCCCGAGAAGATGTTCTCAAACGTCAGCGAAAATTCAAACGGAACCGTCATGCCCGGCTGGGAGCCCGAACGGCTCGCGCACGTCAAGGAGCTTTTCGAGCTTTACAGCACCGTTGACGACGAGGCGCTGTTCTCGAACCTCAAATACTTCCTCGAACGCATCATGCCCGTCTGCCGCGAATACGACATCAAAATGGCGATACACCCCGATGACCCGGCATGGAGCATCTTCGGGCTGCCGCGCATCATAATCAACAAGAAAAACATCCTCCGCATGATGGAGATGGTGGACGACGTCCACAACGGCGTCACGTTCTGCTCCGGCTCATACGGCACGAACCTCGAAAACGACCTGCCCGACATGATAAGGTCCCTCGAGGGGCGCATCCACTTCGCCCACGTCCGCAACCTCAAGTTCAACTCACCCGACGATTTCGAGGAGGCGGCGCACCTGTCCTCGGACGGCACGTTCGACATGTACGAGATCATGCGCGCCCTCTACGAGACGGGCTTTGACGGGCCGATCCGCCCCGACCACGGCCGCATGATATGGGACGAGGTCGCAATGCCGGGCTACGGCCTCTACGACCGCGCGCTCGGCGCGACGTACCTGAACGGCCTCTGGGAGGCTATCGACAAGAACGCGAAGAGAAAATGATCCTTTCGGGAGAGCGGTTTTAAAGCCGCTCTCCCGCGTTTTGCGCGCACCGCCAAAAAGAATTTGAAAACAAATTTGAAAAAACCTCTTGACAAACGCCGTCCGTCGGCGTATTATAATAACAGAAAAGATGAGCTCCCTTTATGGGAGCAAAAAATAACTCATTCATTTGAACGATTGTTCAAATGAAAATATAAAAGAGTGAGGTGCCCATATGAAGAAAATTTACAAGATCGATGTTGACTGCCCGATGTGCGCCGAAAAAATGGAGAGCGCCGCAAAGAATACGGAAGGCGTTGCCGACGCCGCCGTCAACTTTATGACGCTTAAAATGTCCGTCGAATTCGACGAGGGAGCCGACCCCCGCGACGTTATGAAGTCCGTCTGCAAAAACTGCAAGCGCGCCGACCGTGACTGCGAGATATATGTATGAATAAAAAACAAAAGCGGACGCTCTGCCGCATAATCGCCGCTGCCGTGCTCACGGCGGCGGCAATGATAATGCCCGAGACGGCGCCGTATAATTTCATCCGCATGGCGCTGCTCGCCGCGGCGTACATCACCGTCGGATACGATATTCTCATAGGCGCGGTTTACGGCGTCATACATTTTCAGCCGTTTGACGAGAAATTTTTGATGGCCGTCGCAACGGTCGGCGCGATAGCGCTCGGCGAATATACCGAGGGCGTCGCCGTCATGCTCTTTTACCAGACGGGCGAGCTCTTCCAGTCAGTCGCCGTCGGAAAGAGCAGACGGAGCATCGGCGATCTGATGGACATTCGCCCCGACAGCGCAAACCTCGAGCATGAGGACGGCTCAGTCGAGACGGTTTCCCCCGACGAGGTTCCCGTCGGCTCCGTCATAATCGTCTATCCCGGAGAGAAGATACCGATAGACGGGATAGTCGTCCGCGGCGGCTCCTCCGTCGACACGCGGGCGCTCACGGGCGAATCCGTCCCGCGCACGGTCCGCGTCGGAGACATAGTCTCGGGCGGCTGCGTCAACGTGTCAGGTCTTATCGCCGTCCGCACCGAAAAGCCTTTCGGCGAATCCACCGCGTCAAAGATACTCGAGCTGCTCGAAGGAGCGAGCGCGAAAAAATCGCACTCCGAGGACTTCATCTCGAAGTTTGCCCGCGTTTACACGCCGACCGTATGCGCCGCGGCGCTCGCGCTCGCCGTCATCCCTCCCGTGTTAGGCATTCTGACAGGCGGAAATGCCGACTTTTCAAAATGGCTCTACCGCGCCCTCTCATTCCTCGTCATAAGTTGCCCGTGTGCGCTCGTAATCTCGATACCGCTCACGTTCTTCGCCGCCATAGGCGGCGCGGGCTCACTCGGCATCCTCATAAAGGGCTCGAATTACATGGAAACGCTCGCCCGCGTCAGGACCGTCGTCTTCGATAAGACGGGCACGCTCACGAAGGGCACGTTTTCCGTCTCGGGCATACATCACAACACGATTGACGAAAAGGAACTCCTTCGCCTTGCGGCATACGCCGAGTCTTCCTCATCGCATCCGATAGCGAAAAGCATTGCGGACGCATACGGACAGCCCGTCGACAGGTCGCTTCTCGGAGACGTGAACGAGTTTTCGGGCGAAGGCGTCGTCGCCATTGTCGACGGAAAAGAGGTCGCCGTCGGCAACGAAAAGCTGATGGCACGCGTCGGCGCGTCCCCCGTCGCCTGCTCCGGCATCGGCACCGTCGTCAACGTCGCCGTCGACGGCGTGTTCGCGGGTCATATTCTCATCTCTGACGAGGTCAAGCCGACCGCGAAAGACGCCGTTTCCGATCTTTACCGCGCCCGCGCCGACAGGGTCGTAATGCTGACGGGTGACAACTCGTCGGTAGGCATCCCCGTGTCGGAGGAGCTCGGAATAAAGGAAGCGTACTGCGAGCTTCTCCCCGCTGATAAGGTGGAGAAGATAGAGGCTCTCATCGCCTCGGAAAAGGACGGTAAGGTCGCCTTTGTAGGCGACGGTATAAACGACGCACCCGTGCTCGCGCGCGCCGATATCGGCATCGCGATGGGCGCGCTCGGCTCGGACGCCGCGATAGAGGCCGCCGACGTCGTCCTGATGGACGACGACCCGCGCCGCGTTGCCGAAGCGATAAAGACAGCGCGGACCGCGATGGCGATAGTGAAGGAAAATATCGTCCTCTCCATCGGCGTGAAACTGCTCTGCCTCGCGCTCGTCGCCTCCGGCGTTGCCGGAATGTGGGCGGCAATTTTCGCCGACGTAGGCGTAATGGTGCTCGCCGTCTGCAACGCGATACGCGCGCTTCACACGGGAGCCGGAAGTCACAAAAAGGAGGCCGCATAATGGCATACGAAAAGGAAACCGAAAGAATCGACCGCTGCGACGACGTTGAAACACACGGCGACCTGCTCGCCATCGTAAACGAAAAGCTGCCCGATGAGGACGAGCTCTACGACCTTGCCGAGCTCTTCAAGATATTCGGAGACTCGACGCGCATCCGCATCCTCTTTGTGCTGTTTGAAGCGGAGGTCTGCGTCTGCGACCTCGCCGCCGCGCTCAGCATGACAGACTCCGCCGTTTCGCATCAGCTCGGGATACTCAAGCGCAACAAGCTGGTAAAAAGCCGCCGCGTCGGCAAATCCGTGTTCTACTCGCTCGCGGACGGCCATGTAAGGACGATCATAAGTCAGGGCATCGAGCATCTTGAGGAATAAAAAAAGAGGGCGGCCGCCCTCTTTTTATTTTTTATTAAAGTCAATACCATAGGGAGCTTGATTTTTTTCGTCCCTTATAGTAAAATAAACTTGGCAGTTATTGCCGCACCGCGCCGAATCCCTTATATGGGACGGCGCTTTTGAAAGGGAGGTGCCGCGCCATGCACGAGGAACACAGGCAGCGTGTCCGCAACAGATTTCTCAAAGAGGGCCTTTTGAATTTTGAGCCTCACAACGTCCTTGAGTTTCTGCTTTTCTACTCTATCCCGCGGCGGGACACGAACGAGACGGCGCACGCCCTCATTGACAAATTCGGTTCGCTGGCTGCCGTTTTCGACGCGAACATAAACGACCTTATGTCTGTGGACGGAATCGGCGAGAACTCCGCGATCCTCCTAAAGCTCATACCGCAGCTCGCCCGTCTTTACTTCAGCGAAAAGAACAATCCGAAAAAGATACAGTTTAACTGCGTAGGTCCTATCGGCGCGTATCTCGCCTCCCGCTTTGTCGGCGAGACAAACGAGGTCGTCTACATCATGATGCTCGACTCCGCCTACCGAATGATATGCTGCCGCAGGCTGTTCGAGGGTTCGATCAACTCCGCGCACCTTCAATATCGCCCGCTTCTCGACGACATTATGGCTCAACAGGCTTCAATGGTAGTCATCGCCCACAACCATCCGAACGGACTTGCGGTGCCGTCCGCCTCGGATATCCAGACGACGCGGCATTTTGCGGAAGCTCTCACTATAATAGACGTTAAGCTGCTCGAGCACTTTGTCGTTTCGGGAAACAAATTCATGCCTATCTTAGCGACGCAGGCAGACCTTGTTAAAAGTTTTCATTCCGACGATGTCGCTCAGTTTTACGGAACAACGGAGCTTGACCCGCACGGAATGCTGCTTGAGGCTCCGCTCAACCTGTTCTGAAGCCGCCTTTATATTGAAGAAATGCCGCCGGTGCATTTATGTACCGGCGGCGGTTTTTATTCGACCTCTATGCGGAAGCATACGGGCATATCGCTGCTGACGGTTTTCGTCTTTACAAAGAGCGCCTCTTCGCCGCGCTCCCATTCGGGCTCCTCGTCAGACCCGAGCACCGACACGCGCTTTATTATGCCGTGGAAATTCGGCTTTGACGACGCGTCTCTTTCTCCGAGCGCCGGGAATTTGACCTCGCCCGTTTCGGGGTACGAGAGCACGAACGCGTATATGTTCCCGCCGCGGCAGGTATATCTCACGTCGTCACCGGTGAAATCCTTGTGCTTTCCGTCCGTGAACTGCCCTTCCGGTATCTCTGTCGGACCCTCCGCGGAAACTCTCCACGGGCGCGAGCCGTAGATGCCCTCTCCGTTGTCACGCAGCCAATCGCCGATCCTATAAAGGATATTCTTGTCCTCATCCGTTATCGTGCCGTCGGCTCTCGGGCCGACGTTCAGCAGCAGGCATCCGTTTTTGCTTACTATGTCGACCATATCGCGGACTATGTCGACGGGGTTCTTGTACCTGTTGCCCTCGGTATAGCACCACGAGTTATGCGCGCACGCCGTATCCGTCTGCCAGACGTAAGGCTTGCATTCCGCAAACTGCCCTCTCTCGACGTCAACGGTCGCGCATCCGAACGCAAACGCGTCGTGCTTGTAGCAGATCACGGGCTCGTAGCCCTCCTCTTCCGCTCTGTTGTAGTAATACGCCGCAAACTTTTGCAGATACGGCTTTGCCGCGCTGTGCTGTATCCACCAGTCGAAGTATACGAGCTTCGGACTGTACCTGTCAACGATCTCGCAGCACCTGAGCAGCCAGTCCGTCAAAAACTCCTCAGACGGGTAAGGCTTGCTGAACAGATCCTGATGATCGGGCTCCGGCATTGAGGGCCAGTAGAAATCGCCGAGCTTCAGCGGCTCCTTTATGTCGGAGTCGAACTCCTTCCCGTGTCCCATGAAAAACCAGTGCTCTATTCTGTGAGACGAGGCGCAGATGTTCATTCCGCGCGCCTCAACGGCACGCTTCAGCTCGCCGAGCACGTCGCGGCACGGCCCCATGTCCGCCGCGCACCAATCCGACAGCTCGCTTTTATACATCTGAAATCCGTCATGATGCTCCGCCACCGGGACGACGTACTTCGCGCCGGCGCGCGAAAAGAGCTCTGCCCATTCGTCGGGGTCGAATTTTTCTGCGCGGAACATGGGTATAAAATCCTTGTAGCCGAACTCCGACTGCGGACCGTATGTCTTTACATGATGCTCAAACTCGCGTGTTCCCTTGATATACATCCCGCGCGAATACCACTCGCTGCCGAACGCGGGAACGCTGTATACGCCCCAGTGGATGAAGATGCCGAATTTCGCATTCCTGTACCATTCGGGTTCGCGGTACTGCGAAAGCGACTCCCAGTTGTCCTTGAAACGACCGTTCGCAATCGTTTCCTCTATTTTTTTCAGGTATGCTCCTCTGTCCTTCGTGTTCATGCCTGCCTCCGTGAAGTTGTCACATCTGTCCTTTCTTTGATTGTACCATAATTTTTCGTTTCCGTCCACGGTTGTTTTTTTATTTTTTAATGTATATTGCAGTCGGTCTTTTCGGACAATAAACCGATACGGCGGCGAGCAGTATAATTAAGTGCAGAAAAGCGATTTTGCTTTTCTGCACAATTTTTTTATTCTCATTCAGTTTGCTTTAATTTAGTAGAGATGTGATTTTTAGTATTTGATGAGAGTTGATGTATGAACATAGGACTACTTGATGCAGATAATTACCGTAAACGCCCCAAATTTCCGAACCTCGCCCTCATGAAGATATCGGCTTGGCATAAGGCGCATGGAGATAATGTCGAGATGTGGTTTCCGCTCGCATACTACGACCGCGTATATGTAAGCAAAGTTTTTGGCGACGAATACACGCAAATGCCGGACACACCCATAATGGCCGATGAAATCATATACGGTGGCACCGGCTTTGCAATAGATATTGAGGATGGGCGGGAAGTATACCATAAAGAGCGTGACGGAGCGTTGCCGGAGGAAATTGAACACATATATCCCGATTACAGCTTATACCCGAGCCTAACACATGATACTGCGTATGGCTTTTTAACGCGGGGCTGTTGCAACGACTGTTCTTTCTGTGTTGTGACACCAAAAGAAGGACGATGCAGTCATAAAGTTGCGGATTTATCAGAGTTTTGGCGCGGGCAGAAAAAAATCAAGCTGCTCGACCCTAACTTGCTCGCCTGCCGAGAAAGGATTGACCTCTTGCGGCAGCTCGCCGAAAGCGGCGCTGAAGTCGATTTTACGCAGGGGTTAGATGCACGATTTGTGACAGAAGAAGTTGCGAATGCGCTCTGTAAGGTAAAAATCAAAGCCGTTCA
Organism: uncultured Clostridia bacterium; assembly: GCA_947628165.1. Classification (GTDB taxonomy): domain Bacteria; phylum Bacillota; class Clostridia; order Oscillospirales; family CAG-272; genus DTU064. The sequence continues at coordinate 2,576 of CANQYV010000072.1, read as the reverse complement.
TTTTGCGTTTGATTTCATGAAAAATGAAACGGCTATTCGACAAGGCTTGGAAATTTACAAACGAAAAAGCGGAATTAATGACCGCAAAGCGATTGTATATATGCTCACAAACTACGACACCGACATAGCCGATGATATATATCGGATAAAAGAAATACAGCGACTCGGTTATATGCCGGACGTGCGAATATATCGTAAGCCGACAGCGCCGCCAATTCTACGCGATTTGCAGAGATGGTGCAACAATCGTGCGCTGTATCGAAGCACACCGTTTGCAGACTATATTCCGCGCGTTGACGGAAAAACAATGCGCGATATATACGGAGATATCGTCTCAGAAATTTAGTTAGAGGGGAGCATGTGAAATGGAAAAACAAATCGGAATACTTGATGATATATACGTCGACTGTTTCGCCGGAGGCGGCGGGGCGTCGACCGGTATCGAGCTTGCAACGGGACACCCCGTAAACATAGCGATAAACCATGACGAGGCGGCAATACTGCTGCACAAGCGCAATCACCCATTCACGGAACACTTCCGCGAGGACATACGCATGATAGACCCCGCAGCGGTCACGCGCGGGCGTCACGTTCGCCTTGCGTGGTTTTCGCCGGACTGCAAGCACTTCTCGCGCGCAAAAGGAGCGGCGCTTGTAGACCGTCACATCCGCGGGCTCGCGTGGATGGTGCTCAGATGGGCCGGAACCGTCCGTCCCGACGTGATAATGCTCGAAAACGTCCCCGAGTTTGTAACATGGGGACCCGTCCGAAAAGGACGTCCCGTAAAGTCAAAAGCAGGACAGACGTACCGCAAATGGCGCGGTCAGCTTGAGGCGCTCGGATATATAATCGAGACGCGCGAGCTCTGTGCCGCCGATTTCGGCGCGGCAACTATACGGACACGCTTCTGTCTCGTTGCTCGATGTGACGGAAAGAAAATAGTATGGCCCGAGAGGACGCACGCGCCGCGTGACAGCGAAGACGTTCGAGCGGGCAGATATAAGCCGTGGAGTGCCGCCTATGAAGTAATCGACTTCTCTATGCCGTGCCCGTCGATATTTGACGGTAAGGCAGATATCAAGCGCATATACGGGCTGTCGGTACAGCGCCCGCTTGCGGCCAACACAATGCGCCGCATCGCGCGTGGGCTCGACAAGTTCGTGCTGCGGTGCGCGGAGCCGTATATAGTGCAGTGCAAATTTGATAATGCTCCGCAGAGTTTGAGGTCGCCGTTATCAACCGTCACATCGGTCGGCGCTCATATGTTGGTGACTCCTGCGCTCATACAGTACCATGCGGAGCAGTCGTGCCGCGAAGTGCGCGGGCAGTCCGTGACAGCGCCGCTTATGACGCTTGATGCCGCGAACAGGTACGGCCTTATGTCGGCGTATCTGACTAAATATTTTGGCCACGACGGCATGACGCCCGTCACGGAACCGCACGCGACGATGACAACGCGCGACCGTGAAGGTTTATGCGCCGTATATCTCGCCCACTTCAAAGGACAGGACAAGGGGCAAAGTCTTCGGGACCCGCTCATGACTATCACGGCAGCAACGGGACAGTTTGCGCTCGTCAAAACCGTTATCGTCAAAAGAGACAATGCATCAGACCTCGGGCACTGGCCGGAGGTGCGGGACATGCTTAATACATACTGCGGGTATGCACTGGAGGATGACGACATACTGCTGCTTGCAGTCGGTGCCGAGCAATACATGATCGCGGACATCGGTCTGCGTATGCTGACGCCGCGCGAAATGTATGACGCACAGGGGTTCCCACACGATTATATCATTGACCGATACGCAGACGGCACGCCGATACCGCGTGCGGAGCAGGTCGCAAAGGTAGGCAATTCAGTGTGCCCGCCTCTCGCGGAAGCACTTGTAAGAGCAAATTTGCCGGAAATGTGCACGACGCCGCACGCTGACACAATGCGCGAGCTGCACGAAGAGATGGCAGGATAGGAGATACAGCGATGAAACCAATATATACCCCAAAAGGGGCGGCAAAAGAATACGGCGATTATGCGCTCAACATTTACACGGGCTGCCCGCATAGATGCTACTATTGCTTTGCTCCTTCCGTTTTGCATCGTGACCGGGAAGCGTTTCATACACATATTGAAGCGCGCCCGAATATCGTTGAAGAAACGCGCCGCCAAATCGAACGCGAACGCATAACAGACAAGCTTATACATCTCTGCTTTGCGTGCGATCCGTATCCTACCGGATATGACAGCACGGCAACGCGCGAAATAATCAAACTGCTCAAAGAGACGGGAAATCATGTGCAAATACTCACTAAAGGCGATGGCAGACGCGATTTTGATTTGCTTGACCGTGATGATTGGTTTGGCGTGACAATTTCCTGCAACACTGATGAGGCCAAGACAGCGGAGCCAAAAGCATGTAATCCTCGGCTCCGACTAAAAGAGCTTTTAGAGGCGAAGTCCGCAGGAATCAAAACGTGGGTGTCGTTTGAGCCGGTGCTTGTCACTTATGAGGTGCTGCACTGTATCACTGAGTATGCCGACCTCTTTGACAAAGTGAAGATTGGAAAGCTGAACTATTGTC
>CANQYV010000071.1 GCA_947628165.1 uncultured Clostridia bacterium | reverse complement strand
CTGCGGGCAAGCATATCTTCATGTTCCGCTCCCGCCGCTCTTCCCCGGACTTTGAAATGATCGTCGGAAATCAGATTATAGTTTTCAATCAAAGAAGACAGCGGCGCAACCCCTGCATATTCTTTACCGGGATCCTTTGCTCCGTTATCATCGGATTTCCCCGTTCCTGCTGCCATAAAATACGGAATATGCACCTTCGACACATCGTAATGCCACCCCATATTTCCCGCAAGTACCGGATATGCGGCGCTTCCTGTAAACAATGCTTTGTAAATGGCTCCATTCTCGTATTCCGTCACGGCGGCCAATGCTCCGGCCCCTCCTTGTGAGAAGCCAACAATGCCTATATTTTGGGCATCAAGCTTGCCGTAGAGGATATGATCCTCCGGCAGATTAATCACATAGTCAAGTGTGATCGAAGTTGTCTCTCCTGTGCCTGTTTGAGGATCTTCGTTTCCGACGACCACAAAACCCCACGAGGCAAGGCGTCCAAACCACGCCTCATATTTATATGCCGGCGTCCCGCTGGCATTGACAGCGATAATAACCGGGTATTGTTGATCTGTTGTTTCAAGTTCGACAGGATACCAGAACCGATATTTTCGGATCGACGTGTTTTCTGACGGAAAATCTTTGTTAGTTACTTCATACGGGCCAAGCTGAGAATATTTCTGTTCCAATGGAGCGGAGGATATAAAATCCTTGTAATATTCAAGCTTTACAGAGGATTTTTTCGAGTCATTCAGCCCTTTGAATATGAGAACCGCCGCTGCGATAATAATCACTAATAGGACAGCTCCAAGTATTTTTATCATTTTTTTCATACGCCCCTCCTTGACAATGCGTTGATGCAAGTGTATCATATAATCGTCGATGAAACAAGTGTTTTGTCGAAAATGATACAGCTTGCGGAGGTTTGTATCGGCTCATGAGCATGAACAACGAGCAAAAGAATACATATGTAAAGTGCCAAATCACAAATGCCCTGTTAGAGCTTTTGAAAGAGAAATCTATCGCTCTTATCTCGATAACCGAACTGACGCAGAAAGCGCAGGTCGGCAGAGTTTCATTTTACCGTAATTTCCAAACAAAAGAGGATATTTTGAAAGAAGAATCCGATCGGCTCATTAACGAATGGGGGAGGCTCTACGAAACGAATCCTGAATCTTCGCCGGAAACGCTTTTTCCCTCTTTATTTGATTTTTACAGGGCACATAAAGAGTTTTATACCATTCTGTATCAAGCGGGAATGGCATCGATCATGCAGGAGACAATTCTTAACGCCATTAAAATTACTCCCGAAATGGCAAACGTCGAGGCGTACATGAAATCGTTTTGGGCATATGGGATATTTGGTTGGATGATTGAATGGATGAAACGAGGAATGCCGGAATCCGGTGGGGAGCTGCTCCGTTTTTTCACTATTGCAAAAGGAAACGAAAGCGTGAAATCGTCTGTTTCATAGAGCAAGATTCTGCCGCGTCAAGGATGCGGAAAGTCTGAGATTTCCGCGCGGTTGGGAGGCAGGTTTGTTTGTCTTTCGGGCGGAAACTCACGAGGATTAATTCACCAACTTCCGCAGTACAAAAGGGCACCGCAAAGAAACCTCTCCGCTGAATCGGAGAGGTTTGGAAGAAGGATTTGAAACTTTCCTCGCTTAACGCTCGGAAAGTCGTGAGATTTCCGCGCGTTCGATTCTTAGGTTTGTTTGCCTGTCGAGCGGAAACTCACAGAGGCTCCATTCACCGGCTTCCGCAGCAAAAAACGGGGTCGCCTTGCGGCGACCCCGTTTTTACTGCGGAAGAAGGATTTGAAACTTTCCTCGCTTAACGCTCGGAAAGTCGTGAGTTTTCCGCGCGTTCGATTCTTAGGTTTGTTTGCCTGTCGAGCGGAAACTCACGAGGCTCCATTCACCGACATTCCGCAGTAAAAACGGGGTCGCCTTGCGGCGACCCCGTTTTTACTGCGGAAGAAGGATTTGAACCCTCACAAACAGAGTCAGAGTCTGTCGTGCTGCCATTACACAATTCCGCAATATCTCTTCTGAACATCGGGTATTATATCATACACCGACAGCCGTTGTCAATACCTATATCGCAAAAAAGTCAAAATTCCCGCCGCGTCCTTTTTCTCCACGCGGGCACGAACTTTTTTGATAAAATTTTATAATCTCTATTGACAATCTTTTGACTGCGTGATATTATTGTAGCAACGGAACGAGACGCAAAATTGACGCCAAAAAAATATTTTTTCGGCCTCTTGACTTTATGATAACATTGCGATATCATATTGATATCACACATGAGGAAGACATCATGGAAATACTGTTTGATTTTTTTCTTGAGATAATATTTGACGGCAGTCTTTTGCTCGGGGAGAGCAGGCGCGTGCCCCTTGCCGTACGCATCATCGCGGCGGTCGCATTTACCGTTATGTCGATAAAAAAAGTTGTCTCCTTTTTCGGAAACAGATAACAGATAAAGAAAGGAAAGAAATATGAAGCTTGAATTCTGCGAGATAAAAAAGAGCTTCGGCGAAAAGCTCGTGCTCGACGGCGTTTCGTTCTCCGCCGAAAGCGGCAGCGCGTTCGGGCTGCTCGGCCGCAACGGCGCGGGCAAGACGACCTCTATCCGCATCCTCATGAACGTATTCCCTGCCGACGGCGGGCAAATACTCCTTGACGGCGCCCCCATCGACTACAAAAAGGTCGGCTTCGGATATCTGCCCGAGGAACGCGGGCTCTACCCGAAGAAAAAGATATTCGACCAGCTCGTATATTTCGCCGAGCTGCACGGAATGAAAAAGCAGGACGCCGCGTCCTCCGTCGACAAATGGCTCGTGCGGCTCGGGATGTCTGAATACAGGGACAAGAGGCTCGACACGCTCTCGAAGGGCAATCAGCAGAAGATACAGCTCGTGACCGCTCTTGCCCACGACCCCGACATCGTCATCCTCGATGAGCCGTTTTCCGGCCTCGACCCCGTGAACGCGCGCCTTTTGAAGGACGTCGTCCGCGAGGTAATATGCAACGGACGCCTCGTGATATTTTCGAGCCATCAGATGAACTATATCGAGGAATTCTGCGACGCCATCGCGATACTTCACGGCGGAAACGTCGTTCTTTCGGGCGATCTCGGCGAGATCAAGCATTCGTATCCGCGAAACAGGCTCACCGTCCGCTCCCGCGAGCTTGAAAAGCTGCGCGCCGCCCTCCCCTCGGACGTCACGTTTGAATCGGACGGGGACGGCGTCTCGGCGACGCTGACGCTGCCCTCTCCCGACCGAAAGGCGGAGCTGATGTCCGCCCTCACCCGCTCATTTGACATCGACGAGATCGCCGTAAAGGAGCCGTCTCTCAACGACATATTCGTCGAATACGCATCATAGGAGGTAAAAAAATGAAACGCTTCCGCACTATCCTCAGCTTTGAGCTGAGGGGATATTTCACAAACAAGGTATTTGTCGCCGTGACGGTAGTGCTCGTCATCGCGATTGCCGCCGTTCTCTTCTTCCCGCGCGCCGCCGCCCTCGTCACGGATATTTTCGGTGACGACTCAGCAGACGGCACCGAAGAAGGAGACGGTTCCGACGAGATCAACAGAGACGAGCTTCCTCTGATGCTCGTCTCGGCGCCCGACGATATAGAGCCCGCCGTCGTCGGTTCGTTTTCTTCCGCTTTCCCGGACTACAACGTCAAGTCCGCCGATGACATAGACGCGGCAAAAAAGAGCGTCTCCGACGGCGACGCCGAATGCGCCTTCGCGCTCGACTCGCTTCTCAGCTTCACATACTATTCGACGAAGGAGTCATTCTTTGACGTCAATCCCTCCGTCGCGCAGGACGTTCTCCGCTCCCTTTACACCGTGAGCGCCATGACGAGCGCGGGCATCTCACCCGAGGAGGCAGAAAGCATCCTCTCCGCCGAGATAGAATGTGAGACCGTGACTCTCGGCGAATCGAACGGCGGCGACTTCGTCGCGACGCTCATCTACACCTATATCATGGTTTACGCACTCTATATCGTCATCCTTGTTTACGGTCAGATGGTCGCGACGTCAGTCGCGAGCGAGAAAAGCTCGCGCGCAATGGAGCTTCTAGTCACGAGCACAGACCCGGTCTCCATGATGTTTGGCAAGGTGTTCGCCGCCTGCATCGCGGGGCTCTCGCAGATCGCGGCAGTCTTCGGCACGGCGCTCCTCTGCTTTAAAGTCAACGAGTCATTCTGGGTCGAAAACGAATTGATACGCTCTGTTTTCGATATGCCGACGTCCTTGTTTTTCTACATGCTCCTCTTCTTCCTGCTCGGCTTCCTCGTTTTCGCGTTCATGTTCGGCGCGATAGGCTCCACGGTCTCGAAGCTTGAGGAGCTCAACACCGCCTCAATGCCGATCGTGATGCTCTTTGTCATAGGCCTTTTGGTTGTGGTATTCGCAATGTCCACGGGAGACACGGATTCTCTCATCATGCGCATCTGCTCATACATTCCGTTCACCTCGCCTATGGCAATGTTCACCCGCATCGCGATGGGCTCCGTTCCTGCGTATGAGATAGCGATATCGGTCTCTATCCTTGCCGCCTCCGTTTTCCTCATAGGCTACGTCTCGGCAAAGATATACAGGATGGGCGTCCTTCTCTACGGCACCCCGCCGAAGCCCTCGGCGATAATAAAAGCGCTCCGCCGCGCGTGAGGTATTTTAAATACATTTCGGGGAGAGGAACCGTTTTTAAGGTTTCTCTCCCCGAAATTTTTTTATTTTACTTTATTATTTGCCCGGCATGAATACCGAGAGCGCGCCGGCGACCGCCGATATCGGCATGGACTGTATCCAGACCGTGCCGGGACCCGTGAGGATCGTATTGAAGAAGCCCTCGCCGCCGAACAGCTTGTTCTTTATTCCCGCGACAGACTGTATATCCATCTTCACTCCCGCCGTCATCGCGGCAAGGTAACCCGTGTCTACGATGAGCTGCTCACCGGGGCCGAGATCGTATCTCTTGCAGTATCCGTCTATCTCCACGAACGCGGTGCCCTGTCCCGACAGCTTCTGCATGATAAATCCCTCTCCGCCGAAAAGACCTGCGCCGAGCTGCTTTCTGAAGTGGACCGAGAGCGTCACCCCCGCCTCAGACGCGAGGAACGCGGACTTCTGCGCGATTATGTCGCAGCCGGGCGTGATATCGAACGCCATTATGGTTCCGGGGAAACTCGACGCGAACGCTATCATGCCCTCGCCTCCCTCGGCGGTATACCTGTTCTGGAACATAGCCTCGCCGGAGAACATTCTTCCGACCGCCTTGCCAAATCCGCCTGCGACCGTCTCCATCTTCATGTTCGGCGACATCCAGCTCATGGACCCCTTCTCCGAGACGAGCGTCTCGCCGCCGTCGAGATGGCAGATCACTACCGGAAGCGGCTCACCGATGATCTCATACTTCATAAACATATCTCCTTCACGGTTTTATTGCTGCCGAAAGGCAAAAATGCGCGGCGCGGCTTTTTTGCCGCCGCACGTCCGCCTTTTGGTCAGCTGCAAATAAATCATACCACAAACTTTTCCGATGTGCAAGCGGCCGGAAAAGATTTTTCAAAAAAAGGCCGCGCGGCGGGACAAAGACGCGTCTCTGCGTCTTCCGTCTCACGCCGCGCGGCGGTCTTTATTTTTTCGTTTCTTATTTGTCCTTCGTCGTGACGACAACGGCGCTCTTCGCGATGCCTATGCCGGCTTTTTCAAGCTTTTCGGGAATATTCACAAGAAGCGCAAATCTTACGTCCCAATATTCCGCGTTCCGGCACCATGCGCGCATCTCAAAGTTGTAGCTGCCCGTGCCGAAGCCGACGAGGATCGCCGTCGGCGCCTCGCGGTCTGTCACGTTCACGCCCTCGGCTGCCGCCGTGAGCGCCTTTTTGACTTCCTCGACGTCAACGCCTGCGGGAACGCTGACGGCGATGTCGACACGCCTTTCGTCCTCGGCGGAGACGTTCGTGATCGTGCTGTTCGAGACTGTGCTGTTCGGCACGACGATGCACTTGTTGTCAGGCGTCGTGAGCGTCGTGTAGAACACGCTGACCTTCGTGACGGTGCCCTCAACGCCGCCCGTGACTATGTAGTCGCCGACGTCAAACGGACGGAAGATGAGTATCATCACGCCGCCTGCGAAGTTGGAGAGCCCGCCCTGAAGCGCAAGGCCTATTGCAAGTCCCGCGGAGCCGAGCAGCGCGACTATCGACGTCATCGGGACGCCGAGCACGGACACAACTGTCAGAACAAGGATGAGATTTGCCGTGATGCTTATCGCGCTTGAGATAAATCCCGCCGCGGACTCATTCAGGTTCTTCGCCGCGCGCGAGCGCTCAAACATTCTCTTTACGAGCTTGATGAGCTGGCGGCCGACAAGAAAGATGATGAGCGCGAACAGGAGCTTACCGAGAACCGAAAGCGCAAAGTTTGACAGATTCGCGAGCATCTGTTTTAAAATATCCATGTTTTACCTCCTTTTATGGATATAATATTTTCATTTCGGCAAAAGGACAAACAAGGGATGTTCCCTATCTCTCCGCGTTATTCCTCGCTCTCTCCGCGGATGACGTTGCGGCGTATCTTTCCGCTTATCGTCTTCGGCAGACTTTCGACAAATTCCACGATGCGGGGATATTTATAAGGCGCCGTATGCTCCTTGACGTAGTTCTGTATCTCGCGCTTCATCTCCTCCGTCCCGACGGTGCCGCGCGTCAGCACGACTGACGCCTTGACGACGTTGCCGCGTATCTCGTCCTTCGCCGCGGTGACGGCGACCTCGAGCACATACGGCAGCTCCATGATGACGCTCTCGATCTCGAACGGCCCTATGCGGTATCCCGACGACTTGATGACGTCGTCGACTCTGCCGACATAGTAGTAGTAGCCGTCCTCATCGCGCCACGCGGTGTCGCCCGTGTGGTACATACCGTCGTGCCAGGCCTCCTCTGTCAGCTTCTCGTCGCGGTAGTAGCACTTGAAGAGCCCGACCGGCACTCTCCTGTCGGTGCGGATGACAATCTCTCCCGTCTCGCCGAGGGGAACGGGGGTGCCGTCCGGTCCGACTATATCCATATCGTACTGCGGGTTCGGTCTTCCCATCGAGCCGAGCTTTATTTTCGAGCCGACGAGATTTCCTATCGCGAGCGTCGTCTCCGTCTGACCGAAGCCCTCCATGAGGGAAATGCCCGTCGCCTCAAGGAATTTGTTGTATACCTCGGGGTTGAGCGCCTCGCCCGCCGTCGTCGCGTACTGGAGCGACGAAAGGTCGAACTTCGACATATCCTCGCGTATCATGAAGCGGTACATCGTCGGCGGCGCGCAGAACGTCGTTATCTTGTATTTCTCTATAACGGAGAGGATATCCTCGGCGTGGAAGCGGTCGAAATCGTACACGAACACCGCCGTTTCGGACAGCCACTGTCCGTACAGCTTGCCCCATACTGCCTTTCCCCAGCCTGTATCCGAAATCGTGAAGTGGATGCCGTCCGGGTCGACGTTGTGCCAATACCTCGCCGTCATGTAGTGGCCGAGCGCATATGTATACGCGTGTGCCGCTATCTTCGGGTACCCCGTCGTGCCCGACGTGAAGTACATTATCATCGTGTCGTTTCCGGCGGGCGTGTCCTTCGTCCTCGGGAACTCGCCCGAATATTTTCCGGACGCGAGCGCACTGTCAAAGTCTTCCCATCCGTCTGGCGTCGGCAGATCTCCGCCCGCGGCGATCCTGAGCGCGAGCGTCGGCGACTCGGGGACCGCCTCGTCGATGTGGTCCGTCACCCCGTCGAGCCGCGTTGCGACGACGGCCTTGATGCCGGCGGCGTTGAAGCGGTAGACGTAATCCTTTTTGAGCAGCTGCGTCGTCGCGGGGATGACGATCGCCCCTATCTTGTGAAGCGCCAGGATAGCAGTCCAGAACTGATAGTGGCGGCGAAGGACAAGCATGACGCGGTCGCCCTTTTCTATCCCGAGGGAAACGAAGTAATTCGCCGCCATGTTCGCGTCGCGGTCGACCTCGGCGAACGTGTATCTGTGCTCGTTTTTATGCGCGTCAAGATGAATCAGCGCGAGCTTGTCGGGCTGCTCCTTCGCGAGCCTGCCGACCGTATCGTATGCGAAATTGTAGCGCTCCGTGTTCTTGAACTCGATATGCACGGGCGTCCCGTTCTCGTCGCAGTCGACGTCCACGAACTCGTCCGCGACGACGGCGCGCGGCGCGCGGCGGGCTGTCTTCGCGCGGATTATGATGCCCTCTCCCTCCGGGTACTCGTATGCGAGCCCCTTCGCGTTCATGACTATCGCGACGAATTCGCAGTCACCGCCGACGGCTATCATGCCGTGCGGCATCGAGCTGTCGTAGTAGATGGTGTCCCCGTCGGTCAGATATTCGATGTGCTCTCCTATCTGCACCTTGAGGCTGCCCTTGATTATGTAGTCGAACTCCTGACCCTCATGCGTCGAGAGATGAATGGGCTGCGTCTGCTCCTCCTCCGAGAACCTTGCCTTGACGTAGAACGGCTCCGCAATCTTGTTTTTGAAGAGGGGCGCCAGATTGTTATATGAGAACCCCTTTCTGCGGACGATGGGAAGACCGCCGCCCGCCCTCGTGACCGAATATTCGGACAGATTGGGGCTCGTGCCCTTGAGGATATCCGTGACGTCGACGCCGAAGAGCTGCGCGCACTTGTATATGAACGTAAAGGAGTAGTCAAGCTCTCCCCGCTCGTATGCGTTGTACTGCTCAACGGTCGTATCCGTCGCCGCCGCCGCTTTTTCCACGGAAATGTCGAGTATCTCGCGCAGATCGTGAATTCGCAGTGCGACCTCCTTTATTGCGTTTGTACTGTCCATTTTTACTGACTACCTCCTTTTTTCTTTCGCCTTTATACCGCGGCGTTTCGGTGAATTTGTGTCCGCCCCGCTTTTCGCGTGCGGATTGTGGATATTTTACCACCAAACGCGGCACAAAGTCAAGGAAACGGCGAAAACAAATGGCCCCGAAATGATTATTTATCCGATTTATACAGAAAAATGTTGCACATACCTTTCTCATGCGTTAAAATTGAATAGAAGAAACCGCTTTTTAAAAAGGAAAAAGAAATGACAGACCGTACAGAAAACGCGCTGCCCGAGATAAAATATCCCGCGGAGCCGCCCGCCCGTCCGCCGATGCCTGTCAGGCGCAGGCCTTCTCCGCCGCAGACGAACGGCGAGGCTTCGCCTCCCCCGCCTCCTCCGCCGCCTCCCGACCCGGCGACGCTCGGGCTGTGGGGCGCGCACGACCCCGCCGTCTTCCGCGACCCCGAAACGGGTGAATACTTCGCCTACTGCACGCACAAAAACGTCTACCGCTCGGCGGATCTCATAGAATGGAGCCATGTCACGGGCGTATTCGGAGAGGTGCCCGACGAGGCGTTCTCATGGACGGGCTCGCGCGGGATGTGGGCGCCCGACATAATAAAGGTCGGGGACGAGTACCGCATGTACTGCTCCAACTCCTCGTTCGGCGTGAGGCTCTCATGCATATATCTCGCCGTATCGGACAGACCAGAGGGACCGTTCCGCTATCGCGGCATCGTCGTCAAGACGAACTCTCACTCCCCCGTTAACGCCATAGACGCGAACCTCGTGTGCGACGAGGCGACGGGCGAGCAGTACATGGTGTTCGGCTCGTTCTGGGGCGGGATACGAATGATAAAGCTCGACCCCAAAACGGGGCTCGCCGCCGACAAAACGGAGGCTGACGACGGCAGGACCGCCGACTCCGCGCTCGGCATCTCCCTCGCCTGCCGCCCGAAGTGGTGTGACGGCGGCGTTGAGGGCGCGTATGTGCGCTTCAACAGGGAAACAGGCTACTATTATCTCTTCGTTTCCTACGGCTCGCTCTCGAGCGACTACAACATAAGGGTCGGCAGGAGCCGCGACATAAAGGGGCCTTATCTCGACCGAAACGGCAGACCGATGACGGACGCCGAAGACCCCGACTGCAAGACAGGCACGATGATAATGTGCGGATACCGCTTCGACGGCTCGCGCGGGTGGATGGCGCCCGGGCACAATTCGGTGCTCTGCGACGGCGGCAAGTGGTATCTCGTCTGCCACAT